>NZ_NEWL01000008.1:0-151455 GCF_002217665.1 Geobacillus uzenensis
AGAGTACATGCGAATTTCCCTCCATGGTTTGGTTTGGTCACCTTTACCATACAGGAAAATTCGCATTTTTTGTACCCTCTATGCACACCTACCTTAAATGATCAAGTACAACTTGTGGTGAAGAGCCCAATAATTGATAAGATGCCATAAATTGTGATCACGAAATAAACATCAGCATCTGGACCTCTTTCAACATAGAAAATAATGATACTTATGATTACAGGAAACAAAGACGTGACACCTAATATATTTCCTACTTTTTTCTTGTCTAACACTATTACCCCCACCTTTTTGTTGATAATAACTTTTTGAATCATAGCCACCCATGCTGCATTTCGCGGCACTACAGATGATGGAAGTTCATTCGTTCTTCCATGAGAGACAACCATGCCGCATCTATACGGCACCATCAGAAGAATGAAAATATTAAGAATGATGTCTCTTTTTGATTCCTTTTGTGGCAGAAGTATCAATTCTTTTTTACCTTACTGTTTCTTTCTCAATGTGTGTTAACTTTGATTTAAGATAAGTTCTTGTTCCTCTACATTATTTAACTCTCTTCTAGGAATTATATAGGCACTTACTGAGCTAAAGATAGAAATTATATTTGTCCTCTTTCAGGCGTGTTGATTATCCAATAAAATCCAAAGGGTATAGAAAAAAGAGCACCTTTCCTGTAGAATGTGAGTAGCGACACAAACAAACCCAGGAGGTGCTCTCTATGAACAAGCATACCACACTCCCGAATTTGATGCAAAAACTTGTTTCGGATGAAGAGATTCAACTGATTGCCGAAGCGGTTGGGGATCGTGATTCGTCGAACGCCTCGATCGATTTGTGGAGCAGCATCAGCTCTTTGTCATTCGGATGAAGGACAACATCGAACTTCATCAGAAAAAAAGCTTGAAACGCCTTTCCAGCACATCCTCATCGGTTCAAGCCGACTTCACGTGCCAGTTGGGGACGAAACAATGCCGCTCCACCAAGCGTCACCGGGTGGTGATCTTTCGAGATGCGAATGGCCGCGACATTCGGGTCGTGACGAACCTCTTCCATGCGTCTGCGGAAACCATTGCCGACATGTACCAACAACGTTGAACTGTTGAGGTCTTTTTTCCGTTGGGTGAAGCAATATCTGAATGTCCCGACCTTGTTTGGCACGACGGAAAATGCGGTATACAACCAACTGTTTGCGGCGTTCATCGCGTATGTGTTGCTGCGATGGCTGTATGATCAAATCGATTCTCGTAGACCAATACCGGATCACCGACATTCGAGCGAATTCCATGGCCGGGTTTGAAGTGGCACTCGATGGCATCTTGTTGGCTTATTCCTTGGTCACACTAGGGCTGGTTGAGCGCTGACACTCAACTAGCACCACGGGTATTCGCATTAATTTTGATGAAGACAATCTTTCACACATTCCGCGTTTTTTAGAAGAGTTAGCTGGTTATTTTGCGGGAGATTCGCGCTTTCAAATTTTTTGTCGCCCTGTTGGAAAATGGGGTGGAGCGAACGATGAAGATTTGCTGATATGCGACCATCGTACAGCAGAAACAAAAATATGGGAGTTTACGGAAATTGGCATTAATCGTGGGTTAAATATGAGTTCGATCATTGAGTCGATGTTAATGCCTACTGGGGCAGTTTGTTATGCAGCTAAGCCACATTCGTTTGTCATTGGCGCCAATGGTCAAGTGTATAAATGTACTTGTTTCCTTCATGAGGAATATAACCATGTTGGATGGCTTCATGCTGATGGAACAATGGAAGTTGATTTCGATAAATTAGCTTTATGGGTCACGTCAGGAGAAGAACAAGATGAACATTGCCAAGCTTGTTTTTTTCGTCCAGCATGCCAAGGGAATCATTGTCCAATGTATCGCATACGTAAAGGAAAACGTCCTTGCCCTTATGAAAAACGGAAAATTAAACAAGTGTTGCGCTTAATTTATGCCAACAATCTAAGATAAAGTAACAGTGGTGTGATGATTTAGGGCGATATAAAACATTTTAATGCTTGACGAGAGTAGCGTAACGTGTAAAAAACATTTCACAACAATGGGAGGAGGTGAATGATATGCGGATTTTACGTCCAGCTGTATCTCCAGTCATAGCGTCTAACTCAGGAAGACTTTCTAAATCTGTTCCGGGCAATTTAAAATAATATCATTTAAACTTAGTATAATTTCTATCACTTGATAATTTATACATTCATAGAGAATGGAAAAATGGATTTGTCAAACTATCTCTTTTCCTGAAAGATGAGTAATTGGTGTTTTGCTAATAAAATGAAAGAGGGGCTCAATCCCAAAAGTTTGGGTGGCAGCCCCTTAAATGTCATTATTTGAGGTCGAAATATGTTAAAAATGATGGTCACGCAGATTGAAAAAATAAAAAAATAAAAAAAAATAGTTGCAATTGAAAATGTAATCGATTACAATAATTTCAGGACAAACATAAAGAATGGAGATAGGTAATGGTAAGGATTAGCGATGTAGCAAAATTAGCCAACGTTTCTACCGCCACTGTTTCCAGAGTTCTAAGCAATTCTGGAAACGTGAAAAAAGAAACGACAGAAAAAGTACTGGAAGCAATACGAAAACTTAATTATCAGCCGAACATGTTAGCAAGACAACTAAGAAAATTAGAAACAAAAACAATACTTGTTGTAGTGCCAGATATTACGAACACGTTTTTCTCAAAGGTATTGAGAGGAATAGAACATGTGGCAATTGAAAACGATTACGAAGTCCTTCTTGGGGACACTGGTAATAATATAGAGCGCGAAAGTGGGTATTTAAATATATTGCGCCAGAGAAAAGCAGATGGAATGATTCTGCTGACGGCAAGGCTTGAATCACACGTATTAGAAGAGATTGCTAGTGAATTTCCTGTTGTTCTTGCGTGTGAGTACTTGGAAGGATCTACAATTCCAACTGTTTCCATAGATAATATTAGCAGCGCAAGAAAAGCTACAGAATACTTAATCCATTTAGGGCATCGAAGAATTGGTTTTATATCCGGACCTCTAAATGTTATATTGA
Source organism: Geobacillus uzenensis (assembly GCF_002217665.1). NCBI lineage: Bacteria > Bacillati > Bacillota > Bacilli > Caryophanales > Anoxybacillaceae > Geobacillus > Geobacillus uzenensis. Next base: position 3,048 of record NZ_NEWL01000008.1, read on the forward strand.
GCCGCGATCGATTAAAAGGATTTCGGCAAGCTATGGCGCAACATGGTATTCCAGTAGAATCATTTTTAGTGCAAGAGGGCGATTTTTCTTTTGAAAGCGGTTATAACATGATGATGAAATTTTTAGCACTTGACCAGCCTCCGACAGCCGTTTTCGCTTCTAACGACGAAATGGCTATCGGGGCGATAAAAGCAATCAAATCCAAGGGGTTGCGTGTGCCTGATGATATTTCGGTTGTTGGATTTGATGATATACAGTTTGCATCGATCTACGAACCAGCGCTAACCACAATTTCACAGCCGATGTTTGAAATAGGCAAAAAAGCGATGGAGTTATTAATAAAGCTCATTAATAAAGATGAATTAGAAAAGAGTCAATATATATTAGAGGATCAACTCGTTATTCGTGAGACTTGTAAAAAATACACGTGAAAATGATACTTCTTTCAAAAAAATGTAATGGATTACATTTAAAATGTTTTATAAATAAAAAATTTTATTTCCGGTTTATGCATGAAAAAGGTTTATTTAGATTTCTACTTTGACTATAATAATAAAACATTAAATATAATCGATTACATTAATTGGAGGTGATGAAATTCTGCAAATGAAGATGTTATGTTGCTAAATAATAAAAAAATTGAATGGAGGGAGAAAAATGAAGTTAGGCTATCAAACTAATACTTGGGGAGGCGTAGTTGGTCATCCTGCAGGAGTTACGTCCGTTAAGGATCTTTACTACCTCGCAAATGGCTCAACAGAGGAAGCATTAAAAGATATTGCTGCATCCGGATATAAAGGGTTTGAAATCTTTGATGGAAATCTCATGCAGTATATAGATAATAAGGAAGAGTTTAAAGCATTAATGGATCAATATTCTTTAGACTTTATAGCAGTTTATTCAGGTGGAAATTTTATTTTTCCAGATGTTTTAGAGGAAGAATTATTAAAAATTGAAAAAGTAGCTGCTTTTGCTTCTGAATTAGGTGCAAAACATCTAGTTGTTGGGGGTGGGGCAATTCGAACGAATGGCATTTTGGAAAACGATTACGTAGATTTAGGTCGTGCCCTTGATAAAGTTGTAGCGATTGCAGAAAAATATGATTTAATTCCAAGCTATCATCCTCATTTAGGAACAATAGTCGAGTCCCCTGAACAATTAGATAAGTTAATGGCATTAACGTCTATTAATCTATGTCCTGATACTGCACATATAGAGGCGGGAGGTGGTAATCCGGTCGATGTTATAAAAAAATACGCTTCTCGGATTAAATACGTTCATTTTAAAGATTACGACAATGGAGAATTTTTACCATTAGGGAAAGGTCATCAAAATTTTGCTGAAATGATGAAAGCATTAGAAGAATTTCATTATGACGGATGGATTACTGTAGAATTAGACAGCTATCCAGATCCAAAAAAAGGTGCGGAAATTAGCCGGGACTTTTTAAAGAGTTTGGGTCTCTAAAATAGGCTAGTATTTCAAGAAAAGGGGATGGGTATATGAGAAAAATTTTCATGATGTTAGTAACGGTTCTTTTTATTAGTATCCTTGTGCTTACTGGGTGTAATCAAAAAGAAAGTGATTCAAATTCTTCTGATGGGTCATCAGAAACAGGGAATACAGAAACTACAGAGGTAGCAGAAAATACTGCTTCAGGGCCAATTACAATTAATCCAGATATCTCCGGTGATCAAGAAATCTTAAGTAAAGGTCCGCATGGAGAAACAGCTGTTTCAGCAAAAACGTTACAACTAACTGAAGAGGAAGTTAACAAAATTAAAGAAGGGAACTATAAAGCGGCAATTGTTATGCATTATGCAGGTAATGACTGGTCAACGGCTCAAATTGATGGTCTAAAAGCAGCGTTTAAAAGAATGGGTATTGAGGTAGTAGCGGTGACCGATGCCAATTTTAAGGCGGAAAAACAAGTTTCAGATATTGAAACCGTACTGGCAAAGGATCCTGATATTATAGTAAGTATTCCGGTTGACCCTGTTTCTACCGCTAGCGCATACAAAAAAGCGGCGGACGCAGGTGTGAAGTTAGTATTTATGGATAATGCTCCACAAGGATTAGAAGCAGGTAAAGATTATGTGAGTGTTGTCTCGGCAGATAACTATGGAAATGGTGTTGTGGCCGCAGAAATTATGGCAGAAAAGCTTGGTGGAAAAGGGAAAGTTGGTGTTATTTTCCATGATGCAGACTTCTTCGTAACCAAACAGAGAACAGAGGCGTTTGAAAAGACGATAAAAGAAAAGTATCCAGATATTAAAATTGTAGCGCGAGGTGGTATTACAGCCCCTAATGATGGTGAGAAAGTAGCTTCTGGTATGTTAACGAAACATCCGGATTTAGATGGTATTTTTGTAGTTTGGGACGTACCTGCCGAAGGTGCATTAGCAGCTGCACGTACAGCAGGACGTGATGATTTAGTTATTACAACAATTGATTTAGGGACAAATGTTGCATTAGAAATCGCTTCTGGTGGTATTGTGAAAGGACTAGGGGCACAGTTACCGTATGACCAAGGGATCGCAGAGGCGATTTTAGCTGGTTATGCTTTGCTTGGGAAACAGGCTCCAGCTTATGTGGCGGTTCCAGCATTAAAAGTGACAGAAGAAAATGTGCTGGATGCATGGAAGCTTGTCTATCATAAAGATGCTCCTGAATCTATTCAAAATGCAGCAAAATAATTTTTTGAGATTAATAGGGAGGTTACAAATATGAAAAAGTTTAACATAGCAATGATCGGTGCTGGATTTATGGGGAAAGCGCATTCGCTTTCATATGCGGGGATGCCTATGTTCTTCTGGCCTGCTCCTGGAATTCCGTATCGTAAAACAATAGTAGATGTAACAGAAGAATTAGCAAAAGAAGCTGCCCAACGTTTCGGTTATGAGAACTATACTTCTGATTGGAGAAAAGTCGTAGAGGATCCAAGTATTGATATTATTGATATCGTAACACCGAATGATTCGCATGCGGAAATCGCTATTGCAGCTGCGAAAGCTGGAAAGCATATTATTTGTGAAAAACCGTTAGCAAGAAATGCCGAAGAAGCAAAGAAGATGTGGGATGCAGTGAGAGAAGCTGGGGTCAAACATATGGTTGCTTTCAACTACAGAAGAACACCGGCTGTTGCTCTTGCTAAAAAATATATTGAAGAGGGAAGAATTGGTAAAATCCTTAATTTCCGTGGAACTTATTTGCAAGATTGGTCAGCAGATCCTAATTCACCATTATCATGGCGTTTCCAGAAAAAAGTAGCCGGTTCTGGTGCATTAGGTGATATTGGAACACATGTTATTGATTTCGCCCGCTATCTTGTAGGTGAAATTTCAGAAGTTATGGCTATTACGAAAACATGGGTACCGGAAAGACCGATTCAAACTAGTGGTGTTGATAAATTAGGAACAGTAAAAGGTGAATCAGATGCTCCTAAAGGTGTAGTTGATGTTGATGATGAATTTTCTACTTTATTGAAATTTGAAAACGGTGCCATTGGTAGTATCGAAGCAACCCGCAATGCTTGGGGTCGTAATAACTTCTTAACATTTGAAATTCATGGTGAAAAAGGTTCATTATATTTTAACTATGAGCGTCGTGATGAACTGCAAGTATGTTTTGCTGATGACCCAAGTGACAGTAAAGGATTCAGAACAGTTTATACAGGACCTGCACACCCATATGGTGAGGGATTATGGCCAATTCCGGCATTAGGAATCGGATATGGAGAAACAAAAATCATTGAAATTTATGATTTCTTAAAATCCATTGTCGAAGATACTGAGGTCTCACCAAACTTCTATGATGGTTATCGTATTGCCGTCATTTGTGACGCAATTTTAGAGTCCGCTGAAAAAGGGGTTTGGGTAAATTTAGATTGAGAAATTGGTGAATGTAAATTAGAAGTTTTTGAGGCTGTCTCAAAATCCCTAGGATCAGACCTCATAACACAAGACATAACATTGGATAAATGAACGATATATTGTGAAACTTGTGTGAGGTCAGACCCTCATGAGACAGCCTCCTATTAAAGGAAGGTGATCATAATGGAGCAACCTCTACTATCTATGGAAGGAATTTCAAAATCTTTTAATGGTATTAAGGTTCTTGATTCCGTAAGCTTCTCACTAAGAAAAGGAGAAGTTCACGCCCTTATGGGAGGAAACGGTGCTGGAAAATCAACATTGATGAAAATATTAACAGGGGTTTATCAAGCTGATGAAGGAGAAATTTTTATAGAAGGAAAAAAAGTGTCTATTAATAATACGGAAGATGCGGAAAGAAATTATATATCAATGATTTTCCAAGAGTTTAGCTTAGTTCCGACGTTAACTGTTGCTCAGAATATATTTTTAACGAGGGAACCAAAAAACGCAATTGGAATTCTTAATGATAAAGAATGTATTGCAAAAACAAAAGAATTATTGAAGGAATTGGAAGTTGATATCAATCCAACAGATATTATCGGAAACCTTGGTGTAGGTTATTGGCAAATGACTGAAATTGCGAAAGCTTTATCACAGAATGCAAAAATTTTAATCATGGATGAACCAACTTCATCCTTAACTAAAAAAGAAACAGAAATTCTTTTTAATTTTATAAACAAGCTAAAAAAGAAAGGGATTTCCATTATTTATATATCACACCGTATGGATGAAATCTTTCAAATTTGCGATCGAATTACGATTTTACGTGACGGCAAAAAAATTGCTACTGAAAGTTGTGACGAGATCACTATGGAAACAGTAATTCAGCATATGGTAGGTGCTGATTTAGATAAAGCATTTGAATGGAAAGAAAGATTTTATTCGATTGAAGGAACTCCTATTTTAGAAGTAAAAAATCTCTCGTCTGGAACAAAAGTAAAAGATATTAGTTTTCGTTTATATCCTGGGGAGATTCTTGGTGTTGCCGGATTAATGGGGAGCGGGAGATCGGAGATGGTCCGCGCCATCTTTGGAATCGATCCAATAGATGGCGGAGAAATTTTTGTAAAAGGGAAAAAACATACAATTAAAAGTCCTACTGATGCAATTGCTGCAGGTCTCGCACTTATTCCGGAAGACCGAAGAATGCAAGGACTCATACTTCAACATAGTGTAAAAGAAAATATTATTTTGCCTATTATTTCCAAAATAAAAAAAGGAGTCTTTTTAGATGAGCGAAAGGCAAATAAGATAGCTGAAAAGTTTGTTGAAAGGCTAAATATTAAGACGGATGATATTTTTAAAACAGCTGGATTGTTATCTGGAGGGAACCAGCAAAAAATTGTTTTAGCAAAATGGTTAGCGAATAACCCTGATATCTTGATTTTAGATGAACCAACTATTGGGGTGGATATTGCGGCGAAAACGGAGATTATTGATATTATTCGTGAATTGGCGGATAGTGGAAAATCAATATTAGTCATTTCTTCAGAACTTCCTGAGCTTCTCGCAGTAAGTGATCGAATCATTGTAGTTCATGAAGGTAGAGTTGTTAAGGAGTTGAAAAGAAAAGAGATTGATTCAGAGGAGGTGCTCCAACATGCCATCCAAGGTACAAAATAATTTAAGTCCTGCCAAACGATTAAAAGCATTTGATTGGCGAAATTATATTGTATATATTGCGTTCGTTGGTGTTATCATCTATTTTTCTATTACTTTACATGATGAAGGATTTTTAACAACGTCCAATTTATTAAATATCGCACGACAAACCGCGATGATCTCGATTATGGGAGTAGCGATGACTTTTGTTATCAGCACGGGTGAAATTGACCTTTCTGTCGGCTCAATTACTGCATTAGCTTCGTTAACAGCTGCATTAGCACTCCAAGCGGGTCTTGGATTATTTGGAGGAATCGCTGCTGGATTAGGAACGGGGCTGGCGATTGGAATCATCAATGGGCTTCTTATTACCAAAGTGGCAATCCCCTCTTTTCTTGTAACGCTAGGGATGATGGGAATTGTAAAGGGATTAGCGATGTGGATTACAGGTACGGCACCAGTTCCAATTGTTCATTCAACGTTTAATTTTTTATTTGGCTCGGGTGACATTGGCTCAATTCCTATTTTATTAATTTGGACTCTCATTATTACTATTATTGGTCATATTATTTTGAAAAAGACAGCTTTTGGAAGACAAACATTAGCAACCGGCGGAAATGAGATGGCTGCAAAATTTTCAGGTGTGAAAACCTCAAAAATTAAATTTTTAGTCTTTGTAGGATCCGGTTTGATGGCTGGATTTGCTGGAATGTTATATGCAGGGCGGATGCACGCAGGGAGATATACATTTGGTGAAGGCGATGAACTATCTGTGATTGCAGCTGTTATTCTTGGTGGAACAAGTTTATTTGGCGGAGTTGGTACAGTTATTGGAACAGTCATTGGTTCATTAATGATTGGTACGATTAACAATGGTTTAATCATAATGGGGCTTGATGTTAGTCAACAAATGATTGTGAAAGGATTAATCATTATTTTAGCTGTAGCATTCGGAAGAAAAACATTAAAGAAATAGGAGGAAGCATATGTCGATCATCAAAGTAGGAATTATTGGAACGGGATTTTCTGCGAAATCGCATATAGAAGCTTTAAGACGATTGAATGGTATTGAAGTGGCAGCGATCAGTGCCAGTACGTTAGAGAAGGCAAAAAAAACAGCAGAGCAGTTTGCGATTCCAAAATTTTATGGAAGTGTAGATGATTTAATTCGTGATCCGGAAATTGATGTGATTCACAACTGCACTCCGAACTATCTACACTATCATATCAATAAAAAAGTGTTAGAATCCGGTAAGCATTTACTATCGGAAAAACCGCTGGCAATGACGAGTGAAGAGTCACGCGAATTAGTGGAGTTGGCTAAATCAAAAAATGTAGTAGCCGGAGTATGTTTTAACTATCGGCATTATCCGCTGGTCGCTCAAGCAAAGGAGCTCATTCAAAAAGGGGAATATGGACCTGTTCATTTTGTTCATGGAACTTACCTTCAAGACTGGCTTCTGTATGATACAGATTACAACTGGCGTTTAGATACGAAAAGAAACGGTAAGTCCCGTGCCATTGCTGACATCGGCTCACATTGGTGTGATACCGTTCAATATGTTCTTAATAAGAAAATTGTAGAAGTATTTGCTGATTTAAAGACTGTACATCCAATACGAAAACGACCGATTGGAGAAGTCGAAACATTTAAAAGCAAAGGCCAGGAAGCGTTTGAGGAAATACAGGTTGACAGTGAAGACTGCGGAAGTGTGATGGTTCATTTTGAAGACGGTACTCATGGTGTATTTGTCGTATCACAGGTGAACGCCGGCAGGAAAAATTGTCTCACGTTTGAAATTGCTGCAAAATCAGGTACTCTTTATTGGAATCAAGAGGAACCGAATAAATTGTGGATTGGCAGACGTGATGAGGCGAATATAGAGCTTGTACGTGATCCTTCATTATTATCAGCTTTCCCTGCTTCGCTCGCACACTACCCTGGCGGACATCAAGAAGGATGGCCAGACGGCTTAAAAAATCTATTCATTGATTTTTACCAAGCAGTAAAAACATCTCCGAACCCATCCTCAACATCGTTTGCCACGATTGAGGATGGTCACCACATTATGCAGTTGATTGAAGCAATTTTAAAAAGCAATGAGGAGAAAAGATGGGTGAAAGTACAAACAGGGCAGGAGGTATTTCAATGAAATTAGGTGTTTTTACAGTACTTTATCAAAATTTAGCTTTTGAAGAGATGCTTGATAAGATATGTGAAATGGGCATTGAAGCCATCGAGTTAGGTACTGGCAATTATCCGGGGAACAGTCATTGTAACCCGGATGAGCTGCTTGAAAATCCGGAAAAAATCAAGGAGTTCCAGCGTGCAATAGAAAGCAGAGGATTAACAATTAGTGCACTAAGCTGTCATGGAAATCCGCTTCATCCTAACAAAAAGTTTGCCGCTGAATCTCATGAAGTATGGAGAAAAACAGTGCTGTTGGCTGAACGTTTAGGCGTATCTGTTGTTAACGGTTTCTCCGGATGTCCTGGAGATCATCCAAATGCAAAATATCCGAATTGGGTGACATGTTCTTGGCCTCCTGAATATTTAGAAGTATTAGACTGGCAATGGAATGAAGTGGTGATCCCGTATTGGAAAGAAGAGGCGAAGTTTGCGGAATTACATGGAGTTAATCAAATTGCATTTGAAATGCATCCGGGGTTTGTCGTATATAATCCGGAGACTTTATTAAAATTAAGGGAACATGTAGGACCTAGTATTGGTGCCAACTTTGATCCGAGTCATTTAGTATGGCAGGGCATTGATCCGGTAGAAGCCATTAAAAAACTGGGGCGTGAAAATGCCATCTTCCATTTCCATGCGAAAGATACGTATTTGGATAAAGCGAATATTCGTGTGAATGGTGTATTAGATACAAAACATTACAGTAACATTTTAGATCGTGCCTGGACATTCAGATCAGTAGGCTATGGTCATGATGAAAAAGTTTGGAAAGATATTGTTAGTGCTCTACGTGCAGTAGGATATGATTATGTTCTTTCCATCGAACACGAAGACATGCTTGCGTCCATTGATGAAGGATTAAGTAAAGCAGTAAGCTTATTAAAAGAAATTCTTTTCAAAGAAACATTAACGGAAATGTGGTGGGCTTAAGAATCGTCTTGTTAGAAACTCTGCTCTTTGCCATAAAGAACGTTTTTACGAGAATGCTATGCTAGTAGCTTATGCATTGATGGGAGAATGCCAAAGAGCTCGTTCTGTTTGTTAAAACATTGAATTAATAGGGAAGAACTTACACCAAGTTGGCAAACAATCAACGCCCTTAGCTTGATTGTAAATTATCATTTTATTTCAGCACAAAACACCCATTTTTTTGCACATTCTTTCAGAAAGCCCTCTCCCCTTTTCTGAAGGAATGTGCTAAATTTTTTGTGAATTGTTTCGGACAAAGATTTCCATTCGTTTCAATGAGGGGGAGGAAGTGTGATCCAGTTTCACGACTTTGGCATTGACATTCAAACGTATACGGATCGTGGGAAAGGGAACGATTTTCCCGACGTGAACCAATGCCCCCACTGTCCATCCCGCCGCCCCTTGCATCGTCACGGATACTACCAACGCTATGCGTTGACGGCAGAGGGGGAGTATCACCTTTGGATCGCACGATATCGCTGTCAAGAGTGTCGCAAAACCGTGAGTGTGCTGCCTTCTTTCCTCCTCCCGTATGTTCAATATACACGATCGGTTATTTGGCAAGCGGTCAAAGCATGGTTCGAAACGCCAAGGCAAGGAGCGAAGACCAAACAGGTTGTTTTTCCCACCAAGGAGGTCATCTTGTTTTATGTCCGACGATTTTTACGGAATCTCTCTCGCTTGCATCACGCGGCGGCGAGAAGGTGGGGGATCATCGGCCCTGTAGGGAACGCAAGAACAGAACGGGCGGTTTGGTGGATGCAGACCTTGGAGGGACGGGGGGTGGGCTCGATCATCCAAGACCTGTGGACAAACGAGAGGCGGCATCCGTTTTCGGATCAAATTTCTTCCTGATTTTCTACTTAACACCAAAAGTGGAGATGGTTGATGTTCCCACAAACCCTTCCTCTCGACGAATCTCGAGCCGTTTCGTAAGATAGGGCTCACATTTCGCACCCTAACAGGGTAGAAAGAAAGGATTTTTTATTTCGTTTTTTAGAATACCATTTCGACCAACACAACGAGCGATGGCAATCCTTTTTTTACCATCGCTAGTCGTTCCGTATGACGTTACACGTAAATGCTCTCATCCATGCCCAATCCCTGCAGGATCCTTCGCTGATCAGGGGTGAGCGGTTTCCCTAACGCGCGTTGGATGTGCCCATCCGGCAGCTTGAGGAGGACGACTTTCACATACTCAAACAACTGAAAAATCGCCTGCCCGGTGGGTCGGGTCAGTTTCCGGCCTCCGGCGCCCTTTAATGGGCGTTCCGGGGTGATGAACTGACGCACCCGGCGCTGGAAGACGCGGTAAATGGCCAAGGCCAACAGAAACAAATAACCCAATACCGCCACCCGTTCTGGTTTTTTGACGTAAATCTCATCCGTAAAGAACGGGTCTTTCAAGAAAGAGAAGTTCATCTCCACGGAGATTTGGCCTTTATACAACTTCAAGATTTCTTTTGCCTCCATCGGTTGACACCCGTTCTGGTTTTTTGACGTAAATCTCATCCGTAAAGAACGGGTCTTTCAAGAAAGAGAAGTTCATCTCCACGGAGATTTGGCCTTTATACAACTTCAAGATTTCTTTTGCCTCCATCGGTTGACCCTTCCATTCCTTCGGAACGGTCGTAACGAGGACAAACCGGGACGCTTTCCGTCTCGCCTGTTCCCAAGCGTTTTGGTCGAACTCGATGCCAAGACGCACGAAATACAGCGTCTCCATCTCGGGTTCCGCCCCTTTTTTCGGTCGTCCGCGCCGTTTTTTCGGGCGCACGATCTCTTCGACCGCGGCTTCCACCCGATGAAACTGGGGGCGAAGGGACGCCTTGAGGGAGGCCAAGGCTTGTTCGGCGTCTTCCCGACAAGAGAAGGGGTGGCGTTCCCAACGGGCTTGTTCCTCGCGAAGAAGCTCCGCTTCTTTGGTCCGCTCTTTGTCGAGCGTCTTTCCTTTTCGCTGGTCGAGCGCGCTCGATTCGACGACGATCAGGACAAGAGAAGGGGTGGCGTTCCCAACGGGCTTGTTCCTCGCGAAGAAGCTCCGCTTCTTTGGTCCGCTCTTTGTCGAGCGTCTTTCCTTTTCGCTGGTCGAGCGCGCTCGATTCGACGACGATCAGCCGAACCGGATGGCCTTCATACGTCGAGGCCGTTTCCCATACCCGATACGTGGCACCGTTTTTCTCCGCCAGCGTAAAGGGGTCGCTCCACGCTGGATCGGGTTGGACATCCGCTTCCGCCAGAGCAGCTTTGACGATTCGGAGCGACGATGGGCCTCTCGTGATCAAAAAGGCGTTGGCGGCTTTCGTCTGCGCCAGAGTGTCTTTCGTCGCTCCACGCTGGATCGGGTTGGACATCCGCTTCCGCCAGAGCAGCTTTGACGATTCGGAGCGACGATGGGCCTCTCGTGATCAAAAAGGCGTTGGCGGCTTTCGTCTGCGCCAGAGTGTCTTTCGTCATGGCGGCGGAATCGGCCACGTAAATCCATTCGTCTTCAATCTTGGCTTGTTTGAGCTGTTCGTGGACACGGGACAGCACCTCCGGATTCCACGTTTTGTCCGGCAGGTTGCCGTCGTGCACATCGCCGTAAAACGGGATGCCATCCTCGTTGCCGATCAGCCCGAAACCGATCTGTTTTTGCCAGCGATGATGCCGGTTGTAGCCATGCGTGATCCGCAGGGCCTCTGACGAGACCGATTCATACGCGCCGTAAACGGTCTTGTCCGTCGTATCGGCGTGGAAGGCCTGGAGAGGAAGGCCTTCTTTCCGATAAATGTGAATCAAGCAAGTGCTGATCACCTTGTGAATATCCGCCTCATACAGGCGGTCGAGATGACGAGCCAACGCATCATCATTGAACCAAGAAGGCTTCAGCCCCGGCCGGATCAGCTTCGACAAATCGATCTCATGCGCCCATCGCTCCAAATGGACGAGTGCTTGTCGTCCGCTCAAGATATCCAGAAGGATCAGCTTGACCGCATCGCTGGTTCGGGTTTGGCATTGGGGATCCACCGGAACCAGCCGATCGATGAGCTGGGGAAGGTCAAGATCTTGGAAAAGGGCACTTATTATATTCAAATAGGAACTGTCATAAATCTCACAAATTTGAACATCCATGGTGGACAAACTCCTTTGCATTCCTTGTGTGTCAAGGATTCATTCCACATCGATGCAAAAAAATCCTCCCGATTTTCGTCGGAAGGGTGCGAAATGTGAGATAAATCTCACAAATTTGAACATCCATGGTGGACAAACTCCTTTGCATTCCTTGTGTGTCAAGGATTCATTCCACATCGATGCAAAAAAATCCTCCCGATTTTCGTCGGAAGGGTGCGAAATGTGAGTTTTATTGAATGGTTAGCGAATCAAGAAAGCAAATAACGCTATAATAACAAATTTAAAGGGGTGCCCTACAATTTGAGGACACCCTATGTTTTATCTGATTCACTACGGCATCTATTCACTAACAAAAAAGACATAACGGCCTATTGTAAGGAAGGTTTAGAAAGTCTAACTAATTCCAAAGCCGGTTCAAGTTCATATGTATGCACATCCCAAATGTGTATCTCATCATCAGTTACAGTCACAGCAACATCCTCTGGGTCCGTAACTGGTACCTCAAAAGGTCCCATAACTAAATCTAAATCGCTATTGTAAACTGATATATTTACAGAATCACCATATCCAACTACATAAAGGTTTCCAGAACCATCTCCGATAATCTTGACTTGATACCCATCAGTAGTTATATTTTTTGGCTTTCCGTCTTCAAATAACGGTTTACCAGTACTCAAATCCATAACATATATAGAACTACCATAAACGAAAAATAACCTTTTCTTTTCCATATCTACATAAATCGATTGTTCATATTCGAAACCATCATCAGCCTCATAAAAATCTTTTACATCCGTGAATTTTAAGACGGATTCTTCTGAATCATTCCCACCGAACCCACGTAAGTATTGTTCTGTATATATTGAATATTCCTGCTCACCTGTGTTGACAATAATTGCTTCTCCTTCCGAAGTGGTTGCAAAGTCATAAATACGCGAATCAGCAGGAACTACCTTATCATACATTTCATAGAATTTAAGATCAGTTTTATTCCATTCACCGTATTCAAACGCATCATCTTCGTTTAGATTAAAAATTGATGCTCCTCTAAGCTTCCTACGATGAGTATCCTCTATTTCCACTGATATGCTTTTCCAACCATCTTTAGTTCCATTTACTACGTGAGAATGGTTTACATCCTCGAAAGAAAGAAAAACCGTATCTTCCTTTTCACTTATATAATAGTCACGTACATCTTCAATTTGATTATCGATATTAAATGTTCCCCCTCCAAACAACTGTACAGTTTCAAGAATTTTAAAGCCTTCTTCCTTTTCTTCTGGTTTTTCTTGACTACTATCCTCATTTTCTTCGTTTTTACCACTTTCACTCTTTTCTTCTGTTGCTTGTGTTACATTTGTCTTTGTTGTTTCTTCCTTGTTCCCGCATCCAGTCAAAACTAACATTAGAATCAAAAATAACGAATAATAAATTGCTGCCCTCAAAAAAATCCTTCTCCTTTCCTGTATATAGATTAATTATAAGTTAATGGTACAATATCCATAATACACCACAAACTATATACATGCAACATGAAGAGTTAACTTCTCAGTCATCCTGCACACCCTAAGCGCTGCAGCACTTCCTCCGGACGTTCGTGGATGTAGTTGACAAACCGAGTAATGGCTTGAATGATATCGTTGCGATCCTTGTGAAATACATTGGCAATCACCGTATCTTTCAGCCATTTCCATAAGCGTTCGATCGGGTTCAGCTGTGGCGAATAGGGAGGAAGGTAAATAAAGTGAAAACACTGCCCTTCTTCCCGCAAAAACTCCTTGACCATTTTGGCATGGTGAATGCGGGCGTTATCCAACACCAAGACCATGAGACGGTCTAAATAGCGCTCTTTGAGCATTCTCAAGAAATCCAAGAACGTCGCGGCATTGGCAGCGGTCGTTTGATGAAGCACCGTTTCGCCATCGTGGATGTTGACCGCGCCAAACAGCGATACGTGGGCATGATGGCCGAACGTCGGCACTTGTTTTTGGCGGCCGACTTCCGACCATGTGGACCGCAAGACATGGTAAGAGCGGATATGTGTTTCATCAAGGTACAACAAGACCGAATCAGGATCCATTAAGTTTTTTTTATGAAGTCGAGCTGTTTCTCAAAATTCTTTTGTCGATCCGGATCACCTTTCGCCAATGTGTAGGTCGGCCGTGTCCACGACAGCCCTTTGCGGTGCAGGAGTTTTCGCAACGCTTCGCGGGAAATGCAAACACCGAAGTGCTTTTCGACATAGGATTGCAGGAGTTTGGTGTTCCACGCCGAAGCGACGTCCCAGCCCAGTTCCACGGGAGTGGTGGTCAACACAAGCTGTTTGATCTCTTCCTGCTGTTCTTCGGTGAGAAACGGCTCCCGCCCGGGGGCGAAATCCCGATGAAGCAAGAGCTCCAGACCGCCTTCGTTGAACAGCGACACATAATGGGAAACGGTTTGTCGGCACACGTTGACCATGGAGGCCACCTCTTTGCCCAAATAGCCTTCCATGACCAGGCGAACCGCCATCACCCGTTGGCGAAGAAGGGTGTTTTTGATTTTCCGTTCCTGTTTGCGAAGTGTCCGAGGTGTCCATCCGTGATCGTTGGTGATTTTGAGACGTTTCATGCAGAATTCTGCTCCTTTTCCATACTTTTCCTTAGGAGCAGTATAACCGGAGTGGGCACCACTTATACGAAGGTTAACTTTTCAATGAGTATATATATAGATGCATCGTTCGATGAGCATCCTGTCAATATTATACTTCACATTTCGCACCTTAACAGGGTCAAAAAAAAGATTTTTTATTTTTAGAACCCATGGTGCTATATAGATGCAATTTGAAGCTTTACCATTTGCAGCTTTTACCGAGTATTTGATCGACTGTTGGGCGACCGAACAACGCCGCTTCCAGACCCATATATAGGTCTGTGAAACAGGCGGTTGTTCGGTCTTCCGTCACGCCTTGGTGTGACGGAGGCAAGCCTGTGGCTTGCCTTCGACAGTCGAAAATGGACAAACCGCTTTTCCGTCAAGGATGTGTTAGACTTCTTCGTTGCATCTATATATAGGTTCATAACGAAGCGCTTCTTGGTTCATACTAAAGGAAAAGCTCGCAAAAGAAAGGGACTCGCCATGCTTCGTGAACTCGACTGGATGACGTACATCATGATCATTTTGGCCAGCTATCGGTTCACCCACTTGATCGTCTTTGATAAGATCACGGAGTTTATTCGCAATCCGTTTATGAAAAAAGAGACAATCCAACACGAAGACGGGAGTACGGAAATCAAGAAAGTGCCGAAATCGAAATTCGGCTATTTGTTGAACTGTTACTGGTGTGCGGGAGTGTGGAGCGCGGTTTTTCTCGCGCTTGGGTATTTATTCATCCCAAAGATCGCCATGCCGTTGATTTTTATCTTTTCGATCGCCGGGGCGCAGGCGATTCTCGAGACGTTTGTCGGGGTCGGGACGAAGGCGATCGACCTTTTGTCAGCGGCGAAAAAGCGGATGGAGTGACATTGGCGGGCGTGCGGCGGAAACATGCGGCACGCCCGCTTTTCTTGCTTTTGTCGATACATCATGGTTGACTTATATAAGTACTTAATTATATAATGATTGACGGAAACCATTTCATTGGTTGGCGTGGCCGTTTCATGATGGATGTTCGTTTTTATATAAGCAAATCATGATATGATGATGAACGGAGGGGTGATATGCCGCAACTCGCAATGGAGATAGGAGCAGCCGCTCGGGTGTTGAAGCTGCTCGGCGATCCGACGCGGCTGACGATTTTGGCGATTTTGAATCAGCGGGAGTGCTGTGTGTGCGAGCTGCTTGAGGTGTTTTCGTCAAGCCAGCCGGCGATCAGCCAGCATTTGCGTAAGTTAAAAGATGCCGGGCTGATCCAAGAGGAGCGGAGAGGGCAATGGGTGTATTATTCGCTCCGGCCGCAAAGCGAATACTACTCCCTGCTGCAAGCGGTGTTGTCGTACGTTCCGGATCAAGAGGAAAACATTCGCAAAATCGAGACAGCGAATCCTGCAGCCCGCTGCGGGTGCTGATGTTAAATGACGAGGTGAATGATGGTGGATTGTTGTGAACCGAAGCGGTTGTCGTTTTTAGACCGCTTTTTAACGGTATGGATTTTTCTCGCGATGGCGGTCGGGATCGGAGTCGGGATTTGGGCTCCTGGGCTGGTGGATGGCTTGAACCGTCTGCAAGTCGGTACGACCTCGATTCCGATTGCGATTGGCTTGATTTTGATGATGTATCCGCCGCTGGCGAAAGTGCGCTACGAGGAAATGGGGCGCGTGTTCAAAGATGTGAAGGTGCTCGTCTTGTCCCTCGTGCAAAACTGGGTGATCGGCCCGCTGCTGATGTTCATCTTGGCGATTGTCTTTTTGCCTGACAAGCCGGAGTATATGATCGGCTTGATTTTAATCGGGCTTGCCCGTTGCATCGCCATGGTCATCGTCTGGAATGACTTGGCGCGCGGTGACACCGAGTACGCAGCAGGACTTGTCGCCTTCAATTCACTGTTTCAAGTGCTGTTTTTCTCGTTGTATGCGTACGTGTTTGTGACGGTCATTCCTGGATGGATTGGGCTTGAGGGAGCCGTTGTCGAGATCACGATGGCGGAAGTGGCGAAATCGGTGTTTATTTACTTAGGCATCCCGTTTCTCGCTGGCATGGCGACAAGGTTTGTGCTTGTGAAAGCGAAAGGGCGGCAATGGTATGAAACAGTGTTTGTGCCGAAAATCAGCCCGCTGACGCTTGTTGCGCTTTTGTTTACGATCGTGGTGATGTTTTCGCTCAAAGGCGATATGATCGTCAGCTTGCCGCTCGATGTTGTGCGCATTGCGATTCCATTGCTGCTTTATTTTGTCATCATGTTTTTTGTCTCCTTCTTTTTGGCGAAAAAATTGGGAGCCGGCTACCCGGTATCGACGACGCTCGCGTTTACGGCAGGAAGCAACAACTTTGAGCTGGCCATTGCCGTCGCCGTGGGGGTGTTTGGCATTCATTCGGGCGCGGCGTTTGCGGCAGTTATCGGTCCGCTCATTGAAGTGCCGGTGATGCTGGCGCTTGTCAACGTAGCATTGGCGTTTCAGCGAAAGTATTTTTCTTCGGGCAATCCAACATCAACGTAAAGGTGAGAACCAGCGATGAAGAAAAAAGTCATTTATTTCTTGTGCACCGGAAACTCGTGCCGCAGTCAAATGGCAGAAGGCTGGGCGAAACAACTTCTTGGTGAGGAATGGGAGGTGTACAGCGCCGGGATTGAAGCGCATGGCCTCAATCCGAATGCGGTGAAAGTGATGAAGGAAGTCGGCATCGACATTTCGAACCAAACGTCTGACGTCATCGACCCGGATCTCCTCAACCGCGCTGATTTGGTCGTGACGCTGTGCGGCCATGCAGCTGACCATTGCCCGGTCACCCCGCCGCACGTGAAGCGTGTCCATTGGGGCTTTGACGATCCAGCGAAAGCGGAAGGGACGGAAGAGGAGAAGCTCGCGGTGTTCCGCCGCGTCCGCGATGAAATTGGCGAGCGCATTTGCCGGTTTGCCGAGACGGGGGAATAGGGGCGGTGCAGCAAGGCAGGCGCAAAGAGCGGGGAAACGGTCTTGCATAGGGTGCGCAGCAGCTGCTCGTCGAAGTGCGGCCGGAAACGGGGAAGTGGCTGGGCGGACGAAAACCGCTCGGCGCGAAAAAGATGGTGAGAAGCCATCTTGTCAATCCACTGAACGTTTTGACAGACGAAATGAGCACATCGATGAAGGCGGTGCCACATTAGGTCACTGGAGGAGAAACCGAATGGAGTTATTTCATCAGTTAGCTCGCCGAAACATCAAAATCCGCAAACAGTCCGGTTTCGGAGCGCAATGGCGACAACAGTGGGAAAAGGTGTTTGCCGGCCATTTGACTGCGGAAGAAAAACAACACATCCACCTTCATAATCGGAATGGAGTCAACGGCTACTTATGGCATGTGTTCAGCTATGGGATGAGAGGCTGTTTCACAGGAGAAGAAGCGGAAATGGCGTTTGATGAGGAAGAGAAAACGTGCTGCTATCTTTTCTTTCAACATGGCGACGATGCGTTCACCGTGGAGGATGCGTCCGGCTTGAAAGCCGCCGATCTGGCAGCGGAAAACGACAAAATCGATCTATATGTGGTGGACAGCGAGTTCAACTGGACGTTTGTCATGACGCATGAAAGCGGATGGCTTGGCCCGTATTTTAGCAGAAGGTAACAGCCATGGCTTATCGGCGGCCAAGGAAATCCAATGAGACAGAAAGAAAAAGAGTTCCAACCGAGCCCCAGGAAGACTAGGTTGGAACCTTTTTATTATCGCTCGTCGGCCGGGAACACGATGCCGGTTTGTTTTCGCGCTTCGTCCATGATTTCCATCGTCCAAAGCGAATGGCGGTGCGAGTTGACGGCCGATTCGCGTTCTCCGTTTTCGATCAAACGGATAAACTCTTGTGCTTCATAATACATCGGCGGCTTGTCCTGCGGCGCGGTGATGTCCTCGACGCGCCCGTCGCGGTAGCGGATTTCCGCTTTGGTTGGTGTGTGGATGGCGTCGATGATCATGTTTCCGTCTTCCCCTTGAATCTCCGAAGGCAAGTGCGAGTTCGTGATTTTCGAATAAAAGACGACCGCGTCCATGTCGCCGTAATCGAGCACGATCGAACCCTCGCCATCAACGCCGGATTCGAGCTTCACGCTTTGCGCCTTCACGCCACGGGGCTGGCCGAACAAAACGACCATCGGGTACAGGCAATAGACGCCAAGGTCCATCAACGCCCCGTTGGAGAAAGCTGGGTTGAAGGCGTTGAGCACCGTTCCTTGCTTATAGGCGTCATAGCGCGATGAGTATTGGCAATAGTTCGCCACGTAGCGGCGGATGCGGCCGAGTTTCGGCAAGTGCTCGCGGATGGACCGGAATGTGGGAAGCAGCGTCGCTTTCATCGCTTCCATCAATACGACGCCGTTTCGCTCCGCCGCTTCGATCATCGCTTTGACTTCTCTCGCATTGGAGGCGAGCGGTTTTTCGCATAAGACGTGCTTGCCGTGATTCATGAGCAAAATCGCCTGCTCGGCATGAAGTGCGTTCGGGCTGGCGATATAGACGGCATCAATGCCGTCGCTTTCGGCCAGCTTTTGCAAGTCCGTGAACGTCCGCGGCGCCCCGACTTTGTCGGCAAACTGCTTTGCGGTCTCCTCGGTTCGCGAGTAGACGGCGGCGAGTTCGAAGGAATCGACGAGGCGCGCGGCGTCAAGAAATGCTTCGGTGATCCAGTTTGTGCCGATGGTTGCGAATCGAATCATGTTGTTTGGCCTCCTTCATTTGTATCGACCCCATTGTACCACAAATCAACGGAGAGGCTTCGTTTTGTCATCGTCATGGAGCAAGCGTGCTTTTCTCTTTAGTTTTCATACAGCTCGATCGGCAGTTCATCTGGGTCTTGGAAGAAGGTGAATCGTTTGCCGGTCGCTTCATCAACGCGGACGGGTTCGGGATCGATGCCGTGTTGGCGCAAGTAGGCAATGGCTTCATCGAGGTTGTCCACCGCCAAAGCAAGATGGCGCAGTCCGCACGCTTCCGGGTAGCTTGGGCGCTTCGGCGGGTTTTCAAAGGAAAATAGCTCAAGCTGAATGCCGCCATCAGCCTCCAAATCGAGTTTGTACGAACGGCGCTCAGCGCGGTATTGCTCCCGGATGGGGCGAAATCCGAGAATTTCTGTATAAAATCGTTTTGATCGTTCATAGTCCGAGCAAATCAAAGCGATATGGTGAATCGTGGCAAGACGCATATTGCTTCCTCCTCTTATAAGACGAGTGATGTATTGCAAAATACCATTGAACTTATTCATTCTTCTTAGAGAAACCTCGTACAATTAACTTTTTTTGAACCATTTCCGCTCATTGGTACGAGACAGCCATGTTTCACGTCCTTCCATGTTTTTCGGAAAACTGCCTACCCATCACTGAAATCAGCAGCGGTTGAGCCCGTTCTCGGTGTTTCGGTCAAATCGAACCAAGAATTGTTATTTTGCGATAATAGAAGGGGTTGTCGATGCTTGTCGAAGCGGGCGAAAAATGTCTGCTCTCCTTATATTGACAGTTTGACAATCTATAGACTATCATAAATCTTGTAGGTTGGAAAATTTAAAATATTCATTTGATATTTTGGTAGAAAAAACGAATGGTCACCACGTTTTTTGTAAGCGCTTAACTTCTATGTTTCCTCATGATCGCCGCACCATGGATGCTGCACCATTGTGTTTGTTTCCAATCGCAACACGAGAAGAAGGGGAAGGGGATATCGCCATGATCTATGAATTTAAGCTGCCTGATATTGGCGAAGGGCTGCATGAAGCGGAAATCATCCGCTGGCTCATTCGCGAAGGGGATGTGGTCAAGGCCGATCAGCCGATCGCTGAAATTCAAACGGATAAGGCGATGGTGGAAATGACGACGCCGGTCGCTGGCAAAGTGGTGGCGCTTGCCGGGCCGGAAGGGGCGACGGTGAAGGTTGGAGAGCCGTTGATTGTCGTGGAAACCGAGGCGGCGGTGGCGGCCGAAGCGGCGCCGACTGACCATTTGGCTCAGGAGCCTGCGTCTGCTGTTCATATAGAAGCCCCGCGCCCAACGGTGGTGCGCAAGCGGGCGATTGCCGCGCCCTCGGTGCGCAAGCGGGCGCGGGAGTTGGGCGTTCCGATCGACGAAGTGGAAGGAACGGGCGAAGGCGGCCGGGTGACGCTCGCCGACTTGGAGCGATATGTCCGCGAGCGGGAAGCAGTCGTGGCGGTGGCAGAGCTACGTGAAAGGAGCGGGGCCGCGGTTTTGCCAGTTGGGGGCACGGCGATAGAGCAAAAGGCGGACAAAGCCGCATGGACGTCCATCGCCAGCACGGAGCTTGTGGTTCCAGAAGAAGAGCGCATCCCGCTTCGCGGCTTGCGCAAAAAAATCGCCGAAAAAATGGTGAAATCGGCGTACACGGCGCCGCATGTGACCGGGATGGACGAGGTGGACGTGACGAAGCTCGTCGAGATCCGCAAAAACCTGGCCAGCGAGCTGGCCAAGGAGCAGATCAAGCTGACGTATTTGCCGTTTATTATTAAAGCGGTGACAAGGGCGCTGAAGCAATATCCGATGTTTAACGCTTCGCTCGATGAAGAGACGAATGAAATCGTCTTGAAAAAGCGCTATCACATCGGCATCGCGACGGCGACGAAAGCGGGGCTTGTCGTCCCTGTCATCCGCGACGCCGATCAAAAATCGATCCGCGAGCTCGCCGTTGAGATCGCCGAGCTGTCGGAAAAAGCGCACCGCCAGGCGCTTCGCCTTGACGAGCTGCAAGGAAGCACGTTTACGATCACGAGCACCGGCGCGGGCGGAGGGTGGTTTGCGACGCCGATCATCAACTATCCGGAAGTGGCGATTTTCGGAGCGCATGCGATCAAACGGCGCCCGGTTGTCGTCGGCGACGAAATTGTCATCCGCGATATGATGGGAATGTCGCTCACCTTTGACCACCGCGTCATTGACGGCGAGCCGGCCGGGCGGTTTATGCGGACGGTGGCCTACTATTTGGAACATCCGGAAGTGCTGCTTTTGGATGCGCGGTGAAGGGCGGGCCTTTGCCCCATGTTGGAAAAGGGCGAGATGGGAAAAGGAACGAGCCGCCTGTCAACTACCCCCACTTAGCTAACGCTTGAAGTGGGGGCTTGCAACTCCCCAGAAGTACAAGCGGACTTCGTCCTCCTTCCTTGACTTGGGGTTGCATCAGGGCAGGTTGACAACTACCCAACGACGCAGGTCATGCCTGCATCGTTACCGATTCTCTCGGTGTGTCTGTTGGCAGTACTTGGCTTCCACACACAACAGACGGATCTACGCTCGATGTTTTACGGTTACAACGTTTCCTGTAACCAACTCCATACATCGAGTAGCAGTTATTGGAGTGCCTTTATTAAACGGTTTTCTCCACGCCTTTATTATATCATACACAAAAGAAAAGGGGAACGCGCATTCCTCTCCCACTTACTCCCTTTGGTCGTTGAAGTGGGAGTCTCCTGCGCGAAATAGGATGAAAATACAAATGGGAGGGAAGCCCATGTTTGATCCGGACCAATTGTCGGTCGAGGTCGTGCAAATTTTGGACGAAAACGGAAACGGCGACGAGAGGCAGCTGGCGGCGTTTTCCGATGAATGGCTGCTTCGCGCCTATCGGGAAATGCGGCGGGCGCGCGTCATTGATGAGCGGCTGTTGCGCATGCAGCGGCAGGGGCGGATCGGGACCTACGCCCCGTTCAGCGGCCAAGAGGCGGCGCAAATCGGCAGCGCCCTTGCGCTTCATAAAGACGATTGGATTTTCCCGAGCTACCGCGAAGTGGCGGTATGCTTGATGCATGGCATGCCGCTTGAACAGTTTTTCCATTACGTGCAGGGCCGCCTGTCGGGAAAACGGATGCCGGATGGGGTGAATATTTTTCCGACGCAAATCATCATCGCTGCTCAGACGCTTCATGCGGTCGGCTGCGCGTGGGCGTCGAAATTGAAGGGCGAACCGCACGTATCGGTGGCGTATTTCGGCGACGGGGCGACGTCAGAGGGCGATTTTCATGAAGCGATGAATTTTGCCGCGGTGTACAACGTGCCGGTCATCTTTTTCTGCCAAAACAACCAATACGCCATCAGCGTCCCGTACCGGAAGCAGACGGCCAGCCGGACGATCGCGCAAAAGGCGCTTGCATACGGGATGAAAGGGGTGCTCGTTGACGGCAATGACGTGCTGGCGGTGTACGAAACGATGAAGCAGGCCGTCGAAGCCGCTCGCCGCGGCGAGGGGCCGATGTTGATCGAGGCGCTCACCTATCGGCTCGGGCCGCACACGACGGCGGATGACCCGACGAAATACCGCCGGCCGGAAGAAGTCGAGACATGGCGGGCGAAAGATCCGCTCCGCCGTCTGCGCCTGCTTTTGGAACGGCGCGGATTATGGACGGAAGCGCAGGAAGACGCGCTTGTCGCCCAAGTGAATGATGAAGTGACCGCGGCGTACGAGGCGGCCATCGCCAGCAAGTCCGGTTTGATTGTCGATGCATTCGATTGTGTGTACAGCGAGGCGCCCAAATTGCTGGCCGAGCAAAAAGACGAAGTGATGCGGCGCAAACAACGGAGCGGGGTGAGATAAATGGCGGAATTGACGATGATTGAAGCGATCAATGAAGCGATGCGCCAAGAGATGGAGCGCGATCCGCGCATCATCGTGCTGGGCGAAGATGTCGGCGAAAACGGCGGCGTCTTCCGGGCGACGGACGGGCTGCTTGCGCAGTTTGGCGAGGGGCGCGTGTTTGATACGCCGCTTGCGGAATCGGGCATTATCGGCACGTCTATTGGATTGGCGATCAACGGCATGCGCCCGATTGCCGAAATTCAGTTTCTCGGGTTTGTGTACCAGGCGATGGACCAGCTGGCGGCCCAGGCGGCGCGCATCCGCTTCCGCTCGGCCGGACGGTTTTCGTGCCCGATCGTCGTGCGCAGCCCGTACGGCGGCGGGGTGCGGACGCCGGAATTGCACTCCGATGCGTTGGAGGCGCTGTTTACCCATTCGCCGGGCTTAAAAGTCGTCATGCCGTCCAATCCGTACGATGCGAAAGGGCTGCTCATTTCCGCCATTCGCGATGAAGACCCGGTTCTGTTTCTGGAGCCGATGAAGCTGTATCGGGCGTTTCGCATGGAAGTGCCCGAAGAGCCGTACACGATTCCGCTCGGCCAAGCACGGGTTGTGAAAGAAGGAGACGATGTGACGATCATTGCTTGGGGGGCGACCGTGCCGCTTGCCGCCAAAGTCGCCGCCGAGATGGAAGCGAAAGGGGTCAGCGCGGAAGTCATCGACCTTCGCTGCCTTCAGCCGCTCGATATCGATGCCATCCTCGCCTCGGTCGAAAAAACGGGACGGGTGATGATCGTCCATGAAGCAGTGAAAACGGGCGGGTTTGGCGCCGAAGTGGCGGCCTTGATCAGCGAGCGGGCGCTGTTTTCTCTATCAGCTCCAATCGTGCGTATCGCCGGCTACGACACGCCGTATCCGGTGCCGTCGGTGGAGGATGATTGGCTGCCGAACGCCGAGCGGATTGCGGAAGGAATTGAAACGTTGCTCCGTTACTAAACGAACCATGCCATCCGGGTCGATCGATCCACCATCAGAGTGCGTCAAGAGAAAAGGCGGCGCATCGATGGGTGGCGCCGCTTGATCCGATCGGGTGAGGAGGAGAACGATGAACGTATACGAATCACTGCTTGAATTGATCGGCGACCGCGAGCGGGTGAGCATCAATGAAACGGTGCTCGAACACCACAGCAAAGGCATCGCCTACCATGCGCCGCATGCGCCAGATGTCGTCGTGTTTCCGAAAACAGCGGAGGAAGTGAGCCGGGTGATGGCGTTTGCCAACGAGCATCGCATTCCGGTCACGCCGTTTGGCGCCGGCACGAGCTTGGAAGGGCATGTCATTCCAGTTGCGGGCGGCATCAGTTTGGATTTGACGTTGATGAACAACATCATCGACATTCGCCCGGACGATTTTCTCGCCATCGTCGAGCCGGGAGTGACGCGGTTGCAACTGAATGAGGCGCTGAAGCGATATGGGTTGTTTTTCCCGGTCGATCCGGGTGCGGACGCGACGATCGGCGGCATGGCGGCGACGAACGCGAGCGGCACGAACTGCGTGAAATACGGCGTCATGCGCGATCAAGTGCTCGGATTAGAGGTGGTGCTCGCGGACGGTTCAGTCATTCAGACGGGAAGTTTGGCGGTGAAATCGTCGGCCGGCTATGACTTGACCGGCTTGTTCGTCGGATCGGAAGGGACGCTTGGCGTGTTCACCCGTCTTATTGTCCGCCTGCATGGCATTCCGGAGGCGACAACGGCCATCAAAGTGTGCTTTCCGTCGCTTGAGGCGGCAGCGCAAGCGGCGTTTGCCGTGCTGAAAGCGGGCGTCGGTCCGGGGAAAATCGAGCTCGTTGACGAGGCGACGATCGCGGCGGTCAATGCGTACAAAAAAACCGATTACCCGGTGAAACCGACGCTGTTTATTGAACTGAGCGGCAGCCCGTCAAGCGTCGAGGACGGAACAAAGCTTGTCAACGAATTGTGCGAAGGGGAGGGGGCGGTTTCATTTACGGTTGAAACCGACTCGCTCGCCCGCGCGAAGCTGTGGGAAGCGCGCCACCATGCGGCGTTTGCCATTCAAGCCGCCTATCCAGGCAAGGCGATGCTCTCCACCGACGTGTGCGTGCCGCTGTCCGAACTGCCCGGCGCCATCGCCGATACGCGTCGGCTTGTTGATGAGCAGAACATGACCGCCGCCATTTTCGGTCATGTCGGCGATGGCAACTACCATACCGTGCTTGCCTTTGATCCGAATGACGCCGAGGAGATGGCGCGGATCGAACGCGTGCACGCCCATATCGTCCGCTATGCCTTATCGCGCGGCGGCACATGCACGGGAGAGCACGGCATCGGCATTGGCAAACGGACGTTTTTGCGCGAGGAAAAAGGCGACGCCGTCGTTTGGATGAAACGGTTGAAACAGCTGTTTGACCCGAACGGCATTCTCAATCCGGGGAAAATCTTTTTGCCGTAACGCTTCGTCCGTATGGCGGTTCAACGGATGAAGGTAATAGCGATTTTCTCCCAACGATCACTAGGGAAAGACCGTCCTGCATGTGGAAAAGGGTGCTCCGAACGAATGGAGCACCTTTTTCTTCTTGTGTTTCCTGACCAGGAGTGAACTACCCCCACTTAATTTTCTAGCGAAAATTTGAAGTGGGGGCTTCCAAAGAAGTTTGACTGCTTCAAGCAATCCTTATTCTTTGAGGCGTGTCCACTTCGCCGCTAGAGCATAAGACACTCGAGACGTATAGGATTCTTCCTGTTTCAAGAATTCAATGCCGTAAAATTCACAAAGATATTCTAGTTTTTCTTTTATGTTACCGAGAGGAATATTGACAAAGTTTTGATTTGTCTTTTTTCCTAGATTCATATTGCGTTGTAATGTTTCCGCATAGCCAATGACAAGTTTGCCAATTTGATTTTCAATACAGTAGTTAATGATGTAACGGCAAGTCTTGTTGATATAATCATTCACTTTATTATTGCGATTCATAGCAAGCAACGCCTGTTTACGAGTCGTGCCTTTGATTTTTTGCTTATCTTTCATGCTTTGAAGTCTGGCATTTTCTTTGTTAAACCATTGATTTATACTTTTTAATCTCCGCCCATCAATGATGAATGATCTGCCGTCTGATGTGACACAAGTGGCAAGATTGTTTAATCCTAAATCAATGGCCAGTGCTTTTTGGTCATTTAATTCTCTTTGATCTTCAGGCATTTCATATTTGTACTGAATCTCAAAGAACCTGGCATGATGCTTAGGAATGATTTCAATCTGCTTAATCTTTTTGTCCAGCAACACAGGCGGAATCGTTATCGTGATAGGCTTGTGAGTCTTTTTAAATAGGCGAGAATACGGTATCGTGAATTTGTTGCCGTCTATACGAATCTGGCCAATGATCAGTGAATGAAAGCCATCTTTTTTAAGATATTTTGGAATACTGATAGCCTTGTGGTCATATTTTCCTTGTTTGGCAAGACTGATCAAACCAAAGAAAGATTTAAAGGCTTCATTGACCTTTTTTAAAATTTGCTGTGCCATGTTGCTGTTTAACAGCTTATAGTTTTCGTTAGTTTTTGCAAGATGATCGTTTTTCTCATAATTAAGAAATTCCTTGTGTTCAAAATAGTATTGTCTGACATTGTACAATCCGACGTTGTACATGTTCTTGGCAATATGGCACAGTTCTCGAAGAGTCAAGTATTCTTCTTTGGTCAAACCATTTAGCTGTTGTTTGATACAAAAATACATGTTTTCACCTCCCATCTAACTATATGATACTATATTTTACTGAATCTATCCTATTTTCAGCAAAATATAGTTAAGGCGATTCATCTCCCACTTACTCCGCTTCGCTTCGTTGAAGTGGGAGTCTTCTCGCCTAATTAAGATAAAAACGCCCCGCTATAAAGAAGAGGAATAAGCAAAACGGCAAGAATCGGAATGAGCACTTTCGGGCGGAAGATGATCGCCCACAATTCCTTGACCAACATGGAGATAGTTCCCTCCTTTTTGTACAAATGACCAATTTATTCATTTGGTCACATCTGACAAAAAAAAGACAGGATTATCTACTTGGACAATCCTTGCAAAAAATACAGCGTAAACAATTCAGCGATTTGCTCTTTTGCCAGCGGCTCATGATCTTTCTCCCAATCGACAATGAGGGCGATGTACATCTTGAGCATTAAAAACGCCGTTATTTCGGCATTGCACGGGCGGATTTCCCCTTTTTCCACCGCCGTCTCAATTTTTTGCCGGATAAACTCGACCATCGCCCGGTCGAGCTTGGTCAGCACTTCCTGCACCGCTGCCGTGCCGATGCTGCGCACTTCCTGAAGCAGTTTCGCGGTCAGCTGATGGCGCTGGCGGAATTCTAAAATGCGGTACAAGGCGCGATGGACGTTTTCGGAAAACGGCAACGACGGATCCATCGCCTGCTCGGCTTCTGCTTTGATTTCCGCGATCAAGGAAGAAACGATTTCATCAAGCAGCTCCTCTTTGCTTTTAAAAAACGTATAAATCGTTCCTTTGCCGACGTTGGCGAGCTTGGCGATCTGTTCCATCGTCGTCGCCTTATAACCGAAAGCCGCGAACGATTGGGACGCTGCTTCGATAATTTGCCGTTTACGGTCGCTTGCCATTGGCCTCATCCTTTAATTTGACTGAATGAACAATTTGGTCAATCCGTTTTTACCATATCATATTCTCGCCTCTAGCGTAAAGAGCAAAAATGATTACACCCTAAAAAAGCTTGGCCGCGGCGCCGCTGATTTCAAGGCAGTTTACACCTTCCACGCCCCAGCCCGGTGCTAATCGACCGCCAGCTAGGCCGCCGGCTAGCGGGCGCTGCTGTACGCCGCTTCCGCCGGCCGGTTTGGTTCCCCTTGCCGCAAATAGTCAAGCACATCGCGGACCGCCCTTTCCCCTTGGTCGATGCAATCAGGCAATCCGAGCCCCTCATAAGAACTGCCGGCTAAAAACACCCCTGGCAGATCGGACGCCATGTGCCGCTTAATCGCTGCCAGCCGTTCGCGATGCCCGACCGTATACTGCGGCATCGCCCGCTTCCATCGGGAAATGACGGCAAATTCCGGCTGGCCATCAATTTTCATCACTTTGTTTAAGTCATCAAGCACAATGCGGACGATCTCATCGTCCGGCTGATCAACGATGTCCTCGTCGCCCGGGCGTCCGACATAGCCGCGTAAAAGCGCTTTGCCGGGCGGCGTCGTATGCGGCCACTTTTTATGCGTCCACGTGCACGCCGTCATCGTGTAATCGCTGCGGCGCGAGACGACAAACCCGGTGCCATCGATATCTTGGCGGATCGCTTTCTCCGGAAAAGCAAGCGCCACCGTCGCCACCGATGTCAGCGGCACCGACCGGAACGGGGCAAAAAACGGATAATCAGCGAGCATGTCCGGCACAATGTGGTGCGGCGTGGTGATGATGACGCTGTCCGCCTCCCACGTTTGACCGGTGCTCAATTGCAGCCGGTACGCTGAACCGGTGCGGGTGATCCGCTCAATGCGCGTCCCTTTGATGACACTGCCCGGTTCAAGCCGCTTTTCCACTTCTTCAACCAGCGACTGCAAGCCTGTTTTTAACGTCTGAAACGCCCCTTTTCGCTCTTTCTGTTCTTTTGGCGTCGTCCGTTTCGCTCCGCGAACGAGACTTCCGTATTTCTGTTCAAGCTGGAAAAACTGGGGAAACGTCGCCATTAAACTCATTTCATCGATGTCGCCAGCGTAAATGCCAGACAGCAGTGGTTCAATCAAATTGTCCACCACTTCATCGCCCAAACGGCGGCGGAAAAAGCGGCCGAGCGGCATGTCGCCGTCTGCTTTCACCGGCGGCAGCACGAAATCGAGCGCCGCCCGCAGCTTGCCGGCCGGAGAAAACAGCCCGGTCGTTAAAAACGGGGCGATGCGCGTCGGAATGCCCATCACCGCTCCACCTGGGATCGGATATAATTTGCCGTTGACTAAAATGTATGATTTCCCAGTCGCATTATGGACGATTTCATGCTCCAGGCCGACTTCCTTTACGAGGCGGAACGCGCTCGTTTTCCGCGCCAAAAAAGAGTCCGGCCCGCGCTCAATGACATAGCCGTTGCGCATGACCGTCTGCACTTTTCCGCCGAGCCGGTGCGTTGCTTCGACAAGCTTGCACGTCAGCGGCAGACGCTGTTCTTTGATCGCTTTTTGCAAGTAGTAGGCGGCAGTGAGACCCGTAATGCCGCCGCCGATAATGACAACGGTCCGTTGCCCTTCATTCATGCTTATCGCCTTCTTTTGCGAGCCGCTTTAACACGACCGTCGCCAATGCATCAATAAACAGCGGATCGGTGTTCGGCATTTCCGGCCGGTAATAGCGGGCGCCAATTTCTTCAGTCACTTGCTTACATTCAATGTCATTGTCATATAACACTTCCAAATGATCAGCGACAAAACCGACCGGCGCATAAACAAACGATGTATAGCCGCACTCATCGTGCAACTGGCGCGTCAAGTCTTGCACATCCGGGCCCAGCCAAGGTTCTGGTGTATTTCCAGCACTTTGCCAGCCGACGGCGTAATGGGCAACTCCAGCTTGCTCGGCGATGCGCTTTGCCGTGTCTTCAAGTTGCGCCGGATATGGATCGCCGGCTTGAATGATTTTTTCCGGCAGGCTATGGGCTGATACGATGAGCACAGCCCGCTCCCGCTCACGCTCCGGCATGGCGGCAAAAACGGCTTTCACTTTTTCCGACCAATAATGCAAAAATTTCGGCTCGTCATACCATTGGTCAATCGTATAAATAACCGGGCCGCCAAGCTTTTCCGCCGCCGCTTTCGCCCGCTCGTTGTATGAACGGATGCTGAATGTGGAATAATGAGGCGCTAAAACAATCGCCACCGCCTCTTTCACACCGTCGGCATGCATGCGTTCAACCGCATCCTCGATCAATGGCTCGATATGCTTCAGCCCTAAATACATGCGAAACTCGACTTCCTCTTGCACTTCGTTCAGCCGCGCCTCGAGCTGTGTCGCCTGCGCTTCCGTAATTTTAGCGAGCGGGGACAGCCCGCCAATCGCCCGATAGCGCGCTTTTAAGTCGTCAATTTGCTCTTGCGGCGGCTTCCGTCCGTGGCGAATATGCGTGTAATACCGTTCGATATCGTCTTCTTTATACGGGGTTCCATACGCCATGACAAGCAGTCCAACCGTTTGTTTCGCCATTGTGCTGCACCTCTTTTAGTTCGTGGAAGTATAGTCGTGGATAAAGGCAGTCAGCCGCTTCAATGTCGCCGGCTGGACGTCCGGGAAAATGCCGTGGCCCAAGTTGAAAATATAGCCCGGCTGCTCCATCCCCTCGTCCAAAATGCGCTTCACCCGCTCTTCGATCACATCCCACGGCGCGAGCAGCACCGCTGGATCCAAGTTGCCCTGGATCGCCTTTGTAATGCCTTGGCGGCGCGCCTCACGAATCGACAGCCGCCAATCAAGGCCGATGACATCAAGCGGCAAGTCGTTCCACTCGCGCGCCAAATGGCTCGCACCGACGCCAAACATGATGAGCGGCGCTCCTTCCTCGCGCAAGGCGGCAAAAATGCGCGCCATCGCCGGCTTAATAAACGTCCGATAATCATCCGCATTGACAGCGCCAACCCAAGAATCAAAAATTTGCACCGCCCTTGCCCCTGCTTGAATTTGCGCTTTCACATAGCGGATCGTCATTTCGGCAAGCTTGTCCATTAAGGCAAACCATGCTTTCGGTTCAGCGTACATAAATGCCTTTGTTTTATGATAGTTTTTGGACGGACCGCCTTCAATCATGTAGCTGGCCAGCGTAAACGGCGCGCCGGCAAAGCCGATGAGCGGCACATCAAGCTGTTCGTTGACAAGCAGCCGGATCGTCTCGAGCACGTACGGCACATCGTGTTCCGGATCGATCTCTCCAAGCCGCTCAACATCATGAAGCGAGCGGATCGGGTTGGCGATCACCGGCCCGACGCCGCCGCGAATTTCCACATCCACGCCGATCGCCGGCAGCGGCGTCATAATGTCTTTATATAAAATGGCAGCATCCACGCCATATTGCTCCACCGGAAGCCTGGTGACATAAGCGCAAAGCTCCGGCTGATGCGTAATCTCGAATAATGAATATTTCTCCTTCAGTGCCCGGTATTCCGGCTGCGACCGTCCGGCCTGCCTCATATACCATACCGGCACATAGGCCGTTTTTTCGCCGCGGCAGGCGCGCAAAAACGTATCGTTCATTCGTCTTGTCATCTCCATCCGCCTTTCTTTCATCCAGTCCAATCAACCGTTCCTCTATTTTTTGCCCATTCACATTGCTTATCTCTTTTTCACTATACCGCTTTCGATGCCCAATGTATAGAGAAGGAAACGAACTGTCAAAAAATCGACCGATTTTTCAACCCATACCTATTATAACAAAAAAGCCGTCCCGACCGCACGGGACAGCTTTTTTGTTAGATGAGAAACATGGCGACAACGGTCGTGACCGCCAAGCCGACGGCGACCGGAATTAAGTTGCGGCGCGCCAATTCAAACGGGTCGACTCCGCAAATCGCGGCCGCTGGAATGAGCGCCCATGGAACGAGCGTGCCTCCGCCGACCCAAATGGCAGCGATCTGACCAAGCGCCGTTAACGTGGCGGCTCCGCCGCCAATGGCGACCGCAAACAAATGGGCAACCGAACCGGCAAGCGAGATGCCGGAAAACCCGGAGCCGTCAAGGCCGGTAATCGCCCCGACGATGGTGAGCGTCACCGCCCCGATTTCGTTGTTCAGCGGCACCGCATGGGCTAAGGCGACCCCTAAATCATTGACAATGCCTTGGGATGCCTGCGGCAAATAGTCGCCGATAATTTTCACGAATCCGGCATCGCCAAGATAGAAAAAGGCGGCAATCGGAATGACGGGGCCGAATACTTTAAACCCAAACTGGAATCCTTCAATAAAGTAGTTGGTCACTTCCGCAAAGCTTTCTTGCCGGTGGGCTAAAACAGAAATAAGGATCAAGATAAAAATCGCGGTTCCGCCGACTAAGGCTGTCGCCTCGCCGCCTTGCAAACGCAAATAAAACATCGCGATGACGTCAAGGGCAAACAGCACCGGAATCAACAGCGCCAGCCATTTTTTCGTCGGCTCGGCCAACAGCCCTCCCGTTTTCTCGAGCGCCGCATCAGTGGCAGCGGCGATTTCTGCATCCCCGCTCGTCAAGCGCCCTTGCTTCATATCGCGGCGCAGCAAATAAAACGCCGTGACGGTCGTGACCACCCCCATGACAAAAACGAGCGGCACGCTGGCAGCAATCACTTCGCCAACCGGCAATCCGGCCGCATCAGCGGTCAGTTTCGGCGCTCCTTGAATGATAAAATCACCAGAAAGGGCGATGCCATGTCCGAACAAGTTCATCGCCATTGCTACTCCTAGCGCCGGCAACCCGACGCGAACCGCCGCCGGCAACAGCACCGCCCCCATAAGGGCAACGGCCGGAGACGGCCAGAAAAACCAAGAAATCACCATCATCAAAATCCCGATCGTCCAATACGCCCAGGCCGGCGTCCGGATAAAACGGACAAACGGCGACACCATCACATCATTGATCCCCGTCGCTGACAACACTTTGCTCATCGCGACAATAATCGAGATGACTAAAATCGTTGGCAGCAATTCGGTAATGGCGTAAATAAAGCTGTTAAACACCCCGCTGACTGCCGCGCTCAGTGAATGGGTGGCGACCGCCGCCAACAAAAAAATGCCGGCAATGCAAACGAGCGATGTATCTTTGCGGACGACCATAAACCCGATAATGAGCATGATAAACAGCAAGTAAATCCAGTGCAGCGCCACAAGCTCTACGCCCATAAACCAATCCCCTTTCTCTCCAACTTCCAGCCCGGCCTGCCGGACGTGCGCCTAGGCCGGTGTACTACAGCATATGAAGCCGGAACAGAGGTGTGAGAACAAAGTGCGAGCGACACGGGAAAGCGCAGTGCCAGAACAGAGATGTGAGCAAGGGGCACAAACGGAAAGGTGAACGTAGACAAAGATGGGGGAGCTGCCAGGCATTTTCGCCAAAAACAAAAAAAGCCGGCGTCAACGCCAAAACAGCATCAACGCTCGGCTTTGTGCCCGCGCCGCGGGCGGACGTACCGTCTGGCCGTCCAAACGCCCCAACCGATCCCCCCCACCCATGTGGCGAGCCATAGAGGGCGCGGAGAAACGGCAGCCAGCACAAGGTGAAATACCGTATTTTGCCCGGCGAGTAAAATGGAGAGCAACCGAACAGCAGCGCCAGCCGGCTGCGTCTGCGGCAGCGGGTACAGCTGCGTCCAAAGCGAATAGCGATGGCGGGAAGGCAGCGCCGCCAGCTGAACAGCGGTCGCATAAAGAAACAAAAACACAATGGCTGCTTGTACGTATTCATGGTCGATCACAGCAAGCAGCACGCTCCCAATCGCTGTCAGGCGGATGTACAGCCCGGCATACCCGCCGGCGCGCAGAAACGTGCGCGCGTATAAGTAAAAAAAGACGTTTCGTTGTCCGTATGGGATGAGACGAAGCAGCGGGTCAAGCCAACGGCGCTGTCTCGCTTCCTCCCGCCATTCTGGAACATCGGTGAACAAATTTGCCAATCGGTAAAATGCCCGTAGTGCGCGCTGCTCTTCGGCAATGAGCCGCTCCCACTTCCATGTTTTTCCTTTTGCGAAGCGTGACAGACAAACCGAAAGAGCCGCGATCAGTGCAATGATCGTCGCGGAAAACAGCCACGGCGCCGCCGCCAGCCAAAAATAAACGGCTAATGCCGCCAGCCCGAAGCGGGCGAGCGCGCTCTGACGATGAAAAGACGGCTCAGCGATGTAACTCCCTTTCCAAGCAGCCCATAAATTCCAAAGCTTCAAGGCGATGAGGCCAAGCAAAAAAAGCGGCCACGGCACCGGGGAAAACCGGGAATGGAGCGGTCCGGCCAACAATAGCAACAAACAGAGGCCGTATGCGTGCCACATGGCCGAGAAGAGGAATGCCCGGCGAATATACGGGTGCAGCTGCCATTCAGCGGCCAGCAAAAACACCGTATCCGCCTCGCGAAACAATGTGCGCACCGTCCCGGATGCAGCCGCCCAGCCGAATATCACCGCAGCAATGGCCGGGTATGGAAACGAGCCGGGAAGCGTCTCGACCCAGCGCTCGTACATGACCGCGATGCCGCCAAGAACAATGATTAAGCCGACGAGCAAATGATCATTCAGCATATAGCGCAAATAGCGAAGCCTCTTTTTCCCTTCGTCTTGAAGGCGCTGCTGCCAAAGCTTACGCGCATCGATCATGGCGCATCGTCCTTTGTCAATTCGATATATACTTCATCGAGCGTCGCAGCTTTCAGCCCGAACTGGCGGCGAATGTCATCAAGCGTTCCTTTCGCTTTGACGCGCCCTTGATGCAAAATGATGAACGAATCGCAATACCGCTCCGCTGTCGCCAAAATATGGGTCGACAGCAAAATGCCTGCCCCCTTCGCCTTTTGTTCATTCATCCGCTCAAGCAATGCATGGATGGCGAGCGGATCAAGGCCGAGAAACGGCTCATCGATAATATAAAGCGGCGGTTCAAGCAAAAAGGCGCAAACGATCATCACTTTTTGTTTCATCCCTTTGGAAAAATGCGCCGGAAAGGAGGAAAGCCGCCGCTCTAACCGAAATTCGCTAAGCAGCGGCGGAACGCGGCGCTCATACTCCTCCTCGCTCAGCCCGTACGCCATCGCCGCCAGACGCAAATGCTCCTCAAGCGTCAATTCCTCATACAGTACCGGCGTTTCCGGAATAAAGGCAAACTGCTTCCGGTACGTTTCCGGCTCCGCCGCAAGCGTATGTCCGTTGACTGAAACCGTGCCTCGGCGCGGCTCCATCAGGCCGATAATATGTTTGATCGTCGTGCTTTTGCCAGCTCCATTTAAACCGATCAACGCGACCATTTCGCCGCGTTCAACTGAAAACGTCACATCTTCAAGCACGTTTTGTGCGGTATACCCCCCGTATAAGTGTTCCACGCGCAAAAGCGTCATCGTCCGCTTCCTTTCCGTTCTCGAATCACTTTTGTCCCCATTGTACCAAAGAACGGCTGCCTTTACCAAAAAAGTTCTTTTCGTCGTCCTGCATAAATGCGCTGATCCCGGGCATGATAAATAGCGAAGAGGGGATGGGGAATCACCAAGCAAAGGCTGATGAACGATCCATCTGAAATGGGGTGTTCGTCAAAGACACCATTGTGAGCTGCAAGACGTTGTAACCGTTCATGAACAAAGGCCATCTATCTGTTGCTGGGAAGCAACGAACCTGTCCAAAAGGGGATGGTCGCGTTGAACAAAGGAAGCGCTCACGTCTAAACGACTTTGTCGCAAATGGGGTGTTCATCAAACGCACATTTGATGTTGAATGATTCTCTCCCCTTTTCACCGGCCGGGATGTAACCGTTTTACGGGATTACATCCCGGTTTTTTTATGGTAAAATGAAGAAAACGAAAAGAAAGGGTGACCGTTTCGGTGAACGATTGCATTTTTTGCAAAATTATTGACGGCGAGCTGCCGGCGGCAAAAGTATATGAAGACGAGCACGTACTCGCCTTTTTGGACATCAGCCAAGTGACGAAAGGGCACACACTTGTCATCCCGAAAGTACATACCGAAAACGTTTTTACCCTCACGCCGGATGTAGCCAGCCAGCTGTTTCGCGTCGTGCCAATGATCGCCAACGCACTGAATAAAGCATTCTCGCCAGCCGGGCTCAATTTGCTGAACAACAACGGCAAACCGGCCGGGCAAACGGTGTTCCATTACCACCTTCACCTTATTCCGCGCTACGGCAAAGGCGACGGGTTTGGCGCCGTTTGGAAATCGCACGCAAGCGACTATACCCCTGCCGACTTGCAGGCGATTGCCGCCACCATCCGCAAGCAGCTCAACTAAAAACCGGAAGCAGGATTGCCTGCTTCCGGTTTTTTACTGTTGCCCGAGCACATCTTGCAAATCTTTGTCCTTGATCTTGACATCAGCATCTTTCACGAGCTCGTCCACTTTCGACTGCATCGCCGCCGGGTCGAGTTTGCTCCGTTTCACTTCAAACGTAATTTCATCTTTCATTTCGTTAAACGATTTTTTCTTTTCCTTATCCGTCACCTTGATGATATGGTAACCGTAATCCGTTTTGATCGGATCGCTTACTTCACCGACTTTCAGCTTATAGGCGGCATCTTCAAACTCTTTGACCATTTTCCCCGGACCGAACCAGCCTAAATCACCGCCGTTCGATGCCGAACCAGGATCTTGTGAATACTCTTTCGCCAGCTTGGCGAAGTCCTCGCCTTTGTCGAGCTTCGCTTTCACTTCTTTTGCCGTTTTTTCATCTTTCACTAAAATATGGCTGGCACGAACTTTCGGCTTGTAGTTGTCATAATACTCTTTCAGCTCTTTATCCGTCACTTTAATGTCCTCAATCGCCGCTTTCGTCCGCAACAAGTCGAGCTTGATCATCTCGCGGATCACTTTTTCCCCGTTTTGTTGTACGGCCAAGTCGTACTGTGTGCCGTACGCCTCCTTAATCCGCTCGATTTCGCGGTCGATCTCTTCATCAGTCACCTTGTATTTTTTGCTTAACACTTTTTCGTCGATCAAGTCGCGAAGCACCGTTTTACCGACGCGCTCTTTCATCTCATGATAAAATTCATCCTTCGTAATATCGCCGCTTTTTGTCTCGACAATTGCTTCTGAATCGCCGTTATTGCAGGCCGACAAAGCCATCAGCGAAACAACGGCGGCAGCCATCATCCATTTTTTCATCCGCTTCACAACTCCTACCCACGTCTTTTTTCGTTTTCCCTTTCCGGCGCTGCCGGCCATTGATATTCCGGCACCAGGGTTTCAGATCCGTTCCACCCCAGGCGACGCCTTATGCACTTGCGGCGGCATCGCGAAACAAAACGCCGAGCCGCCTAAACCACGACAATAACTATATCACATTTGCGGCAAAAAAAAAACCTCTTTCCGTTTTAGTCATCCGCCCACCACATGTACGCTTGCCATACATATGATGGGGATGAAGCACCGCAGCGGGCTTCTCCTTGCCGAAAGGGGGTGTTACGATGAGCGCACCTTATGCCGGAGGCTTTGCGTTAATTGTCGTGCTGTTTATTTTGCTAATCATTGTCGGCTGTGCTTGCGTCATCTACTAAACGAAAGAGGGTGTTCCCGCGCTGGGAGCACCCTCTTCCTTCATCATCCTCATCTTCGCCTGTGAGCGGAGCAGGCAGCTTTTTATGTAAATAACACTTCAAAATAGGAAGAAATTAGTGAACTACCCCCACTTAATTTTCTAGCGAAAATTTGAAGTGGGGGCTTCCAAAGAAGTTTGACTGCTTCAAGCAATCCTTATTCTTTGAGGCGTGTCCACTTCGCCGCTAGAGCATAAGACACTCAGGTCTACAGCTTTACTTTTCTTTAAAATGTTTAATGCGCCATTGGTCATATTTTCCTTGTTTGGCAAGACTGATCAAACCAAAGAAAGATTTAAAGGCTTCATTGACCTTTTTTAAAATTTGCTGTGCCATGTTGCTGTTTAACAGCTTATAGTTTTCGTTAGTTTTTGCAAGATGATCGTTTTTCTCATAATTAAGAAATTCCTTGTGTTCAAAATAGTATTGTCTGACATTGTACAATCCGACGTTGTACATGTTCTTGGCAATATGGCACAGTTCTCGAAGAGTCAAGTATTCTTCTTTGGTCAAACCATTTAGCTGTTGTTTGATACAAAAATACATGTTTTCACCTCCCATCTAACTATATGATACTATATTTTACTGAATCTATCCTATTTTCAGCAAAATATAGTTAAGGCGATTCATCTCCCACTTACTCCGCTTCGCTTCGTCGAAGTGGGAGTCTTCTCGCCTAATTAAGATAAAATCGTAATAAGTACATTGATCGTGCGAAAAACGGCCGGCTGTTGCTCCTCCGGAATATCACGCTGTGCACAAAGCGAGTGGGTGAGCTGGTTCACCAAAAACAAGACCGTAACCGCCAGAGGGATAAAATAAAGCGCCAAAGCCGTTCCCCTCCTCCCCATCTTAGCCAAACGCCGCCCATGGCTTTAACTTTACATCGTTCACGGCCGGAAATCAATCTTTTTTTCTCTTTCGAGCATGGCGAACCGATTTTACCTATTGGTGAATGTGCACAAATTCGGTAAAATATACGTAAAAGCGGTCACATTTTATGTCAGCCAAAGGAGCACGGTGTATGGAATCGTTGGAAAAGCGAGTGGCCAAGCTCGAATTTCACCAGTCATTGCTGATGGAAATGGTGGATGAAGCGAAAAAACCGTTTTACTCCCTCATCATCCGCGCCGATTTAACAAAGGAAGAAGTCGACGCGTTCCTTTCGTTTTGCCAGGAGCTCGCCGAACAATATGAGCAGCAAAAAGCGGAAGGATTGACGATCTTTACTCCCCTGCTCGTGCAATTTGCCGGGATGCTTCATCCGAACCTTCCGCTTGAACAAACAGTTGATGCCATGTTAGCCCAACAAATGTTTGTGCCGCTCATGACCGAGCTAAAAACGCTCATCCGAACCGTCAGTTAGCCTGACCGGCCAGTTCCTTCTCGTGCTCTTCCGCTTTTGGCGCCCGCTTGACGAGCTTGCCGTCCTGCTCGACGAAATCTTCTTTAATGTTTTCGAACGCCCGCTCAAAAATCTCCATAAAATCGTCTCCGTAAATATTGCGGACGATGCACATCATTTCTAAAATTTCAGGAAACTTCCCATACAGCTCGCGCAGCGGCAACGCCCCGTTAAAGACAGCGTTTTTTGTCGGATCGTACGTCTCCATCAATTTCATCAGCACTTCTTCGCCTTTTTCCGTCAGCTCAATGTACGTGTTGCGCTTGTCATCTTGCTTTTTCGAAAACGAAAGCAGCCCTTTTTCTTCCAACTTTTTCGAGAAGTTAAACGCCGTCGAAACGTGCATCACGCCAAATTTGGCGATTTCCGAAATCGAAGCACCTTTGAAATGGTAAGCAATCCATAAAATGTGGTGTTCGTTAATGTTCAAGTCAAACGGCTTAATCCATTGCTGCCAATCTTTTTCAATCGATTTCCACAGCGCCTTGCTTAGCTGGGCGATCCGTTGGCTAAATAACATAGCCTCTTTGACGGAATAATGCTGTTCTGTCGCTTTCATCGTTCCACCCACTCTTCCCTCACCGTATTTTTTGCTTTCTATTATATCAATAAAACAAAAAGGAATAAAGACAAAAACATTTATTTTTATAATTTTTTTTGCATATTCATAGTAGTAAGCATAAAACGTTTGCCGCATACAGGAGGAGAACATAATGATGTATATACAATGGCTGCTTTCTGCTGTTGGATTCTTATTTTTCTGTCTTTTTATAAACACCTTTTTTGCCTTATGGAAAGCGCGGGCGTATCCGCCGAAAGCGCTGTTGAAAGAGCAGGCTGTGCGCTATATTGGAATAGCGTCCATCTGTCTGCTCGCCGCTTGGCTTCTTGGCTACGCCTAGCACTTATTTGAATTTTCACATAACAAAAGATGAAAACAGGCCGGGAATGGGCATTTTTTCGCCCGTCCCCTTGATAGCAAAAAACCCGACCAGCAATGATCGGGTTTTTTGCCGTTTACACGTGCGCTGTCACGTTCATCCGCCGGAAAATCGATGCCACGATCGGATAGACGATGACCATCGCTACTGTGTTCAATGCCGCGGCTGGCAGCACAACGGTGACAAACAGCGCCGAAAACGCCGTTCCGCCCGGCAACCCGACGAGCAGGAGCGCCGCCGTCAAAAATACCGCGCCGGAGATGACGGTGCCGACAGCCGTCAACACCGCGGCCCCGACAACTGTTTGGCTATATTTTTTCAGCAAGGTCACTAGGGCAAACACAACAAAGGCAGTGATGATTTTATCGATTACATTAGGCAGCTGACCGCCTGGGAACGTCGTCGTCATGGCGGAAATCAAGCCGGTGGCGACACCGACAAGGCCGGCCGCTTTGGCGCTTGGAAACAACAAAATCGCCAAAAACATCATCGCCAGCATCATATCCGGCTTCATGCCGGCAAACAGCCCGGGAATGACCGCGTGCAACACAGCTCCAATTCCGACTAACAGCGCCATCGATACTAATGTTCTCACATTCATGCTCATCTCTCCTCATCTCTCCTCATCTATTCTCCTGCTTGAGAATGTTTCTATCATTATATCACTTTGCCGTGTAAAAGTGAAGAAGAAATTTTCAGGCAAAACGACGGCGGAAGTCGTTCATAAACGATGCGAGCGCCTCGCACGCCTCAAGCGGCACCGCGTTGTAAATCGACGCCCGGCAGCCGCCGACCGACCGATGTCCACCGAGCCCGATAAAGCCCCGCTCTTTCGCCTCAACAAGGAACGCCTTCGTCAGTTCTTCGCTCGGCAGCGTGAACGTGACGTTCATGAGCGAGCGGCTTCCTTTTTCTGCATGTGGTCTGTAAAAGCCGCCGCTTTCGTCAATGGCCTCATACAGCACGGCCGCTTTTTGCCGGTTGCGCGCTTCGATCGCCGTCACGCCGCCCTGTTCTTCAACCCATTCGAGCACGAGCGACAACATATAAATCGCAAACGTCGGCGGTGTGTTGTATAGCGAATTGCTTTTTTGGTGCGTCCGGTAGTCGAGCATCGTCGGCAGCCCGTCCGGAATGCGTTCAAGCAAATCGTTGCGGAGGATGACGACCGTGACCCCCGACGGGCCAAGATTTTTTTGCGCCCCGGCGTAAATCAAGGCAAACTTGCCGACATCAAACGGCCGACTCAAAATGTCGCTTGACATATCAGCGATAAGATCAGCCGGCACATCCGGGAACTCCTGCCATTGCGTGCCGAAAATCGTGTTGTTGGACGTAATATGGACGTAGGCAGCATCCTTTGGCCATTTCACGTCGTCCAACGCCGGAATATGCGTGTAGTTCGCCTCTTTGCTTGACGCGACGACTGTTGTCAAGCCGACTTTTTGTGCTTCTTTCAGCGCTTTTTCCGACCATGCGCCGGTTAAAATGTAGCAGCCGATTTTCCCTTCGGTGAGGAAATTCATCGGCACCATCGAAAATTGCAGACTCGCCCCGCCTTGCAAAAACAAAACATCATAGTCATCCGGTACGTTGAGGAGCCGTTTGAGCCGCTCTTGCGCCGCACGATGGACGGTATCATACTCTTTGCTCCGGTGGCTTAATTCCATCACCGACATGCCGGTGCCCTGAAAATTGAGCAGCTCCTTTTGCGCCCGTTCGAGCACCGGCAGCGGCAACGCCGACGGGCCGGCATTGAAATTGTACGCGCGTTTCATTGTCATCCCTCACTTTATTGTCCAAGTAGTCCATTTGATATTACTATCCTAACATGAATTTTTAAAAAAGAAAGGGAATTTTTCGAAAAAAGCGTTTTCAAATGATGCTTTCCAAAAAAGAAAGCCCTTGGATCTTACAAGGGCTTCGCCTGCTTTCGCCGTTCTCGCTCTTGGCGGATGCGCTCCATATAAATTTCCCCTTCTTTTTCAATGAACACCTCATCGATTTCCCGCTCCCGCGCCGCTGTTTTCACGGTCATATAGCCGCTGAAAATAATGCCGGCAACAACTAAGTAAATCCACCACGGCAAGCTAAGCATCGCCATCCCCCTTTTTCATGTGCTTGTCTTACTAAACTATACGCGCAAGCAGACAACCGTATGCATAAAGAAAGAGACGGACATGCCGCCTCTTTCTTCGGGACAACGCTTATGCTTCGTTTCGCTCTTTCTTTTTCCTCTTCGCTTTCCTCCACTGTCGGCGCAGCTCATTCAACTTTTCTTTCGCCTGTTCGTGCTGAGTCGTTGGGACGATTTCAATGACCGGTTCGATCACGCCTCATCCCTCCTTTGCATGACGCTATTTTTCATTACCCGCTTTCTTTGGTGCTGAAACAGCCAAAAACGCCGGCTTGTAAAATGAACGGTTGTCAAGGGCAAAAATGCGTTCCGTGAACTCACCCGGCTTCACCTTTTCCAGCGCGCGGTCGATCATATTCATTTTCGCATCCAAATTATCAATATAATGAAGCACTTCCGCCTCTTTGACAAGCGGCGGCTTCGGGCTGCCCCACTCCGCTTTGCCATGGTGCGACAGAACGAGATGCTGCAAAATGACGACTTCTTCACCTTGAATGCTGAGCTGCTCGGCCGCCTTGCTAATTTCGCTGACCATGATTGAAATATGACCGAGCAAATTGCCTTCAAGCGTATACACCGCCGATACTGGGCCGGACAGTTCGATCACTTTGCCAAGGTCATGCAAAATAATGCCGGCATAAAGCAAGTCTTTATTGAGCGACGGATACAAACGGACAAGCGCCTCAGCAAGTTCGAGCATCGAGACGACGTGATACGCCAGTCCAGAAATAAACTCATGATGGTTTTTCGTCGCCGCTGGATACTCAAAAAACGGCTTTTCATATTTCTTCAGCAAATAACGCGTAATGCGCTGAATGTTTGGATTTTCCATGGAAAATATGTAATCCATCACTTTCGCCTTCATTTCCTCACGAGTAAGCGGAGCAGTCTCTAAAAAATCATCAACACGCACCGCTTCGCTCGGATGGGCGGGGCGGATCGAGCGGATGCGAAGCTGCAGTTTGCCGCGGTAATTATGAATATCACCGACCACTTTGACAATGCATTCCGGCGCGTACCGTTCCTCATCGTCAGGAGACACATCCCACAGCTTTGCTTCAATGTCGCCGCTTTTATCTTGTAAAATTAATGTTAAAAACGGCTTGCCGTTGCTGGCAATGCCTTTCGTTGCGGATTTGATGAGCAAAAAGAGATCAACTTGTTCCCCAACCTCATAATGGATGATGCCTTTCGCCACTTCGTTCTCCTCCGTTTCTCTGTACGTATTTTCTAGTATATCATAACGGGCAAAGGGCAAAAAGAAAGCCTTGCCGAAACGGCAAGGGAACATTAGCCCAAACGGCCCGTCCACTGTTTATTTTTTTGTCAGCTGGATGGCCTGTTTTATATCCTTGAAAATGTTCATTCGTCCATACATCAGCACGCCGCCTCGGTACACTTTGGCGCCAAAATAAATGAGCAAGGCAATCGTCGCCGCCAAAAGCGCAAGGCAAAGCGCCACTTCCCATCCCGGCACGGAAACGAGGCCAATGCGCAAAAACATGAGCATCGGCGCGAAAAAGGGAACGAACGAAGCGCCGGTCACGAACGCCGACTCTGGCGCATTCAAGCCAAACATCGCGATCATAAAGGCAGCGACAACCAGCATCATGACCGGCGTAATCGCCGGCTGTACATCCTCAACCCGGCTGACGAGCGAACCGAGCACGGCAAACAGCACCGCGTACAAGAGGTAACCGAGCAAGAAAAAAACGAGTGCATACACAAAGATTGAGGCCGGCAGGTGATCCAATCCGAGGAAACGCCACACTTCCTGTCCGCTCGTTTTTAACGCGGCGAACGCAACGGCGAAAAACACGAAAAATTGCGTCAAGCTGACAAGCGCAACGCCGATGATTTTGCCAAACAGCTGTTGGACTGGCGGGACGCTTGACACTAAAATTTCCATCACGCGCGACGATTTTTCCGTCGCCACCTCCGTCGCGATCATGCCGCCATACATCAAGACGAACATATACATCGCGAACAGAAGGACATAAACGAGAGAGCGCGCTTCGTTCAGCTCCTCTTCCGTCTTCGCGTTTTTTTCCAATGCCACCTTTTGGAACGGAACCGGTTTGGAAAGCTCCGCCATCTGTTCATCCGTCAGCCCGAGCTTAGCAGCTGAAAGTGCTGTTTTCAGCTGGCTTAGCGCTCGTTCCAACACCTCAGGCGTCTGATTGTCCACAATCGTATTGGCATAATACACCGCTGCCGGCAATCCTTCCGCATCCATCGACAAGACGAGCAATCCGTCCCATTTGCCTTCTTTGACCGCTTCTTTCGCTTCGTTTTCCATATCCGTAATTTTCGTCAACGCGATTTGATTATGGTTTGCCTGCTTCGCAAGCGGACCGTACAAAGATCCCGTGCGGTCAATGACCGCGACATGAGGCTTTTCATCACCGGTGAAAAACTCAATGATCGGCTGAATGTTGGCCACCCCGATGATCAACAGGCAAGTGATGGCAGTGGTCACCAAAAATGCTTTCGCCTTCAGCTTCGTCTGATACGTATGTACCGCCACAAGGAAAAACTTATTCATACGCCGCACCTACTTTTTCAATAAAGATATCATTCAGAGACGGTTCCTCCAAGGCAAACAGACGAACCGCGAATTTTCCTGCTATATGACCGAGTATCGCTTGCGCCGTCTCCTCATTGGCGATTTGCAGCCGCACCCCTTCCGCCGTCCGCTTCCACTGCAAAACACCAGGAAACCGCGCCAATTGTTCAAACGGTCCGTCTCCTTGAATGATAAGAATTTGCTTGCCAAACGAACGTTTCAGTTCACGCAGCGCTCCCGCCACCACCGCGCGG
This sequence comes from Geobacillus uzenensis, assembly GCF_002217665.1. Classification (NCBI taxonomy): domain Bacteria; kingdom Bacillati; phylum Bacillota; class Bacilli; order Caryophanales; family Anoxybacillaceae; genus Geobacillus; species Geobacillus uzenensis. The sequence goes on from NZ_NEWL01000008.1 coordinate 47,621, forward strand.
CCGCGGCGCAAAATGCATACATGCTCGCACAACTCTTCGACGTGTTCCATCCGATGACTTGAAAAAACAATGGTTGTTCCGTTTCGTTTTAAATCAAGCACCGCCTCTTTCAACAGCTCGACGTTTACCGGATCAAGTCCACTGAAAGGCTCATCTAAGATTAATAGATTCGGTCGATGAAGCACAGCGGCAATAAACTGGATTTTTTGTTGGTTGCCTTTCGACAACTCCTCAACCCGCTTGTTGGCGTAATCACGGATATGAAAACGCTCGAGCCAGCGATTGATTTCTGGGACAATATCGGCCTTTTTCATTCCGCGCAACCGTCCTAAATACAAAAGCTGCTCTTGCACTTTCAACTTCGGATACAATCCGCGCTCTTCCGGCAAATAACCGATCAGGTGACTTTTAGAGTAATCAATCGATTCTCCTTGCCACCGAATCGTGCCTTCTGTCGGCAATAGGAGCCCTAAAATCATCCGAAAGGTTGTCGTTTTTCCCGCTCCATTTGCCCCAAGCAATCCAAACATTTTCCCTTCTGGAACCGTCAACGTCAAATGATCAACAGCCGTCGTCTGACCAAATCGCTTCGTCACATCAATGATCTCTAAACTCATCCACATTCCCCCAAAATAAAATGAAATTTCCACCCCTATATATAACGTCTACCACCTAAAAAAAGTTTCAACCACAAGCAGGAATTTTCCTTATGATTCGCTAATGAAAAAGAAGTGAATCATGATTCAGCGAAGGGAGATGTTCACATGCCGACGTATACGTTGACCGCTTTTGAACGTAATGGAGAAAAGTTGCTTGATGAGACATTTGAAGCGGCCAATGATGAGGAAGCAAAAAAAATCGGCGAACAGAAGCTGCGCGAACGCGGCTGTTTTGATAAGACACATCGCTGCGTCAACGCAAGCGGCAAGCTGATTTTGTTTCACCGCTAAGCGAAAACACCCCGGGCGCCCGGGGTGTTTTCGCTCAGCCAAACAAGGCGGCCATGATGGTCAATTTTTCTTCTGTATATTCCATAAAATGTTCGTTATACACCTTCGGCTCTTTCGGATTCGCCTGACGGGTGAGTTTCCTTGTTTTCGGGTCGACAAATTTGCTTGACGCCCCGCAGCCGAGTCCGATGATCGACTGCTGCTCTTCCATGATCATAATATTGTAAATGCTCTCATGTCCCGGCAAGGCGTAACCGACATTTTCGAGATTGCCGAGAATATTTTTTTGCCGATACAAATAATACGGCACATAACCATGCTTGCTCGTCCACTCTTCGGCCGCTTTCATCATCGCCTGTATTTCTTCGCGGCCGGCGACTTTATACTTTTGTTTGTTTTTCGTCATTTCCGAAGCCCGCTTAAACGACAGCGTATGAACGGTGAGCGACTCCGGCATGAGCCGTTCCGTCTCGGCGAGCGTATGCGTAAACTCCGGCAGCCCTTCGCCAGGCAGGCCGATAATTAAGTCCATATTAATATTGTTCATCCCCATTTTTCGTGCCAAGTGAAATTTGTTGATCGTTTCCTCAACAGTATGATGGCGGCCGATCGCTTTTAACGTCTCTTGGATATACGATTGCGGATTGATGCTAATGCGGTCGATCCGCCATTTTTTCAAGACGTCAAGCTTTTCTGGCGTAATCGTGTCCGGCCGCCCAGCTTCGACGGTTATTTCACGGATGCGGTCGACATCTGGAAATACGTTGTACATATGGGCGTACAGCCGGTCCATTTCCTCGGCCGTAATGCTCGTCGGCGTCCCGCCGCCGTAATAAATCGTCGTAATCCGGATGCCGCGTTCGCGCAAAAAGCGGCCGACCGCTTCCATTTCGTAATGAAGCCCGGCTAAAAAGGCGTCAACCGACCCTTGGCGGCCGTTGATTGCATACGCCGGAAACGTGCAGTACGCACATTTCGTCGGACAAAACGGAATGCCGATATAAATGCTCACTTCATGGGCCAAATCGTACAAGTCCGGCACCACCGTGAGCTGGCGGTCAACGATCGCTTGCATGAGCTCGATTTTTTCTTTTGTTACTAAATATTCTTGCGCTAGCTTCCGATGCGCCTCTTCTTTCGTCATCCCGGAACGCAGCAGCTGATGAAGCAGCTTCACCGGGCGGACGCCGGTTAAAATGCCCCACGGCTGCACGATGCCGGTATAACGTTCAAGAAGCGTTATATACACATGGAAAACCGCGTTTTTCAACTGTTTTTCGCGCGCTTTTCCATCGGCTTCAGCCGGCGCCTCATGCTCATGCCCGGCCTCCTCGACGCGCCCGGACGTCCGATCCGCCAGCGTTCCGGAAACGGTGATGCGGCCGTTCTCGTTAACAGTAAACGAAACGGAGATATCCGCTTCCGGAAGCGGCGTAAATGAAAGCGCGGCCGATTCAAAAAACAGCTCGCTCATCACTTCGAGCGGACGCTGAAACCGTTCGGGATTCGGCAGTCCTTGAATTTCGATACGCACGTTCATCACCTTTTCTGTCAAACTTCTTTCAGTGTACAGAACTGCTGTTTCCCTCGTCAAGCGGAAGAATGCACCTCCCCCGCCGCCTTTACGGGAAAGCGCCGCTTCGATCCAGGTGATGAAAAAATCAACGATGCAAACAGACCACAGATCGTTTCTCGATGGCGGTTTCAGAAAGAAAAAAAGAGGTCTCCAACACAACGGGACCCCCTTTTTTCAATAGGCTATATATACATTGAACGGTTTCACAATTCGATATGCTCTGTCCCACTAGAGAGCAGACCGCTTTTGAGTCAGTCCCCTCCCTTGCCGTTTACTGTTTCGTTTTAAGTTTTTGCAAAAATTCGATTCGCTGTTGTTTGCGGAAATGTTCTTTTACCATGTAAGCGACGCCGAGCTGTTCGTTCGAGCGCGTCACCCAGTCGGCTGCCCGCTTCACCTCGGCCGGCGCATTGCCCATGGCGACGCCAAGCCCAGCCGCCTCAATCACCGGCAAGTCGTCAACGCCATCGCCGATCACTACCGTTTCTTTGAGCGATACGCCGATATGCTGAGCGAGCCGGCGCAGCCCAGCGAGCTTGGATACGCCTTGCGGGACAATTTCCATTTTTCCGCCCGGCTGCATAATCATATCAATGGACGGAACGGATTTCGCCAGCACAGCCGCGGCTTCATCCCGCTCCGCATCCCCGGCAAAATAGACATCCATTTTCGGCACGGCCATCGGTTCGTCGATCAGCACATCGCCGAGCGAATCGACAAACTGGGTCGGGTAGAAAAACGGATCGCTTGACGAGAGCACTGTCTGTACGACGAGATTTTTTTTCACTTTTTTCCGGTTGCCGAGCGAATACCGCTCATGCATCAGACGAATATTGCAGTTAAAGTTTTCCAAAATCTGCACAATGTTAAACGTCCGCTCTTCTGGAATTACCGCCTCAAACAGCTTGTCATCAAGCGTTTTGCCGATGATCGCCCCTTGAAAGGTGATAAGCAACCCATCAAGCCGCAGCGCTTTGGCCACTTTGCGGGCGGAGAGCAAATTGCGGCTCGTGATTAATGTGACGTAAACCCCTTTTCGCTTCACATAGTCGACCGCCTCTTTCGTTTCGCGCGGCAGGCGGCCGTTATTTTTCAAAATGGTTCCATCGATGTTGAGCGCTAACAGCTTATACACGGCTGTCTCCCCCTTTTGTCCGTCCCTCGTTTTCCGTCAACTTTCTTTGACGCCGCCTCTTCATCTGCTAGCGGCAGCTTTGCATTTCCTGTCATTCTCATGACTATGACAGAACGGACAAAAAAAGAACACCCGACCGGGTGTTCTTTCCTATTTTTCTCCCATCAACGAACGATGCAACTCTTCGAGCGGTTTCATGGCGATCTGTTGGACTTCAGCGATCGTCATGCTCATTTGCTGCTCGAGTGCCATCAAGCGAGCTAATTTGGCGTTTTGCTGGGCGAGCGCCATCGCCTTTTGCGCCTGTTCCATTTCATCCGGCAAGATGGCCGCTCCGCGCATTTGTTTTTCGTGCAGCCGGAGCTGAATGTCGCGGAAGTTGGCAAACAGCCGGTAGGCGGTTTCATCACGACGGACATCTTCGTACGCGTGTTTCAGCTGCTGAAATGGCTGGCTCGCCCGAATCGCCTGCTCAAGCTGTCTGGCGAGCGCGTGAAGAGATTCAGACATAAAAAGAGCCTCCTACACGAATATCGTTCACGTTCTAACGTATGCGCCAACGGGCGGCGATATGCCCAAAGCTACAGCCATAAGCCGATCGTGCCTTGAACGGCGCCGATCAGCGCGCCAAGCAAAGCGCCCAAATACGTAATCATTTTCAGCTCGCGGCGGGCAATTGATAAAATGATCGCCTCTAATCTTCTTAGTGAAAACGACTCCACTTGATCGCGGACAATGTCTGCCAATCCAAGCTGCGCCACGATTCCCTCGATCTTATCACCAAGCACATGGATCGCTTTGCCCGTTGCCTGTGGAACGAGACGGTCAAACAGTTCCTGTTCATACGGAGCGACAAGCTCGGCGATGGGGCGGTGCAGCCAGCCGTTGCTCCGCACAAGACGACGGGCGGCGGCGCGCACCGCCTCGTGAATACGCTGGCGCCCGATCATCCCTTCCACAGCGGCCAGCGGATAGTCGAGCCACTTGTTCCATTCCGTCCAAAGAAGGCGGGCTAGCATCGTTCTTGTACCGGCATGGCGTAAAAATTTGCTCAGCTCCGATTGCACTTTATCAACGAGATTGACATTGCCGAGCAACATGTGCAACATGCCTCCGACCATCCCTCTCTCTTGGAAAAAGCGGTCAACCATGCCCGCCAGCTGCCGTTTTCCTTCTTCGCTGCTGAAATAGTCAAGCACCCGGTCAGCCAAGTAGTCGGCCAATGTGTCGATGCGCGCCTCCATCGCCCCCTTCAATTCCGGCGGCAATAGATCGCGAATAGGCCGCAGACGCCACGTTTCCCCCCATCGTTCATACGCCTGCTCCGCTTGTTCAGCTGCCAGCTCACTAAGCCGCTCATCAGGCAAATGGACGCTGAGGCGTTCAAGCAGTTGGGCCGGTGTTTCCCGGCGCGAAAGCCACCGTTTCAACCATTCGCGCCCCCAATCAGCCGCCCCCGCCGCGAAGGCAGAATCGGTGAGCTTGCGCCGCAGCCCTTCCGGCGTCACTAAATGCTCAACGACCGTTTTCCCGAGCTGTTCGGCGAGTTCCCGCTTCCGTTTCGGGATCAAGCCGGGAGTTAGCGGCAGCCGCTTCCCGCCTATGTAGATTGGTTCATATGGGCGAAACAACATGACGATCGCGATAAAGTTCGTCACCCCGCCGATGAGCGCCCCGACCGCCATCATAAACACCAAATAAACGAACGTGTCCATCGTCTTCCCCTTTCGTCCGTACCGCTGTCACCAAACGGCCTCCCCCATCATACGATACGGTATAAACGTTTGCCTAATTTTCCATTATAGAGCTTACCTGACGAATGCGCAAATGAGGGACTGCGATGAGCAAACAACGAACCGTTGCCGTGCTGACGGAAATAAAGGAAACAAGTGAACAAACATCGTTTAGGTCCATTCATCGTTTTTGCGAAGAATTGGCGCAATACGGGAAAGAGCGCGGCCTCTTTTTTTACGTCACATCGCCGTCGCTTTACTTGCAGCGCACCGGCTATCAATGGATTGACGGCGAGTGGGCGAAACGGGACGTGCCCCCGGCTGACGTGGTCTACAACCGGCTTCACTCGCGGCAATCGGAACATTCTCCTTTGTTCGCTGAATTGCTCATCCGTCTTGCCGAGGAAGGCGGGGCGATGTTCAACCGCCGTTTTTTGCATAAATGGGAAGTATACCGCCTGTTCGAGCGTCACGAATACTTGCACCCGCATTTGCCCAAAACGGCGTTATGGAGCAGCGAGGATGTGCTGGAGTCATTTCTCGGCGCCTTCCCATCCGTCTTTCTCAAACCGATCCACGGCAGTCAAGGACGGGGGATCTTCTGCCTTGAACGTTCAGACGGCGGAATTCGCCTTCGCCATTCCACTTCCGCTTCAGCAGCCATATACAGCTCAACAGACACATTAGCTTCCGCTTTACGGCGACGAACGAAGCTGCCAATGATCGTTCAACAAGGGCTTGAGCTCCGCACGCTTGACGGCCGCCCGGTCGATTTCCGGCTCCTTTGCCATCGCGTCCGCAACAATCATTGGCGCGTCACCTCAGCCGTTGCCCGCGTAGCGCCGCCCGATCAGTTTGTGGCCAACCTCGCCCGCGGCGGGGAACTGATGGCGATCAATGCGGTATTGCGGAAATGGCATACGGCGTCGGACGCCTTCCACCAAAAACAGCTTCTCAAAGAAATTGCAATTGAAGCAGCGACTGTGCTCGCGTTCGAGGCGGAAGGGCTGTACGGGGAGTTTGGCATCGATCTCGCCATCGATGTTCATGGGCAGCCATGGATCATTGAGGTGAATACAAAGCCGTCGAAACAGACAGAGACGACGGCTGCCTCACAAACCGTTCGCCCGTCGGCGAAAGCGATTATTGACTACTGTTTGACACTGATAGAGGAAAAGGAGTGAACGACATTGATTTCACTCGGTTTTGTCACCCTTGACGAACAGCAAGAGCGCGGGTATTGCACCGAGGTGGCCAAACGCGCCGGGCGCTACGGCATTTCGGTTTGCCGTTTTTCACCGTTAAATATCGACCCGCAGACGGAATATGTTCACGGCTCGATCTTTCAGGCGGAAACGAGCGAATGGACCGACGCCGTCTTTGCTATTCCGCCGTTTTTATACGACCGTTGCTTTTACGGCTATGACGATCGTTCGAAAAAAGCGAAACCGATTATGCATTGGCTGAAGCAGCGGCCGGATGTAGTCTTTTTAGGCTACGGCCTGCCGGGCAAGTGGGAGGTGTACGAATCGCTTTCCTCTCACCCGCTTCTGTCAGCGTATGTACCGCCGACCATCCGCCTCGAGCGCGCCGATGACATGCTCGAACTTCTCCGCCATGAACACGCCGTCGTCGCCAAACCGGTGCACGGCTCCGGCGGACGCGGCATTTACATCATTCAAAAACAAGGAAAAACGCTGTCCGTCCAGGACGGGTTTGGCCAAGAACGGACGGTCATCGCCCGCCGGAAAGAACTCGAGCGGCTCATCACCTCTTTGAATCGCCGCGACGGCTATGCGCTGCAGCCGCTTCTTTCGCTGTCCACTCCGGCGCGCGAACCGTTTGATCTCCGCTTTTTCTTGCAAAAAGATGAAACGGGCCGTTGGATCGAACAGGTGCGGGCTGTGCGGATCGGACGCCCGGGAACATGGGTGGCCAACGTCCGCGCTGGTGCCGATATTCGCCCGTTCGCCGATTGGCTTGACCACTTGCCTTCTCCCAAGCGCATCCTGGTGCTTGACGGCATCGAAACGATCATTCGCACACTGCCAACTTATATCGACAGTGAATTCGGACCGCTGTTTGAGATCGGCTTAGACCTTGGCGTGACTGACAACGGAGCGGTCTGGATTTTGGATGTAAATTCGAAACCAGGAAGAAAAGTAATCAGTATTCTCCCGCCGGAGCAGCAAAACGACATCTATGAGGCACCGCTCCGCTACTGTTTGTTTCTAGCAAGCGAGGTGAATCACCGATGACCTATACGTTACTCATTGATGACAAAGGGAAAAACACCGTCACCTTGCCGGCTTCGTTGCAAACATCCGGGCAAACGGCAGCCGCGTTTGGCAGCCTGCTTGTCCCGTGCCGAATCGTTTCCTCTTCCGCACTTACTGACTGCGTGATCATAACAAGCGACATCGCCCGACGCCTGTCCATTCCGTTTGCTGCTAACATCCATGTCTTTTTGACGGCGGAGGCCGTCCACCTCGGCCCGCTCGTCGGCATTTTGACCGCCGGGTTCACCAAGTCGCTCCATCGCCCAGTTGGAAGCCGGAGCTTCTTTTTCGCCAAGTTGCTGGCACAAGAGAAGCAAGTCGGCGGGTTTGCCTTTTTGTTCGGCACTTCTCATATCGACTGGGAAAACGGCATGGTCAACGGTTATTTTTATACGGAACGAGGCTGGGAGCGTCATATCGTGCCGTTGCCGACCGTGATTTACAACCGCCTGCCGAACCGGCGCATCGAAAATGACGAAACATTTCAAACGATCACTGAGACGCTGCAAACCGCCTATGGCATCCCGGTCTTTAATGGCCATTTTTTCAACAAATGGGAGATTTACCGCCGGCTCGCCTCCCATCCCGAAGCGCAGCCATACTTGCCGACGACAGCCGCCCATATCACATGGCAGACGGTCGAACAGTTTCTTGCCCGCCACACAGAGGCATACGTAAAACCGGCCGACGGCAGCCTCGGCCGCGGCATCTACCATTTAACGAAAAAAAATAATGTCTACGAATGCCGTTTTCGCGATGAACAAGGGGAAACGAAAACCGCTCTGTTTCCGACCGCTATGGCATTATGGCACCACTTGCTCGCCAATGCGCCGCTTCACCGCTATGTCATCCAGCAAGCTGTGCCGCTCATGACCGTCAATGGCCGGCCGACGGATTTTCGCGTCCACACCAATAAAAACGAATACGGTCAATGGCAAGTGAGCGCCATTGCCGCCAAAATCGCCGGGAGGCAAAGCATCACCACCCATATGAACAGCGGTGGAATCGTCAAAACGCTCGAAGAAATTTTTCCGGACACCGTCCAACGCGAAACCGTGCTAACCCGCCTGCATCATGCCGCTCTCACGCTTAGCCGTTGCCTTGACGAAACGTCGGAAACATTGATCGGTGAAATTGGCTTTGATCTCGGTGTGGATAAACAAGGGAGAATTTGGATGTTCGAAGCCAACTCCAAACCAGGACGCTCGATTTTTAAGCATCCGGGTCTGAAAGAAGCGGATGAGCGCACGGCGTTGCTGCCGCTTGCTTACGCTGTCCATCTAAGCAAAACGGCCCTCACCGAACCAGAGGCGCTTTGGCCATGATCACCATCGGTTACCGGCGCGACACTGGCGAGTGGGTTTGCGAGGAAGGGAGCGGGCTTTACCGATTTGGCAGCGGCTCTCTCACTTCCGCCGCTTCCCTTCCTGATCTCACTTTTGCTGTCCGTGCGCAAGGCGGGCGGGTCGGGCCGCTTGTTGGCATTTTGATCAGCGCCTCATCTATTCCAGCTTTGCTTGACGGGAGAAAGCGGTGGCTTGAGTCCGTCATCCGCTCGCTCCATGCTGCCGGCGGCATCGCCATCGTCAGTGCCGCCGCCGGCATCGGCGAGAAAGCGGTCTCCGGCTATGTATTCGTCCCGTCGCTCGAGCGTTTTGTCGAGGCATCGACTCCGTTGCCAGACGTCGTCTACAATCGGGTGAAAAGCCGCAAGGAAGAACAAAACACGCCGTTTCAAACAGCGGCCGCCCGGCTTGCTGCCCATGGCATCCCGCTTGTTAACCGTTCCTTTTTCCGCAAATCGGACGTTTACGACGCATTGCGGGCTGACCGTCGGCTTTGGCCGCATTTGTTGCCGACTGCGCCGATTGACACAGTGGACGATGTGCGCGCTTGGCTTGCTCAGTACGGCTGCGTCTATGTAAAACAAGATGACGGCTCAAGGGGAAGCGGTTTGCTCCGTCTCACCTCCTTGCCCGAAGCGGCGGTCATCTGCGAATCCCCCCGCGGCCAAACACGGCTCGGATCGCTCGATGAGCTGGCGCCGCTTGTCCGATCTTGCCGCTACATTGTCCAAGCAGCAGCTGACACCGATACATGGAACGGCCACCGTTACGATTTGCGCGTGCTTGCTCATTGGCAGCGCGGCTGCCACACCATTACCGGCATCGGTGTCCGCCTCGCCGGAACGCAGTCGGTGACCACCCATGTCTTTCATGGCGGAACGGTGTTGCCCTACACCGAAGTCAAAGAACGCATCGACGAACAGGCGCTCGAGCAGCTGATTGCGCTTAGCGGCGCACGGCTTAGCGAGCAGTTCGGCCTTGTCGGCGAATTTTCCGCCGACATCGGCGTCGGCCGCGAGCGGCAGCTATACATTTATGAGATCAATGCGAAACCGATGGTGTTTGATGAATCGGCAATTGAAGCAGAGCGGCTTAAACGGCTCCATCAACTGTTCGCCGAATTAGCTCATCTTGCGCCATAGCTAAAAACTCACCGCTGTACTGAAGAGCCCGGCGAAACACTTGGTCAGCTGCCTGTTTGGCCGCACCGTCCAATCGTTTGCTAATATCCTGGCATAACTTTGCCTTTTCCCATTCTGCTTCAGCAAGGGATTGCAGCAAATCAAAACGGCTGGCATCCGCTTCTTTTTTCCCCCTTGCTTCACCGCATTCCACATCAACGCCAGCCGCTAAATAGTACACATATTGCCAGAGCCGCTGCTGCCGGCAAGCCTCATCTAAGTAGCCGGCCCATGTCGGCTCGTCCGTTTCGAGCTCGGCAAGCTGTCTTGCCTTTTTCTCGGCCGCGGTCGTTATGCCGATCAGTTTTTTTATGGGAACGATCATACCGGATCACTCCTCCCTCGTCTGTTTCTTCTCTATCCATATGACGGCAGCGGATAACGTATGCCTATTCGGCGCAAACTAGGAAAAACAATGAGGGAGGAGCAAAACGATGGAACGAAAAGAAGCCGGACGCCAAGACGCTTTATACGAGGGGCGCGACGAATATTATCTCGATATCGACCGCATGATTAATGAAGGAATGGCCGGCGGCGCCGTGCACGGCCGCGGCGATGAGGTCAATATCGAGGAAGCGCGCGATCTTGTCAAAGAGGAACCTCCTTATGAAGCAGGCGAGTGACCGACGAGCCGACTTTCCCTCCGCCGGGAAGTCGGCTTTTTGTTATAATGAATGAAAAACGACAGAAAGGGTTGCGCCGCGATGTTAAAGGAGCTCGAATCGCTTTACGAAGGGGATATCGTCATTAACGGCCAGCCGGAATATCCAGAGGCATATGAATGGTTTTATACCGCTGACGGCGATGAAATTGGCATCGCCAAACAGCGGTTAACGAAGCGGGAACGGCAATTGTTGACGCTGTTTTTGACCCCAGCCGAACACCGGCGGGAGCGGGAAAGCGAAGAGGAGCGGGCGTGGAAGCGCTGGATGGCGAGCGGCGACCCGGCGGCATCCGCTATGCTGGCTGCTCCGTACTGCCGGCTGATTCACTTTACTGCCAACCGGTCGATCGCGAACAAAGCCGAGTTTACCGAAACAATCCGCAGCTTGTTTGAGTCCCCGATCACGATCGTTTGGGACAAAGACAGGGGCGGCCTGATCATCGAAGCGAGGCAAAAACGAACGGCTGAACTGCCCTTGCTGACGGAGATGGCTGACGCGCTCGCCGCCGATTTTTACGCTGCAATCCATCTATTTATCGGTCCGGTCCGTCCGGTCGACGATCGGCTATATGAATCGTTTCTCCTCGAAAAAGAATGTTTTGCCGCTGCCCGCCGCTTTTGGCCGAAGCAGACGGTGTATGAGTGGGAAGATGTCATTCCACTTCCCCTCCTTGGCGCTGGCATCGATGAGAAGACTGCTCAACTCTTATCGTTTCTCGATGAGTTTGATGAAGATGAAATCCGGGCAATGGAGACGTTTTTGCAATGCAATTTAAACGTCTCGATGGCGGCGAAAAAGCTGTATATGCACCGCAACAGTTTGCAATACCGGATCGATAAATGGACGGAGCAAACCGGTATCGACATCAAGCGATTTAAAGGGGCGGCAGCGATCTACTTAGCTATTTTGCACCGCCGCCGCTCTTGATCCCCGATGCACCGTCTTGTCATGTCGCCGAAAACGGGCGGCATTTTTTGTGCATCTTGTCCATTTACCAATGTTCGTATTTTTCTATACACTAGTACTACAAGAAAACGATTTCAATAACAGGGGGGATTCACGATGGCAGAACTCGTTCTCGATCATATTTACAAAATTTACGACAACAATGTCACCGCCGTCAAAGATTTCAACTTACATATTCAAGATAAGGAGTTTATCGTCTTTGTCGGTCCGTCCGGCTGCGGCAAATCGACGACATTGCGGATGGTCGCCGGTCTTGAGGAAATTTCAAAAGGCGATCTCTATATCGACGGCAAGCGGATGAACGATGTGCCGCCGAAAGACCGCGATATTGCCATGGTGTTCCAAAACTATGCCCTTTACCCGCATATGAGCGTTTATGACAACATGGCATTCGGCTTAAAGCTTCGCAAGTTCCCAAAAGCGGAAATCGAGAAACGCGTCCGCGAGGCGGCCCGCATCCTCGGGCTCGAACAATACTTAGACCGGAAACCGAAGGCGCTCTCCGGCGGACAGCGGCAGCGCGTGGCATTAGGGCGCGCCATCGTCCGCGATGCGAAAGTATTTTTAATGGATGAACCGCTTTCAAACTTGGATGCGAAACTGCGCGTGCAAATGCGTTCGGAGATTGCCAAGCTCCACCAGCGTCTGGAAACAACGACGATTTACGTCACCCACGACCAAACGGAAGCGATGACGATGGCGACTCGCCTTGTCGTCATGAAAGACGGCGTCATCCAGCAAGTCGGGACGCCGCGCGAAGTGTACGAAAGACCGGAAAACATTTTCGTCGGCGGCTTTATCGGTTCTCCGGCCATGAACTTTATTAAAGGGACGCTGCAAGACGGCAAATTTGTTGTCGACCGCACATCGTTCGGCATTCCGGAAGGAAAAATGAAAGTATTGCGCGACCAAGGGTATATCGGCAAGGAAGTCATTTTAGGCATCCGTCCGGAGGACATTCACGACGAGCCGCTCTTCTTGGAGGCATCGCCGGCGACAAAAATTACAGCGCACGTTGAAGTCGCCGAGCTGCTTGGCGCCGAATCGATGATTTACTCGAACATCGACGGCCAGGAGTTCGTCGCCCGCATTGACGCCCGCACCGAGATCAAACCGGGCCACCGCATTGACCTCGCTTTGGATATGAACAAAGCGCACTTCTTTGACATTGAAACGGAGCGGCGCATTCGAGCGGCGGACGAAAAGTAAGCCCCCCTTTTGTTTCGATATAGATGCAATAGGCTCTAGCGTTGTGCTAGAGCCTATTCTTTAATAAAGCGCACTTCCTCTTCACGGCAGTGCGGGCAATAAAACAAGTGAACGCACTCATGGTTCGTATAGGTGCGCGGGTAACCGTCGACAAACTTCATGATGTCTGCATCCATATACGGACTGTAATCATCGAAATAGTCAGTAATTTTCCCTTGGTCTTCCATCGGCTGCCGGCAGTAGCTGCAGTATACCGTCATCCGGCGCAGCCCGTTGCAAAGCGGGCACACATTCATGCTGCTTCCTCCTCTAAGATGCTCCTTATTTTACATATTCCCTAATGATGACGGCGATAAAACGTTAAAAATTACCACATCCCCACGATGAATAACGGGCTAAAAACGACCCAAACTATGAGTACCGCCAGCCAAATAGGCCACCCGCCATAACGACTATGCTGGCGAAGGCAAAAGCGGGTGGGCGTTGGGTTCAGCCAAGCTTGGCAGCGCGCCTTACGGCGTGCGGCGCTGGTGCAAATCCAGCCAACCCAGCCATCAAAATTTACAAGAGGAGATGATCAACTATGGCACGCAACAATAACAATAACCAACTGTTAGTCGCTGGTGCCCAACAAGCCATCGACCAAATGAAATTCGAGATCGCTCAAGAGTTTGGTGTCAACCTTGGCGCTGATACGACTTCCCGCGCGAACGGTTCGGTCGGCGGTGAAATTACGAAACGCCTTGTAGCGATGGCCCAACAACAACTCGGCGGCCAATTCGGCAACGTTCAATAACCTTTTCAGAGACAATTCCATATAGATGGCAAAAGCCCCAGGCGGTCAGCCTGGGGCTCTTTCATCTCATCGTCACATGCCTCCTGCCTGCTCAGCGAGCGGTTGGCTCAAGGAGACGAGCACTTTGCGAATGCGTCGGTTATCCACTTGACGGACGGTCAGCGTCAGTGGGCCGTACTGCAACGTTTCGCCGACTGCCGGAATGCGCTCAAACATTTCAAAAATCCAGCCGCCTAACGTATGTGATTCGCTTTCCGGCACATCGATCTTCATCACTTCACAAAACTCGTCAAGCGGCAGTTCGGCGCTGAATTCAAAGCTATGCTCATCGATTTGGCGCACCGTTTTCACTGCTTCATCATGCTCATCCCATATTTCCCCAACGATCTGCTCGATAATATCCTCGAGCGTAATCAAGCCGGCCGTGCCGCCGAACTCATCGACGACGATCGCCATATGCACTTTGCTTTTTTGCAGTTCCGGCAGCAGGTCGGATACTTTCATCGATTCAACGACAAACAGTGGCTGGCGCAACAACTCGCGGATGCGCACATCGTGCTTTTGTACAAGTTCGCTGAAAAAGTCGCTTTCCGACAAAATGCCGATGACATTGTCAATATCCCCTTCATACACCGGAATGCGAGAGTACCGTTCTTCCAAAAACACGTCGCGGATCTCTTCAATCGGCTGATTCACCTCAACCGCCACCATATCGGCGCGCGGCGTGAAAATTTCTTCGACTAAAATTTCATCAAAATCGAGCGAACGTTGGATCAGTTCTTTTTCTTTGTTGTCAATAACCCCTTCTTCTTCACTCAGTTCGACCATCACTTTAATATCCTCTTCCGTGACGGCCGGCGCGGCGGCCCCGTTGGCGAACCGTCGGGCAATTCGTTCCCTTATGGCATGGAACAATGCCGTTATGGGCGCCATTAGTTTCATCAGCCCGTAGGCGAGGCTGGCATACCGAATCGCGAGCGGTTCTGCCTGCTCTTTCGCCATCGATTTTGGCAAAATTTCACCGAAGACGACGGACAAGATCGTCATCACCGCAATCGAGACAAATAACCCCGTCTGTTCCCCAAGCAGTGAAGCAGCGATATGAATAAACAGCGCGACCGCTGTGATGCTCGTCAGACGGTTGGCAATCGCGAGCGTCAACAACGCGCGATCAAGCTGTTCGATCACCGCCTGCAGACGCTTGTTGTGTGGGCGCTCTCCCGCATAATGCTTTAACCGGGTTTTGCTTGCCGATGAAAACGCCGCCTCGGCCGAAGCGAACAATGCGTTTACGAGCAGGAAAAGAAAAAACCAACCGAACAACCTTAACGGCCACTCTTCCAACGAATCTTCACACTCCTATAGGAACATGACTATGTTATTCATATCCATTTTTTCGCCGAAACATGCCTGTGAATACAAAGTTTGCCTTACCCGACGGAAGCGGCTGTACATGCCACGAGTCGTCGATTTCCGTCCTTCACTTTAAATATAACAAATTTTTTGCCAACTGGCTACAATGGATAGGTTGTATTTCCAAATAAACCCAAAATTAAAACACGCCGGAGCGCGCCGGCGCGTTTTAGGATTCAAGCCAACAAGATCCAATAAAATACACGAGCACCAACAATGAAGCAATGTTCAGCGTAATTGACCACTCATCCATTCATCTTCCCCTCCCGTTCTCATCGTACCATATTGACGGGCGGAAGAAGCGGGAAAAGAAAGAACGCTTTTTGACAGTTTGGTGACAGTTGAAAACGAGGGGGCGCCCCTCATTGCCATTAGCTTTACCCTAAATAACGATAATAAATCGTTTTCGCCTCGTGCACGTCTTTCGTGCCGTGCACGAGCGCACGGCCGTCCCCAAATACAACGAGCCGCTTGTCGCCAAGGGAAACGGAGACGAGATACGGGTTGGCTTCGGCTTGAAGCCCTTGGCGGCGAAACAGCGCTGCTAATTCGTCTAAATCGTACTCACGCCGGCCGGACGGGCGGATTTGGACGGAATCGCGCCCGCACAACACGGCGGTTTTAGTCTGCTGTTCATAAGAAAGGAACGGATAGGACGGATGATGGCCGCACGTCGGGCACTCATCCCGTTTCACCGCATCAATGCGAATGGCCGCGTATTCGTTCGTCCAAAGATCAAACGAGACGAGCTTGCCGCGCAGCGCTGCCCAGTCTTCCACTAAAATTTTCAGCGCTTCAGCCGTTTGATAACCGACGACCATTTGCACAGCCGGGCTAATAATACCGGCCGTGTCACACGTCAAGCCCCCTTGCGGCACCGTTTCAAGCAGGCAGTATAGACAAGGGGTGCGCCCGGGGATGAAGGCGTAACTTAAGCCGTAGCTGCCGACGCAAGCGCCGTAAATCCACGGAATGCCGTATTTATAGGCGACGTCATTCATGACCATGCGCGCGTCAAAATTGTCAGTCGCGTCAATCAATAAATGAGGGCGCTGTTCGGCCACAAGCATCTCCAGCTCTTGTGCGCCGGCATCCCCAACAATGGCCTCAATGTTGACCTCGCTGTTAACTCGTTCGAGTCGCCGCTTGGCAGCGATGGCCTTTGGCAGCCGCTCTTTCGCGTCCGCTTCGCTATACAGCTGCTGGCGCTGCAAATTGCTCCATTCGACGTAATCGCGGTCAATGATCGTCAATTTGCCGACCCCGGCGCGCACGAGCGCTTCGGCATTGCCCGTGCCAAGCGCTCCGGCGCCGATTAAGACAACATGCTTTTCCCGTATTTTCTTTTGTCCTTCCTCACCGATCGGGGTAAACAATTGCTGTCGGGAATATCGTTCGTTCAAACAACACTCATTCCTTCCATTGGGCTGCTCGCTGACGCGTATCGTTTTTTCGGAATGCGCCCGGCTTCATAGCCAAGCCGGCCCGCTTCAATCGCCAACTTCATCGCTTTTGCCATTTTCACCGGATCAGCTGCGCCAGAAACAGCCGTGTTCAATAGCACCCCGTCCGCTCCTAATTCCATCGCCAGCGCCGCATCCGCCGGACCGCCGATGCCGGCATCGACAATGACCGGCACGGTCGCCTGCTCGATAATGAAGCGCAAATTGAGCGGATTCACGATGCCTTGTCCTGACCCGATGGGCGATGCTCCCGGCATGACCGCATGGCAGCCAAGCTCCTGCAGCCGTCTCGCCAACACCACATCATCGGACGTATACGGCAACACAATAAACCCTTCCTCAAGGAGCATTTCCGCTGCCTTTAACGTTTCAACCGGGTCCGGGAGCAGCGTTTTGTCGCAGCCGATCACTTCTACCTTAATCATATCACATAACCCGGACGCTTTCGCCAACCGAGCAATGCGCACCGCCTCCTCGGCTGTTTTCGCCCCGGCGGTGTTCGGCAGCAGCTTATATTTGCTTAAGTCCAGCTGTTCTAAAAAGTTCGGCTGCTCCGGAGAGAAAATATTCATCCGCCGGACGGCAAACGTCAAAATTTCTGCACCTGATGCTTCTACTGCCTTTTTTTGTACATCCAAATTTGGATACTTGCCTGTGCCAAGCAACAGCCGCGAAGAAAATTCATATGGACCGATTTTCAACATCTCAACCGCCTCCTACAAAATGAACGATTTCGACGCGATCGCCGTTCGCGAGCGCCGTTATTCCATACTCATGCTTTTGAATAATGCGGACGTTGACTTCCACAATGGCCAGTTTATTGTCAAGCCGGAAATGAGAAAGCAAATCGCTCACCGTTTTGATCTCATCGGGCACCGTAACGGTCTCCCCGTTAATGATCAACGTCATTCAATCCCCACCTTTTCTTCTGTATGGCGCGTCAACGAAAACGGCGACAAATCAACTCCCAGCTCTTTTCGCTCGACTAAGTCCGCCATTAGACGCCCGGTGATTGCGCTAAGCAAAATCCCGTTTCGGTAATGGCCGGCAGCGACAAACAAACCGCGCCGTTCCGGATGTTCGCCGATGTATGGCAAGCCGTCTTTCGTCTGCGGGCGGATGCCGCTCCACGCCCTTACCCATTCGGCCTGTTGAACGTCCGGAAGCAGGCGGGCAGCGCGGTGAAGCAGGCTCATCACCCCGCCGGCGGACACGCGCCGGTCGTATGTGCCCGGAGCGGATGTCGCGCCAATCAGCAGCTGGTTGCCCCGCTTCGGGACGATGTAGCAGCCGTTTTTCGCAAACACGGTCGCCTTTAGCAGCGGAACCGACGTGCGCACCATGACGCACTCCCCTTTGACCGGGTATACGGAGAGAGAAAGCCCAAGCAGTGCACCAAGCCGCGACGCCCAAGCGCCCGTGGCGATGACGACCGCCCCAGCGGCAAACGTTCCACCCGTCGTGTCAATGAGATGCCCGCCGGCGTCTGAACGGATGTTTACTACTTCCGTATGCTCATATAAGCGAGCGCCAGCTGATGCGGCAGCATGAGCGAGAGCGCTGGCCAAATCCGGGGCGCTCACTTGTCCGTCCCCTTCAATATACATGGCACCAACAATGGCTTCCGCTGCGAGGCGGGGCTCCATCTCAAGCGCTTCCTCCTTCGTCAGCCAGCGCACCGGCTGGTCGGTCGCACGCCAAAATGCATAATGGCGGCGAAGCTCATCCACCTCTTCGTCCGTTGCCGCTATTTTGATCATCCCGTTTTCAACAAGACCGATGTCAATCCCGGTTCGCCCTTTCAACTCTTCCACCAAGGACGGCATGAGGGCTCTGCTTTTTAAGGCGAACGGAACGAGCGGGCTTGGCGCGGAAAATTCTGCTTGCGCCCCGAGCATGCCAGCGGCCGCGCTCGACGCCTCGGCGCTCATCGTTCCTTTTTCCAAAATCGCGACGCGGTGCTGCCGCTTGGCAAGCTCGAAGGCAACCGCCGCCCCGATCACCCCGCCGCCGACAATCGCGACGTCATAATGATGTATCGTCATATGATCCCCTCCCCTTTAACCAATTCAGCAAGCCGTTTCGCCTCGCCGACCGGATCCGCTGCGAAAAAGACAGCCGACAACACCGCCACTCCCGCCGCGCCTGCTTCGAGCGCTTGACGGGCATTGCCGGCATGGATGCCGCCGATGGCAATGACGGGAATATGTACAGCAGCGGCTATTTCTTTGAGCGAGTCCACGCCGCGCGGCGGCAACCCGGGCTTGCTGCTGCTTGGAAAAACATGGCCGAATAAACAAAAGTGGGCTCCATCTTCTTCCGCCTGCCTCGCCTCCGCCAATCCATGCACCGAGCAGCCGACTGCCAAACTAGGGAACGAACGGCGGACAGCGCGCACCGGCAGGCTATGATAGGCGAGTTGCACGCCGTGGACGCCGTACACAGCGGCAACATCGACCCGGTCGTTGACGATGATTTTTTTTGGCGGCACTCCGGCGCGAAGCAGCGCGGTGACAAACGCGGCAACCTCGCGCGCCGTTTTCTCTTTTTCACGAATATGAATGGCGTCGGCGTACGGATGGATGTGCTGACAAATGGCAGCGAACTCATCGGCCGTCTGCCGACCGGTCGAAACGAAATGAAGCATTCCCATCGCGATCCCTTTCTTTCTACCGTACATCGTTGATCGAAAGATACGGATAATGAATGCCGACATAATAAGAAGCAAACGCCAACATGGCAAACAAAACAACAAACAGTACATCGTATTTGCTAAACCCGATTTCATAGTAAAACGTGCGCGGACCGCTGCCGGAAAATTGTTTCGCCTCCATCGCCACCGCGATGCGCTGGGCGCGGCGGATGCTTTGCGACAAAAGCGGGATGGCATAGCGCTTCACCTTGCTAAGCCCGCCGCGGCTTGGGACGCCGCGCACCTTCAAAGCATAGTGCACGGTTTGAAACTCCTCCATCATCATCGGCAGCAAACGGACGGCCGCTAAAAAGCTGTACGCATATTTCGGCTTGAGCTTCAGCTGCTGCATAAGCGAATAAAACAGGTGCACCGGCCGGGTCGTCAAAGAAAAAATCAATCCCAACAGCCCGAGCGCCAAAGCGCGGAATCCAAGATGCACGCCGCGCCAAAAGCTCTCTTCCGTAACATGGATGAGCCCCCAGCGAAACCATGTCGTCGTTCCCTCACCAAACATCATCATCGATGAGGCGGTGGAAACAAAGATGAGAAAGAACGGCAAAAACAGCCAGGCAAGCACATTCGCAGGATAGCCGGTCGCAAAGCAAAACAAAACAAAAAGGGCAAGAGAAAAATTGATGAGCACGTTCGGATTATGCATAAACAAAACGGCAAAAAAGAGAACAACGAGCACGATCAATTTCAAGCTCGGGTTCGTCTCATAAAGCCATGTCTCGCGGCGATGAATCTCCCATTTCACCGTCCCGCTCCCCCTTCGGCGAGCGCCAGCCGCCTGATGTCTAACCGCTCGTCCCGAACAAGCGCTCCGTCTTCAATCACCCAACGCCTCGTCGCAAAGCGGCGGACGATTTGTTCATCGTGAGTAACCATCACAATCGCTGCCCCTTGTTCACGGTACGACTCAAGCATTTCGAGCAAAGCGAACGTGCTTTTCGCATCCTGTCCAAATGTCGGTTCATCAAGCAAAAAGAGGCGCTGGCCGGCAACGATTGAAGCAGCCACGCTCAATCGCCGCTTTTGGCCGACTGACAGCTGGTACGGATGCATATCTTGCAGCTTGGCAAGGTCAAATTCGCGCAAAAGACGGGCGACCGTTTCTTCCGTTTCCTCCGTTGAACGCCCCTCGAGCCGGAGCGAATAGGCGAGCTCATCGCGTACGGAATGCGTGACGAACTGAAACTCCGGATTTTGAAACACAAAAGCGATGTAACGGTGCAACGGCTGCCGCTGCTTGACATCCTCCCCTAACAGCTGATAGTCTCCTTGTGTACGGATAAGCTGCATGAGCGCATGCAAAAGCGTGCTCTTGCCGGCGCCGTTTCGCCCGGTGACGGCAATCCATTCGCCTGCGCGCACCGTCGTTTCAGGGACGTTGATTTTCACTTCCCGGTTGCGAAAGCCGCGAAAATCGCGGAGGCAAAGGAGTTCCTCTCCTTCCCACCACTTCCGCCGCTGCGCCCTCCGGTCATATTCCTCCCAAACGCCTGGATGCCAAATGCCTTCGGTGCTCATGACGTCTTTATATTCAGAAAATATCCCCCCCGCCTTTCCGTCAGCCATCACTTGCCCATCGCGGCCGAGCAGGATAATCCGGTCGACAAAGTCAAGGACATGATCGATTTTATGTTCGACGATGACGACCGTTTTATCGCGGCCCACCTTCTTGACCGTTTGCCACACCGCCTTCGTCCCTTCCTCATCAAGCAGCGCCGTCGGCTCATCCAAAAACAGGACGTCCGGCTCAAGTGCGAGTACAGATGCGAGCGCCAGCCGCTGTTTCATCCCGCCGGAGAGAGTATGGATATCCGTATGCGGCGCGATTGCCAAGCCGACTTGATCCAACAGCGCGCGGATGCGGGCAGGCATCTCCTCGCGCGGCACACCTCTATTTTCAAGAGCAAACGCGATTTCCTCATCGGCGTACGGCATGCAAAATTGCGCATCCGGGTCTTGAAACACGTAGCCCCACCGTTTAGGCAGCTCGAGATGCTCCGCCTTCATCGGCACATCGATCGAATTCGGAATGATGCCGGCCATCACTTGCAGCAACGTCGATTTGCCGCATCCCGACGGGCCGAGAAGGAGCACTTTCTCCCCGGCGGCAATCGACAGCGAGAAGTCGCGAAACAACAGCTCATGATGTCCGGGAAATTTGAGGCGCAGTTGATCGATCGCAATCACATGTCCCATCATTTCCCCGCCGCCTCACCGGTTAAGCGCATCATAATCTTCCTTTGAAGCCGGACGCCACATTTGCGTCACCCCGGTTTTCTCAAGCGCCTTGGCCAACGAGACAGCGAACACGCCGGCAATGAGGATGGCGCCGGCAAAGCGCGCCAGCAAAAAAAGCGCCATGTTCCAAGGGGCCAACGCCTCAATGTACCCTTTGTAAAAGTCCATGATGAGCGAACCGACCGTCGCGCCGACCGCGCTTAGCGATACGACGAGCACGTCAAACCGCCGATAGCGGAACGCCGCAAACACGAGCTCGGCAAACAGCCCTTGAATGAATCCATAAATGAGCACTTCAAGCCCCCATTGCGACCCCATGATCAGCTCGCCGGACGAAGCCGCCATTTCGGCAAGCAACGCCACCCCCGGCTTGCGGATGAGCAAATAGGCGAGCGAAGAAGCAATAAACCACATGCCGTAAATCAATTGATCCGCATGAAACCCGAACACTTTCACCACTTCATATAATGGCCCCCATACTTTGTAAATGACGCCAAACACGACCGCAATTACAATCGTCGTCAAAATGTCAGCCAACTTCAATCCTTTGGTTGTCTTCTCCATCGCATGCCTCTCCTTCCATGATTGAACCGTACGTCACTCGTTCACCGCCGGCCTGACGGACCGCCATCGTTCGAGCCGGTACGCCATGTCCCAAAACTCATACTCATATTCGCTGCTGATCAAAAAATGCTGTTCCATCCGGCGCCGATCCTCTTCTGTGACAGCGGCAGCGATGACATCAAGCCGGGCGATCTGCTCTTCAACAAGCGAACGGAACCAATCAGAACTGTATGCACCGATCCATTTTTCGTAAATCGGGTCATTCGGTTGGCACGTTTTCAATCGTTCGCCAATTTCATAGTACAGCCAATAGCAAGGCAAAATGGCAGCGATGACGTCCCCTAAGTGCCCTTCATACGCAGCACGGTACATATGAGAAGTATAGGCGTACGCCGTCGGTGCGGGAACAAATGCTGCCCGCTCCTCTTCAGTAATGTTGAGCAGCTCGGCGAACGTTTCATGCAGCGACAACTCCGCCTCGCATGTGCTTTGCGCATGATGCGCCAGCCGAGCGGTCGAGGCCAAATCCGGCGCCTTTGCCGCCCCGATCGCCTGCACGCGGGCGAAATGGCGCAAGTAATACGCATCTTGCATCACATAATAGCGAAATTTTTCGCGCTCGAGCGTTCCTTGGCCGAGCTCTTGAACGAACGAATGGCGAAAACTCGCCTGCCAGATCGGGTCGGCGGCTTCGCGCACTCGCTTGGCAAAAGACATTCTTCCTCCCCCTTTTTGCAAAATAAAAACGCCGCTTCCTTTACCGACTAGCGTAAAGAAAGCGGCGTGAGCCTACAATGTCGCAAGGCAAAGCCATCGTCGCCTATGCATAGCTCCTCTCCACTTCCCTACGCTGGTATTACCCAGATCAGGTGCTAAGGGTCTCAAAGGCACACTTTGATCTCAGCCTTTCTAAAGGCCCCCCTAGTGGATGTTCCGTCATGATGCCATTGTTCTGTTTACATTTATCATATCACGGCAACGGCGGTTGTCAACCTTTTTTTCCGTCCTGCGTTGCGTCGCCCACCGCGATTCGCTATGATTAAAACGCAACGACTCACTATCGAATGGGAGTGGAACTACATGGCAAAAGTCATTTTAAAACGGCAGCGAAAAAAACGGCTTGAACAAGGTCATCCGTGGATTTTCCAAAGCGAAGTCGACCGCATCGAGGGCGACATCACGCCGGGCGACTTCGTTGACGTCTATAACCATCAAGGCTATTGGCTGGCGAAAGGGTACATCAACCCGGCCTCGCAAATCATCGTGCGCGTGCTGACGCAAAACCCCGATGACGAATTGGATGAGCGGTTTTTTATCGAGCGCATCCGCCAGGCATGGGCATACCGCGAACGGATGATCCCCGGCGTCCGCTCTTGCCGCGCCATCTATGGAGAGGCCGATTTTCTGCCGGGGCTTATCGTCGATAAATACGAGGACGTTCTCGCTGTGCAAATTTTGGCGCTGGGGATGGAAAAGCGCAAAGACTGGATTTTGCGCGGTTTGCTTGACGTGTTCGCGCCAAGAGCCATTTACTTGCGCAACGATGTGTACGTTCGGGAGCTTGAGGGGCTCGAACAAGAAAAAGGCTTTTGGTACGGAGAAGCGGAAACGGAAATCGAAATCGAGGAAAACGGCGTCAAATATATGGTCGATATTGAAGGCGGTCAAAAAACCGGCTTTTTCTTCGACCAACGGCAAAACCGCGCCGCCCTCCGCCCGCTCATCGGTCCGGAAACAACGGTGCTTGACTGCTTCACCCATACCGGTTCATTTACGTTAAACGCTTGTCTGTATGGGGCAAAGCACGTCACCGCCGTCGACATTTCCGAGCATGCGATTGAAACGGCGAAACGAAACGCAGCCTTAAACGGCTTTTCAAACGTCGACTTTGTCGTCGCCAACGCCTTTGACTATTTGCGCGAATCGGTGCGCGCCGGCAAGCAGTGGGATGTCGTCATCATCGACCCGCCGGCGTTTGCCAAGTCAGCCCATGCGGTCCCGAAAGCGCTGCGCGGCTATAAAGACATTAACTTAAACGGATTAAAGCTCGTCAAGGACGGCGGCTTTTTTGTCACTTCGAGCTGCTCGTACCATGTCCGTCCGCACATGTTCGAAGAGATGGTCGCCGATGCAGCGTTTGACGCCAAAAAAGTGCTTCGCCAAGTGTACTGGAACGGCGCCGGCTATGACCATCCGAAGTTGCTCGCTGCCGATGAAGGCGACTATTTAAAATTCGCCATTTATGAAGTGCATTCGCGGCGTTAAAGAAAAACGCTTAAGGGCAAGCCTTAAGCGTTTCTTTCTTGTCTCGGGCGAAGCGGCTGTTCTTTGCGCAACACGCTCAAATAAACGAGCATTGAAACAAACACCGAACCGGCGGCAGCTAGATAAATGCTCGGGTAGCCGAACCAATGGCTGATTTGCCCAAAGACGATGGCTCCGATGCCGACGCCTAAATCAAAAAACGAGAAAAACGTCGCGTTCGCCATCCCTTTCCGGTGAACAGGCGCCCGCTCCACCGACCATGCCTGCAGCCCTGGCTGCACCATGCCAAACCCAAAACCGTACAGCACTGCCGCAGCCAATAACGCCCATTCCCCCGGCAGCCAGGCGAGCATAAGCATCGCCAGCAAAATGAGCCCAGCGCCGGGAAGAAAGACAGCCCGATGACCTTTCCGGTCATACAGCTGACCAGCGAACGCCCGCGTGACCATTAAAGCGAGCGCGTAAAGCAAAAAGTAAAGCTGCAAGCCTCCGATCTGTTTTTGCGCTGTATATAAGGGCAAAAACGAGGCGATGCCGCCAAACGTCACCGTTAAAAAGAAGAGCAACACCGATGGAATCAAAGCCGTCTTTTCGTAAAGATCCCATTTGTTCACCCTCTGGCCATGTCCCGCCTCCGCTTTTTTATATGTAATCACAGCGGCAAACAACAAGGAGGCCACACCGAGCGCCGCACAAATCATAAATAAGTGGCTGTACGGAATGGCGGCTGCCAACACGAGTCCGAGCGACGGTCCAAAGGCAAGGGCGATGTTCCCTGACAGCCCGTAATACCCCATCCCTTCCCCGCGGCGGTTCGCCGGGATGATGTCTGTCGCCACCGTGCCGGATGCCGTTGTCGAAAACCCCCAGCCGATCCCTTGGACGACCCGCATCAAAAAGAGAAGAAAAATGCTCGAGATGAAGCTGTACGAGCCGACCGAAACGACGAAAATCACCAAACCGAGCAAAAACACAAACCGCCGCCCCCGCGTCTCAAGCGCATGGCCAGCGAATGGCCGGACGATGAGCGCCGAAAACGTAAACACTCCGACAACAAGGCCAATTAACTGATCATTGCCGCCTAAATGTTCGACAAACAGCGGCAATGTCGGCAGCGTCATTTGAAATCCGAGAAAGATGAAAAAGTTAGCTAAGCAAATTAAAACAAAATTGTGCGTCCAAATTTTTTCTTTTTGTTCCGCAACAACTTGCTTTTGTTGCGCATTCATGCCGATCCCCCTTATGAAATATGTATTTCGTGTCCCTTAATATTTGTCAGTATAACATAACTGTATGCTTCTGTTTAACCAAAATGTTTTTCATCCATATTTTTTATGTAAATGTAAAAAGCCGCCGAATTGGCGGCTTTTTACCATCCTTTCCGTTCGCGCAATGCCGTAATTTGCGCCGTATGATGCTTCCCATGCCATGTGTACAATGCCGTCAATACGTACAACGGCATCGTTTGTTTCGCCCCTTCCGGGCGAACAAGGCGGTGGAAATCCGCTTCCGTCATTGACTCAAGCAGCGCTGCCCATCGTGCGTGCAGTCCGTCAAGCAGCCGTAACGACGGTTCGATCGGCAGCGAGCGGGCGTCGGCCGTTTTTGCCCATTCACTTTCTTCAAACGGCTTAATGACCGGCGTATCCTCTGTCAAGCCCCATTTTGTGCGCAAAAATGCGTTCATGCTTGCGTCAGCCAAATGGTGGACGACTTGGGCCACAGTCCAGCCGCCGTCACGGTATGGCGTGTTTAACTGCTCATCGTTCAAATCGGAGACGGCAGCCCGCAATGCGCCTGGCAGCTCACGGACGGCGGCGATCCATCCTTGTGCCTCCTCCGTGCGAAACTGTGCCGGCGCTTGAAACGTTCCGATCGGGTAACGGATCGGATCGATCGTTGACATCGTTGATCATCTCCCTTCCACCTTTATTTATTCAACGCAAGGGAGCGAACTCCTTCTTATTCTTTCCAGACATAGACCCGAGCTTCATACGGTTTGAGCTTAAAGCGGGTCGCGTTTTTATGCGGCCGGACCGGATAGTTGCCAAGCACCAAATCGTCCGACTGAAGGCGGATGCCGTCATAGCGGTAAAGTGACGGGCGGTCCGACAAGTTGACGACTACAAGCGCGCGATCACGTCCGAGCGTTCTTGTGTACGCGTAAATGGATGGGTGGTTTTCCAAAAGCAGATCGTACGTTCCGTAAACAAACAGCTCGTTCGCTTTCCGAAGCTGAATCATTTGTCGATAAAACGACCATACCGAGTTCGGATCGCGCCGCTCGGCCTCGACATTGATCGTACGATAGTTTTCGTTCACCTTGATCCATGGCGTACCTGTCGTGAATCCAGCGTTTGAGGCACCAGACCATTGCATCGGGGTGCGCGAGTTGTCGCGCCCGGTTTTCCAAATGATCGTCATCGCTTCCTCATGGGTCCGCCCCTTCGCCCGTTCGAGTTCATACAGGCGAAGAGCGGACACATCACGATAATCACGGATGTCATCGAACTGCACGTTCGTCATACCGATCTCTTGGCCTTGGTAAATGAATGGCGTCCCTTGCATAAAAAAGTAGAGCGCGCCGAGCGCCTTTGCGCTCTCCGCCCAATAATTACGGTCATCCCCCCACGTCGAAACGGAGCGGGGCAAGTCATGGTTTTCCAAAAAGAGGGCGTTCCAGCCGCGGTTTTCTAACCCCTTTTGCCATTTCGTCAACGTCCGCTTCAGCCGACGGACATCGATCGAGCCATCGGTCCGCCGTTGCCATAGCCCTAAATGCTCAAATTGGAAAATCATATTAAAAATGCCGTCCTCTTCGCCCACCCATTGTTCCGCCTCGTCGACAGTCACCCCGTTCGCCTCGCCAACCGTCATAATATCATAACGCGCAAACGTTTGCCCTTTCAACTCTTTTAAATAATCCATAATTCCCGGCTGATTCATATGTCCAGCAAACGACGGAACGTACTTCAGTCCTTTCGGATTCGGCAAATCAGGTAGCCCCGGCTTTTTCTTAATATGAGAAATCGCATCAACGCGGAACCCGTCAATTCCTTTGTCAAGCCACCAGTTGACCATCTCATACAGCGCCTGACGGACTTCGTCGTTTTCCCAGTTCAAGTCGGGCTGCTTCACGTCGAAAATATGCAAATAATATTGTCCCGTCTGCTCATCATATTGCCATGCCGAGCCGCCAAAAATGCTTTCCCAGTTGTTCGGCTCGCGCCCGTCTTTGCCGTCGCGCCAAATATACCAGTCGCGCTTCGGGTTGTCCCGCGAGGAGCGCGATTCAATAAACCACGGATGCTCATCACTCGTATGGTTGATGACCAAATCCAAAATGACTTTCAACCCGCGCCGATGGGCTTGGGCAAGCAATTCATCGAAGTCATCCATCGTTCCAAACTCATCCATAATGGCATAATAATCGCTGATGTCATATCCGTTATCGGCGTTCGGCGACCGGTAAATTGGACAAATCCAAACGATGTCGACTCCAAGCTCCACCAAATAATCCAGCTTTTCGATGATGCCGCGAAGATCGCCGATGCCGTCGCCGTTGGCATCCATAAAGCTGCGCGGATAAATTTGATAGGCGACGCCCTCTTTCCACCATGTTTTTTTCAAGGCTGCCTCCCCCTTTGTGCACACGTTTTCACTATCCACTGTACACTACATGACGGCAATATACAACTCTCTTTTTCAAGACTAGCGAAAAAATGATTGATGAATATTTTTAGGCTGTTGTTTTCAATTGCCGCCCGTAAAACAACAGCCGTTTGCCAGACGATCGACATGCTGGCAAACGGCCGATTCGAACGATAATCAACGTTCATTAGCGGTGCGGCCCGCTTCGTAAATTTTCAAGTTATGATAGACGGTTTCAAGCATCGGGGCGTGGATGTCATACTGTTTCGCCAGCTCCAGCAAATACCCTTGCAAATGATCGGCTTCA
This sequence comes from Geobacillus uzenensis, assembly GCF_002217665.1. NCBI lineage: Bacteria > Bacillati > Bacillota > Bacilli > Caryophanales > Anoxybacillaceae > Geobacillus > Geobacillus uzenensis. Next base: position 76,065 of record NZ_NEWL01000008.1, read on the forward strand.
ATCGGCAGCCCTTTTTCCATATCACGCTGCATCGATGACTTCATCGTCGGGGCGATCTGTTCGAGCTGAACGCGCTGTCGTTCTGCCATCTCCTCAGTGAGCGGCGCGCCGTGCGCTTGCATAATCATTTTGATTTCCCCAAGCAGTCGGCTGATGATGACGCTCCCGTACTCGCCGGAACGAATCGGCCCGATCGGAGCGCGAAACAGCGTCGTCACCCCTGACATAGTGGCAATAAACAAATACTTGTTCCACATGTCCGAAACGATTCGCTCACTTAACCGAAACCGGGCATTGGCGCCGGCAAACAACGATTCCAACGCTTTCACCCGCCCTGTCCGTTCTCCCGACCACTCGCCGAAACGAACTTCATGGGCCGGACTTGTTTGAACGATTTCCCCTTTTTCGTTTAACGTCGTTTCGATGAAACAAAGACCCCCCAACACCTTGTCATCGCCAAATGACTCCCGCAACACATCCATATGGGCCATGCCGTTTAAGAGTGGCAAAATCATCGTTGTCTCACCGACGTACGGTTTAGCATCAGCGATGGCGCCCGCCAAATGATACGCCTTGTTTGAAAACACAACAAGATCGAACGGCTCCGTCCGTTCACCGGCCGCGATCAGTTTCGGCGCGAGCACTGCATCGCCGTGAACGCTGCGGATGACAAGCCCGCGTTCCTCAAGCTCCCGCTTTCTCCGCTCACGGACGAGAAATGTCACATCGACGCCTTTTTCGAGCAGGCGTCCGCCGAAATAGCCGCCAACCGCCCCCGCTCCCACGACAAGAACGCGCATGTTATGTATCCCCCTTTTCCCACATGTTCATAGCCAAGCCTAGGCTGGAATGGACAGCGTTTCGATGCAGACGTTGAAAAAAGGAAGAAGGGGACCCCCCTCCTTCCTTTCCAGCCGCTAGCAGCAACGCGACACTTTGCCGCCCTTGGCATTGTAGCGCGCCTCTTGCGCCTCGCAGAAAAACTCTTTCCGCGACTTGATCGGCTCACCCGGATGATGGGTTTTCATATGCTCGACATATTTTTCATAACTCGGCACGCCGACAAGCAAGTCAAGAAACTGCCGGCGATAGGCCAACACAGTTTGCAGCCATTTAGGCATAATGCTTCGCTCCTTCTCCATCGCGCGGCACGTACGGCGCTTCTTTGAGCGGCACATGTTTGTTTTGCAGCACTTTGATCCAGATGTTCAACGCCGAGATCAACATCGCAATCACAACGAGCATGAAAATCGCACACAATGTCGCATCAATGTAGTCGTTCATAATAATTTGCCGCATTTGCGCCTCATTCGTGGCCGGCGCCAAAATTTTGCCTTGGCTCAAGCTGTCTTGGAACATTTTCGCATGCGACAAGAAACCAATTTTAACGTTTTCATGGAACAGCTTTTGATACCCCGCCGTCAACGTGACGACCAAAAGCCATGTCGTCGGCACGAGCGTCACCCAAACATAAGCCTTTTTGCCCATTTTAAATAGAATGGTCGTCGCAAACAACAAGGCGATGCCCGCCAACATTTGGTTGGCGATGCCAAACAGCGGCCATAGGGTGTTGATGCCCCCAAGCGGATCGACGACGCCTTGGTACAGGAAGTAACCCCACGCCAACACACAAAGGGTCGTGGCGATCAAGTTCGAGGCAAGCGAATCCGTTTTGCCGAGCGGCTTGTAGAACGTGCCCATAATGTCTTGGATCATGAAACGGCCGACACGCGTGCCGGCGTCAATTGTCGTCAAGATGAACAGCGCTTCAAACAAGATGGCGAAGTGATACCAGAATGCCATCAATGCCTTGCCGCCAATGACGCTCGACAAAATGACCGCCATCCCGATGGCCAGCGTCGGCGCCCCGCCGGTGCGCGACAACACCGTTTGTTCACCGACATCTTTCGCCAGCTCCGTCAACATGTCAGGAGTGAGCGTAAACCCCCACGACGATATGACTTTGGCGGCCTGCGCCACATCCGCCCCGATTACCGCCGCCGGGCTGTTGATGGCAAAATACACCCCCGGCGTCAAGACGCAAGCCGCCACCATCGCCATAACCGCGACGAACGACTCCATCAACATCGCACCGTAGCCGATCGTCCGCGCATGGCTTTCAAGCTCAATCATCTTCGGCGTCGTGCCGGATGAAACGAGCGCGTGGAACCCGGACACCGCCCCGCAGGCGATCGTAATGAACAAGAACGGGAACAAGTCGCCGGCAAACACCGGTCCCGTTCCATCAACAAATTTCGTTACAGCCGGCATTTGCAAATCAGGCGTAACGACTAAAATGCCGAGTGCTAGTCCAACAATCGTGCCGATTTTCAAAAATGTGCTCAAATAGTCGCGCGGCGCCAACAGCAGCCACACCGGCAGCGCCGAGGCGACAAAACCGTAAATAATCATCAAGATCGCGATCGTTTCGCCTTTTAACGTAAACATTGCCGAGAGCGTTGGATGCTCCGCAACGTATTGCCCGGCCACGATCGACAAAATCAATAATACAAATCCCCCGAGCGACGCCTCGGCAACACGCCCCGGGCGAATGAAGCGCATGTAAATGCCCATCAAAATCGCAATCGGAATCGTCGCGGCGATCGTAAACATCCCCCACGGGCTTCCGACAAGCGCTTTCACAACAACGAGCGCCAATACGGCCAATAAAATAATCATAATGCCCAAAATGCCAAGCGCTGCGATCAAGCCCGTCACCGGTCCCATTTCTTCCTTGATCATTTCGCCAAGCGACTTCCCATTGCGGCGCATCGACGCAAACAAAATGACAAAGTCTTGCACCGCGCCGCCGAGCACAACGCCAATGATGATCCAAAGCGTCCCGGGCAAGTACCCCATCTGCGCAGCCAAAATCGGTCCGACAAGCGGTCCGGCGCCGGCAATGGCGGCGAAGTGATGCCCGAACAGCACCCATTTGTTCGTCGGGACATAGTCTTTCCCGTCGTTAAACACTTCAGCCGGCGTTTTTCGGTTATCATCAAGACCGAACACTTTGTGGGCGATAAACCGGCTGTAAAAACGATAGGCGACCGCATACGTGCAGACGGCGGCGACGATCAGCCACATGGCGTTGACCGACTCACCGCGGCTTAAAGCCAAAATGGCAAACGCGGCAGCCCCGAGGACGGAAATGAGCCCCCATAACAAGATCGATTTTAGTCCCTTCACACCTGTTCCTCCTTTTCAGCAGAAAGATTCTACACATTACTATTATATTCATTATTCCGAAAAATCGAAAGGCATTTTTCTTCCTTTGGCCCGCCCATTGTTTTCCTCTTATAAGGGGTGCGCTCCTGCTTTATTATTTCGAAAAAGTATAAATTAGGACTTTCGTGCGAAAAATGTAATTGCGCGCCACCCGTTTCCCTTTTTTTGATAGATGTCTCGTTTTTGCTGCTGTCCACTCCATCACATGGTGCAACGGATGAAGCAACCATCATCACCATTATCTTAGCAAAGGGTCGAGAAAGTGAAAACGATCGAGGCATTGTTGTGGAGCATCGCCTTGCCTGGCTTCGGGCAACTGTTGAACAAAAAATATATCAAAGGAATTTTGTTTATTGCGTTGGAATTTGTGATTAATACCCAATCTCACTTCAACGAAGCCATCCATCTCAGCTTTTTGGGACGTACGGATGAGGCGGCCCGCATCATCGACATCGGATGGCTGATGTTTTATCCATGTCTATACTTTTTTGCCATGTGGGATGCGTTTAAAGACGCCGGGGGAGGACGGACACCGTACTCATTTTTGCCGTTTGTCGTCTCCGCCTACTTTGTGACGATCGGCTTGATGTACTCAACGCACGTAACGGTTGGCGGCGTATTTTTCGGACCGATTTGGCTGCCGATGTTATCCGTCATCCCCGGGCTGGTCATTGGTTGGCTATTGCAGTTCCTTTTGTTGAAATGGAAGCAACCGTCTATTTCATAACCGCTCCATCAGAAAAGCCGCCAATCATTCGTTGGCGGCTTTCGGCTGCGGTTCTTTGGCGGCTTTCCTTTTTTTCAGCGTTCCAACTGTAAGGACAGCGGCAACAACAAGCAGCTCAAATCCGTATTTAATCACAGGGTTGGCAAAGTACTCTTTCAAAAACGGCTCGCCGACAATCATTTTTGACGCTGTCCAAGCAAGAACGCCAGCGCCGATCGTGATAATGATCGGGAAGCGTTCAATCCATTTTAAAATGAGCGTGCTGCCCCATACCATGATTGGAACAGAAATGAGCAGCCCAAGGATAACAAGGAGAAAACTTCCATGCGCGGCACCGGCGACCGCCAACACGTTGTCAAGCCCCATCAACGCATCGGCAATAATAATCGTGCGCATCGCTTCCCATAAACTTCCCCCAGCCTCGATATCATCGTGCCCCTTTTCCTCAACGAGCAGCTTGTAAGCGATCCAGACAAGTAAGAGACCGCCAACAAGCAAGAGGCCTGGAATTTTAAGAAGCCATACAACGAAAATCGTTGCTAACGCCCGAACAACAACGGCGCCGGCCGTTCCCCAAATGATGGCCTTTTTTTGCTGATGCTTTGGCAAGTTGCGGGCCGCGAGTCCGATGACAATCGCATTATCCCCCGCCAAGACAAGGTCAATAATGATAATGGACAGCAACGCTGTCCAAAACTCTGGAGAAAAGAAATCCACAGCATTGTCCCCCTTTATAGGTTATATTTTTCTTTTAATGAAACTGGAGCCATCTTAATAACTTGCTGCAAAATAAACATGAAAACGGCCAAATCATCGATAAAACCAAATAACGCGAGAAAATCAGGAATAAGATCAAACGGCAACGCCATATACAGCAGCAATAGCCCAATCGCGAATGCTTTTTTTTGCATCGGCACATCGCGTGAGACGAAAAATTCAAGCAAAAACGGAAGAAAGCGTCGGACGTTTACGATGAAGCGAAGTCGTTTCCACCACTTGCGCACGTCATCTCCCTCCGTATTTATCATCGTTTATCCCATTAAGAATCGAGCCCATCTTCCTTTACGATTAGCTTCCCCCTTTCGTTTCGTAAAAATAAGAAAAGACCTTTGCCATACTTGGTAAAGGTCTTTAAGCAAACAAAGACCTTTACCGCAGCAGGTAAAGGTCTCGCTAACAACGTCACCGTTGCCAACAAAGCCGAGGGCGTACACCCTGAACTGACGACTTTGTTGTTAAAGCTACTCCCCTTTAACAAAAGGATATTTACTTTTTACAATTCCATGATATTCAATGTTTATGCGTGCTGTCAACGCAATTTTTTTCTAACCGCAATAAAAAATCGAACTTTCCATCCCGGACGGAAGAAGGAACGGAACGTCTGCCTTCGAAACCGACTGATAATTTCTTGCTCCTTCCGTTTTTTACTGCGCTGCCGTAAACTTTAAACCGATGATCCCGACGAGAATAAACAACAAAAAGATGATCCGCGGCGCGTTGACGGGTTCGTTTAAAAACATCATGCCAATGACGACCGCTCCAAGCGCTCCAATTCCTGTCCATACCGCGTAGGCGGTGCCGATCGGCAAAGTTTTTGTCGCAATCGATAAAAAGTAAAAGCTGGCGATCATCCCGGCAACGGTCACGGCAGACGGCCACAGGCGGGTGAACCCAGCCGTATATTTCAAGGAAATGGCCCAGACGATTTCGAAGATCCCGGCGACAATTAAGTATATCCACGCCATGTTTCATTCCTCCTTTCAAAAAATAAAAAAGCCGTGAGAAATATCAAAATGATACTCCTCCCGGGCTTTTGTCCCTCCGTGTACGCGAGAATGCCGCGCGTTTTCTCTCGGTCGCAGGCCAGCCGCAAAGCAGCCGCGGAACCCTAGAAAACCTTTTTCTTCCTTTATCCGCTGTTATTGTATCATGTTCGTTGCCAACCGGCAACTGATTTGACTTGCCGCATTATCATCATAGAAGAAAGCAGACGGGACATGCCCACCTGCCTTATACCGGATCGTTATCAACATCGCTGTACGATTCAATCGCTTGATCGAGCGCCCGATAGGCCTCAGCGAAAGCGTTTGTCGCCGATTCATCTCCCGCCTCGGCCAGCTCCATTCGTGCATTGCGTGCGTGAGTCACCGCACGAATGACATCTTCGATCATTTGCCGTTTGTCCCCGGCGCTCGCTTTTAACCGTTCAAGCTCATGAATCGCCCCATCAAGACTCGTCGAGCGCGGTTCGTCAAACGATTGTTCCAGCTGCTCTTTCACACGCTCTAATATTTCTTTCATCATCGCCCATCCTTTCTTTATTCGTTGTCATCCGCTAGTGTGGGCGATTGGCGGCAAACTATGCACTACTAAGACGCTGATGTTTATTCATTTACGTGCACATCTTTCAAACCAGCCCAAAACGCGGCGATGATCGACAGAGCGACGATGATCATCGGCGCATACATGATCAAAAATGTTTGCATCATCCTTTCCCTCCTTCCCATTTTCCTTTAACGTATGCCTTGTTAAACAAGAAAAGGCGCATAAGCAAATAAAGTGACGGAATTAATAACAGGAGGCCGGCAATAAACGCAACGATCAACGCCATAGCCATCGTCTCATTCGTAAACCCGTCATAAATTGTCAAATACGGGTATAACAAATAGGGATAATGTGAAATGCCATAGGCGTAAAAGGCGAACGCATATTGAAACAAAAGCGCAATAAACGCCCAGCCGAACCGCCGTTGCCGCCAAAGCAGCCAAACGGTGACGACAAAAAACAAAAAAGAGACAGCCAGCATCCATGCCACGTTCCATAGGTTGGCGTAATGCTCGGGATTATGGTAGCGAAGCTGATAAATAATGAGCAGCGCTGACAACATCGTCGGCCCGCTCCAAAGAAGAGCGTAGCGGCGCAACAGCGCCCGCGCCCGTTCATCCTTGGCCGCGTCCGCATAATACGTTAAGAAAACGGCAGAAATGTAAAGAACGCTCGTCACACTTAACAGCACAATGCTCCATGACAACGGGCTTGCAAACAGCTTCCCATAATCAAGCGCAACGCCTGAGGCGCCTGCCTCTACAAACCCGCCTTCGGAAATCGTCAACACAATGGACAGCGAGGCCGGAATAAACAACCCCGTCAATCCATAAGCGATTAAATACCAGTTCCGTTCCGTCCCCCCATACGTATGAAACGCGTAGTACGAGCCGCGAATAGCTAACAAAATGATCGAGATGCTCGCCGGGACAAGCAAAATAGAACCATAATAATACGCCGTTTTCGGAAAAAAGCCGACAATGCCGACAAAGAAAAAGACAAGAAAGACGTTCGTCACTTCCCATACAGGGGAAAGATAGCGCTGAATGATGCGGTGCAAAATATGCTGTTTGTTTGCCCAATGGCTATAGGCGCTGAAAAACCCAGCCCCGAAATCAATCGAAGCAACGATAATGTACCCGAACAAAAACAGCCATAACACCGAGATGCCAATGACTTCGAGCGTCATGGCGCCACCTCCCCGTTATTAGCCCGCTCTGCCAGCTCCCGTTCAACCGGGTTGCGGCGGAACATACGGACGAGCACTGTTGCGCTTGCAATTACTAACACCATATACAAAAGGCAAAACAACACAAGCATCGTATCCACATGCGCAGACGATGTCGCTCCTTCCGCCGTTTTCATATAGCCGCGCAAAATCCACGGCTGCCGCCCGACTTCCGCTAAGTACCATCCCGCCTCAATCGCAACCATCGCCAGCGGCCCTCCCGCCACCAGGAGTCCAAAAAACCACTTTTTCGCCGTCCATTTCCAGCGGAAAATCGATCCGAGCCAATACGCGGCTGCGACAACCATTAAAAACACCCCGATCGTGACCATCACATTGAATAAGTAATGAATGTATAGCGGCGGACGCTCATCTTCTGGAATATCATTTAATCCAGTCACAACCGCAGCGGGATGGTTATGGGCTAAAATACTGAGGGCGTATGGAATTTCTAAAGCATATTTCACTTCCCCGTCTTCTCCGAGCGTGCCGAACAGGATCAACGGTGCATGGGAGCCCGTTTCAAAATGCCATTCGGCCGCCGCCAGTTTTTCCGGCTGGTATTGGGCCAAAAATTTACCCGACAAGTCGCCGACAAGCGCGCTCGCCACTGAGAAAATCAACGCTGTTTTCATCGTTAAATGAAGCGCCTTGCGGTGATACACATGGCGGTTTCCCTTCCATAAATGCCAAGCGGCGATCGAAGCGAGCACGAACGCTGACGTCATATACGCCGTTGCCAGCACATGAGCGACTTTCGTCGGCATGGCCGGATTGAACATCGCGGCGATCGGGTCGATGTTGACGAGCTCGCCATTTTTCAGTTCAAAGCCTTGCGGCGTGTTCATAAACGCGTTCACCATTGTAATGAACATGGCCGACGCCGAAGAGCCGATCGCCACCGGGATAAGCAAAAGCAAATGTTTTTTCTGATTTTCAAACCGATCCCATGTATACAAATAAATACCGAGGAAAATCGCTTCAAAAAAGAAGGCGAACGTCTCCATGAACAGCGGCAAGCTGATCACCTGGCCAGCCAGCTGCATAAAGTTCGGCCACAAAAGCGACAGCTGCAAGCCGATCGCTGTTCCTGTCACCACGCCAACCGCTACGGTGATGACAAAACCGCGCGTCCAGCGGCGAGCGAGCAAAATATAATGCATATCACGTTTGCGAATCCCAACCCATTGGGCAATAGCGATCATCAGTGGAATCCCGACGCCGATCGTGGCATAAATGATATGGACCGTCAGTGTCAATCCCGTCAAAATACGGCTAAGCAGCACCGGATCGTAGCCGTTCACGATTCATCCCCCCTTATGAAAACAAGCGGCCAATCAAGGAAAGCAAGACAACAGCCGCAACAGCAAAGCTAACGAACACAAGCGTTTTTTCGTGCCGCTTCCACATATCCATCCCCCCGGATGAGCAAACAGTGATGAAGAATTTGTGACAGCCATCACAAATTATCCACTTTATATTATTTCATAAAATCGGGCACGCTATCCGGCATGATTTCGAATAATTTGTGTCATTTTTCACATATTCATTGTGACAAACAAAAAAAGCAGGATATCCCTGCCCTAATGTTATAAATATTTCCGATGCACCGTCTTCCCATCATACGTAAACAACATCGGCTTTTCCTCGACGACCGTCTCCATATGGACGGGTCGTCCCCACAACTGATAAATATATGGCAACACTTTTTCTAAATATTTCAGATCCAATTCAATTCCCTCGTACCAATGCTTTAAATACAACTCCCCGTTGCGCATATAGTCGCCGTCATTCACCGTAATGTACGGGAATCCGCCGTTAACCCGCATGCTGACGAGCTGATCGCGGATATGCTCCCAATGTTTGTCAACAATTTTGTAATCTTTCCCTTGCTTTTGAAATAAATACATATCTTCACGCATAATCAGCTCTTTCGTCAAATAGTTGCGCAAAAACGAAATGTCGGACTCCAACTCACGCACTTCGAACAGTTTTGCCCGTCCTGATCCTGGTTTAATTCCATATTTTCTCATCTCTTCCGTCGGGTTGTTCCACCGCTCTTCGATGTCTTCAAAAATTTTCAACCCTAAATAGTACGGATTGATGCCAGTGCGCGATGGCTGCACAACGTTGGCGTTCAGCTTGGCAAACTCGATCGCTTCATCGCTCGTCAAATCCATCTCGCGCAAAATGCGCTGATGCCAATACGTCGCCCATCCTTCGTTCATGATTTTCGTCTCGAGCTGCGGCCAAAAATAGAGCATTTCTTCGCGCATCATCGTCAAAATGTCACGCTGCCAATCTTCGAGTTCACGGCTGTATTCTTCAATGAACAACAGCACATCTTTTTCCGGCTGCGGCGGAAACTTGCGTCGTTTTTTCCGCGGCGGTGTTTTTGGCTTGTTCCGCTCATCAAGCGACCAGAGGTCATCATATGGCGACGGTGTTTTTGCCGATTCTTCTTCCTCATACACCTCCGTATCTTCCCATGTCCACGACAGCTTCGGCCGCAACAGCGAGGGGTCGATATGCTCTTGAATGGCCAAGACAGCATCTAAAAATTTTTCCACTTCCAGTTTTCCGTATTGATGTTCATAATGTTTAATGCGCTCAGCCGTCGCCGCCATGCTTTCGACCATATCGCGCTTCGTGTTGCTAAAGCGGACGTTGTTTTTGAAAAAGTCGCTATGCGCCAACACGTGGGCGACGATCAACTTATTTTGAATGAGCGTGTTCGTGTCAAGCAAAAAGGCATAACAAGGATTCGAATTGATGACGAGTTCGTAAATTTTGCTTAATCCTAAGTCGTAATGCAGCTTCATTTTGTAAAACTGCTTACCAAAACTCCAATGGGAAAAACGCGTCGGCATTCCGTAGGCGCCAAACGTGTAAATAATGTCCGCCGGGCAAATTTCATAGCGCATCGGGTAAAAATCCAACCCAAATCCTTCAGCAATTTCCGTAATCTCAGCAATCGCCCGTTCCAGCTCTTTCAGCTCGTCCTGCCGCATCCCAATTTCCCTCCCTTTCCCCTTATCACAATGTATGAGGGAAACGGCGTTTTGATACGTGCAATCGTTTGGCATGAACATGCAGCGCCTCATTTTCATTTGCTGACCGTTGGATTATAATGGTCATACAAAAGAAATCGCAACAAAGCGTGGTGATGATTTGCAACATTATTTGCACTATCTCATCGATCACTTTGGTTATATCGGTATTATGATCGCGCTTATGCTCGGCATTGTTGGACTGCCGATCCCCGACGAGCTGCTGTTGACATATGCCGGCTACCGCGTCTCGACCGGTGCATTTTCGTATCCGCTCACCTTTTTTTCCTGCTCATTCGGGGCAGCCATCGGCATTTCGCTTAGCTATATTCTTGGGTTTACGCTCGGCTTGCCGTTTTTGCATAAATTCGGCCCGAAGCTTCATCTGACAGAAAAACGGCTCGAGCAAACGAAAGCGCTATTCTCGAAGTTCGGCCCGGCGGTATTATTCATTTGCTATTTCATCCCAGGCGTTCGGCATCTCGCCGCCTTTTGGGCCGGCATGAACGCCTACCAGTGGAGAAAGTTTGCCTTGTTCGCCTACAGTGGAGCGATGGTGTGGGTCGCTGTCTTTTTGACGATCGGTGCCTACTTTGAGAGCCGCTGGACGGCCGTCAAGCAGTACATCGATGCCTACCGTCCACTGTTATTTCCTGTGTTTCTCATCGTTTTCGGCTTTGCCCTCTTCTATTGGCACACCCGACAAAAACGAAAAACACCGGATTGAACACCGGTGCTTTTTCTTTTCCTGCCTATACTATACGTTTTCGGTTGAATTGCAGCGATACGTTTCCATCAGCAATCCCATAAACAAACCAAAGCCAAACATCACCATCGAGGCCCCGATGATTCCGAGGCTGACGATCGTTAAGAAAAAGTCCTTGTTGTAAGCGCTTGCGATAAAACTAAGCAAAAAAAGCGCTGTTCCAACAATTAAGCCGACGGACGCCATCCATTTGCACATCCTCGTGATTTCTTGTCCCTCGTGCCGCTTGTTCACTCTCATCATCCCCTTGCTTAAAGGATACTATCCTTGTCACAAAATTGCAACATTTATTTTTCCTTTTTTATCTCCATTTCGGTTATAATTTATATTTTCCCTTATGACACAACATTTACAGGGCAACAAAACGTCTTAGCGTCATACACTAACAATGACTCCTTCTCGATAAAGGAGGCATGCCGCTTGAACACCGTCGACTACGATAAGGCGCTCTATTATACACATCGCTCCGAGTGGGACAATTTGCTCATTTTAATGGTGCGCACGCCTGATGACATGCTGTCGAAAAAAATTGAAAAGTTTCTCCACGCCTATAATTTCGAACACGACTATTCCGTCATTCAGGAGAGGCTCTCGGCCTTGTTGCGCTACATCGACCACGCGCTTGAAGTGAGCGAACAAAAAATGGGAGTCGAGCAGTACGCCTATTTTTACTCGTAAATCAAGCGGGGAATTGGTTTGCTCCAATTCCCCGCCGTTGTTTGTCCGCTGGTTATTGAGCGTAAGAAGGCGAAACGGTGCGCAACACGTCGTGCACTCGTTGCATGACAGCATCAGTAAGGTTAGCCAGCTTCTCTTCGCTGTCTTGCAGTGATGTTCCTTTAACGCCAAAATACGCTTTCATTTTCGGCTCCGTCCCCGACGGACGCAAGCAAAACCACGAGCCATCCTCCAATACGTATTTCAACACGTTCGAAGCAGGGAGCGTGATCGCCGTTTTCTCCCCGGTTACTGTGTTCGTCCGCTCCTTCGTTTTGTAATCCTCGATCACCGTCACCTTTTTCCCCCCGGCCTCCACCGGCGGTTGCTGACGGAATAAAGCTAAAATGGCGGCGATCGTTTCCGCTCCTTCTTTGCCCTTTAATGTGAGCGATCGTTGCCCTTCACGGTAGTACCCGTACTTAGCAAACAACTGAAGAAGCGCTTCATACAGCGACAGCCCTTGCTGTTTGTAAAACGCGCACACTTCCGCCGCAAGGACAGCCGCTTGTACCGCGTCCTTGTCGCGGGCAAAATCCCCGATCAAATACCCGTAGCTTTCCTCATAGCCGAACTGGAACGTATACTGCCCTGTCTGTTCGTATTCCTTGATTTTTTCACCGATGAATTTAAACCCGGTCAGCGTATCGATCGTCTCCAAGCCGAACGAGGCGGCAATCGCCCGCCCGAACTCGGACGTGACGATCGTTTTTAAAACGACGCCATTTGGCGGAAGCAGGCCTTTTTCCTTCCGCTGCGACAATAAATAATGAAGCAGCAGCCCGCCCGTTTGGTTGCCGGTTAAGACGATGTACTCCCCTTGCTCATTTTTTACAGCAATGCCGAGCCGGTCTGCGTCCGGGTCAGTGGCGATGAGCAAATCAGCATTGACTTGCTTGCCGAGTTCAATCGCCAAAGCGAAGGCTGCGTGCTCTTCCGGATTCGGTGAAGCGACGGTTGAAAAATTCGGATCCGGCTGTTCTTGCTCCTTGACGACAAAGACGTTTTGGTAACCAAGTTCAGCCAGCGCACGGCGCACCGGCTTGTTCGACGTGCCGTGGAGCGGCGTGAACACGATGTTCATATCCGTTTCCTTAGCCAGTTCCGGATGAAGCGAAATCGTTTTGACAGCGTCTATGTACGCATCGTCGATTTCTTTTCCGATGATACGAATCAGCCCTTTTTGCTTTAACGTTTCCTCATCCTCGACACGAACGGCGAGCTCATTGTCGACCTCATTAACGTAGCGGATCACCTCATCTGCAGTGTCCGGAGGCAGCTGCCCGCCATCTTCACCATATACTTTGTAACCGTTATATTCCGGCGGGTTGTGGCTGGCGGTAATCACAATGCCGGAAAACGCCCGCAGATGGCGAACGGCAAACGACAGCTCCGGCGTCGGCCGCAATTCATCAAACACATATGTTTGAATGCCGTTTGTAGCCAATGTTTTCGCCGCTTCCATAGCGAATTCCGGCGATTTATGCCGCGAGTCGTAGGCGATGACGACACCGCGCTGTTTCGCCTCATCGCCAAAGGATTGTATGTATCGTGCCAAGCCTTCCGATGCTTTGCGGACCGTATAAATGTTCATTCGGTTCGTCCCCGGCCCGATTTCACCGCGCATACCGCCGGTTCCAAATTCCAAATTTTTGTAAAAAAAATCTTCGAGCCACCGCTCGTCGTCGCGGTGCTGCTCCAAGATGTTTCTCAGTTCCGGATCTAGCTGCGGCTCACGAAGCCATTGTTCATATTTTTGTCTCCACTCCATCCATTTTACCCCCAATCTTTCTTTCTCCTGTTTATGTATTCGTTCCCATCATACAATATACCTGCTAAAAGAAAAAGGATGTCCTGGAAAATAAGGACATCCTTTTTCTTCCATTATCCTTGCGGCTGCGACGGTTCAGAAATGTTTGTTAACGCTTGTTCCGCCGCTTCATTCGATGCGCTGTTTGTCGCGATATCCCCTAAAGCGACGATGCCTTGAAGCTGGTTGTTCTCTACAATCGGCAAACGGCGAATTTGATGCTGCGCCATGACGTTAGCCGCATCTTGGACGCTCATGTTCGGCGTGCCAGTGACGACTTGGTTGGTCATGACGTCCGACACTTTTACGGTCGCCGGGTTTTTCCCTTGGGATGAAACGCGCAGCGTAATGTCGCGGTCTGTAATCATCCCTTTGACTTGCCCGTTTTCCACAACCGGGAGCGCGCCAATATTTTTTTGGCTCATGATTTGCGCTGCTTCTTGCACCGTTTGGTTCGGCGAAATGGTCGCGACGTTTTTCGTCATAATGTCCTGCACTTTGTTTCCGCTGTTATTGGTCAATGTGATCCTCCCCTTTCACCGATTAGTATGGCTCGTTTGTCGGGCGATATAGATAGAAAATATCCCCTTTTCCGGTCGCGAATGGACGTGCCATTTTTCTTCCCTTATAATGGAGTTAAGCTCTTTCAATGAAATGGCCGTCAGGAATACAATCCTGAAAAAGGGTTCATCACCAAAAGATGTACTTGCACCTGTCATGAAAGTATGTTAGCTGTTTCCAGCCGAACCCGCAGTGCAAAACGCTGGATATTTCGGTATCCGTATCCCCGACGTTTCATCAGCTTGATCTTCTCTAAGTACTAACGAGCTCTACCTGCCTCTTCCTCTACCAGCTGTTTCGAGGATGCTCGGTGCGTCGAGGCAACTCGCAGCAAACTCAAAGATGCAGCGCTCGTTGCTGAGCTAATGGCTCATAGCAATCATAACACTCTAAGTACTAACGAGCTCTACCTGCCTCTTCCTCTACCAGCTGTTTCGAGGATGCTCGGTGCGTCGAGGCAACTCGCAACAAACTCAAAGATGAGAGTACATGCGAATTTCCCTCCATGGTTTGGTTTGGTCACCTTTACCATACAGGAAAATTCGCATTTTTTGTACCCTCTATGCACACCTACCTTAAATGATCAAGTACAACTTGTGGTGAAGAGCCTGAAAAAGCCTATTTTCCCGCTAATTTCCTGGTTGAGATGGCATAGCACTCCATAAGAAAGAAGGTGAATAGGTGGGGAAAGAAAATTTGCTTTTGGCCGCTTGGTTGACAGCGCTTGTTGCCACCCTTGGAAGTTTATACTTTTCCGAAGTGCTCCATTTTATTCCTTGTGACTTATGCTGGTTTCAACGCATTTTTATGTATCCGCAAGTCATCATTTTAGGGATCGCCATCGCCCGTAAAGATTTTGCAGCTGCTCGTTACAGCTTGGCGCTATCACTTGTCGGCGGCATGATTTCCTTATATCACTATGCCCTGCAAAAGATCCCGTTTTTCCAAGATTACGCCATCAGCTGCGGCCGCGTCCCATGTACAGGGCAATACATTAACTGGCTTGGCTTTATTACCATTCCATTTTTGGCGTTGACAGCCTTTACCATGATTATTTTCTTAAGCCTTGCTGTCATGCGCCGGCAACAGGAGGAGAGCGAACGTTGAAAAAACTGCTCATATTTGGCAGCATCATTGTCGCTTTATTTGCCGCTATTGCTTTTGTCACGTTGTATGAACAAAAAGAAGCAGCTAAACATAACCCTTATCAGAAAAATGAGCTGCATCCGGCCACCATCGATCAACTTGATGACCCGAATTACCAAAACATTATTTTGCCTGATGAGTTAAACCAACAGTTAGCCGATGGAAAATCACTTACCGTCTATTTTTACAGCCCGACATGCCCGCATTGTCGGCAGACAACGCCCATTGTCGTGCCGTTAACGAAACAGCTTGGCATCGATTTAAAACTGTTCAACTTGCTTGAATTTGAAGATGGGTGGGATGCATACCATATCGAAGCCACACCGACGATCGTTCATTACGAAAACGGAAAAGAGACGAAACGCATGGAAGGGTATCACGATGAACAAACGTTCCGCCAATGGTTTGCTTCATTGTCAGAACAAAAAAAATAAGGAGCTGCACCGGATGGCGGCTAGCTCCTTTTTTCTTACATCACCCACTGGCTCGTTGCAGGGAAATAGATGCTGCACGGCAACGCACGCTTACGGGTAAACTGCCTCGCCTCAAATGGAAAAGCGATGCCATGGCGAGCCAAAATCTTTTGATTGCGCGCAAACAACCATTCGTATTGTTCGCATTCCCCTTGTTCCCCAATATGTTCGATGACCGTGATCAACGACTGCAACGCTGAGATGATTTGGAACGCCTCCTTCATTGTTCCGTTATATGTAACATGCTCATGGTCCAACGAAAGAATGCCAAGTTCCTCAAATTGGTGAATTTGTTCATCATCGAAATAGTATGGGAAAATATCAGTGTAGAAATAATTTAACAAATAATGCATGTAATTTTCTTGCTCCGGAGTCACCGCGTACATAATTTTCAATGTTCATACCACCTTTTCTTGCCGCAATGCTTGCGTTCTCCATCGCGAAAACGATACTATGAGTGTATCATATTCAATGCACTTATAGGGGTAGAAAGTGTTTCCACGACTACAGAGAACTGGGAGGTGCAACAACGTTTGTGGACAAGAAAAGGCGATTGGCTTGAATGCATCATCCCCGCCCTATGGAGTGGGCTGACCATTGAGCAGCTGCTGAAAGAAGTATGGGCCGCGTCCAAAAAACTCGCCCACCGGTGGCGAATGGAACAGGGAGTCAAACTGAACGGCCAAGCCGTCTCCTGGCAGACGGCGCTTCGCGAACAAGACCGCCTTCAGTTTTACGCATATGAACCGGAGCCGTCACCAATCATTCCGGAATACCGGGAGCTTTCCGTCTTATGGGAAGACGATCATTTGCTCATCTTGAATAAAGAAGCCGGCATCGATATCCACCCGTCTGAGCCGGAGCAGACGGGCACGCTCGCCAATGCGGTCGCCTTTTATTTGCAGGCGCAGGCGATTTTGACCAAGATCCGCCATATTCACCGGCTCGACCGTGATACGTCAGGGGCGATTTTATTTGCCAAACACCCGCTCGCCGGGGCGACACTCGACCGAATGCTTGCCCGCCGTACCGTGAAACGAACGTACATCGCCCTCGTCCACGGCCGCCTGTCGCCGAAAGTCGGAACGATTTCCGCACCGATCGGCCGCGACCGCCATCATCCGACGCGCCGCCGCGTCTCGCGAACCGGGGCGAGAGCAGTGACGCACTATCGCGTGCTCCAAACGTTCCCCGCTGCGTCGCTTGTCGAGCTTACCCTTGACACCGGACGGACGCACCAAATTCGCGTCCATTTGGCCCATCTCGGCCATCCGCTCGTCGGCGACACGCTTTACGGCGGCCAGCCGATATTTCATCGTCATGCGCTGCATGCCGCTAAACTAACGTTCCGCCACCCGTTTACAAATGAGGAAGTCGTCTGCCTCGCACCGACGGACGACTTTCCCGTTCCCCTTCCATCCGTTTACAGCCAAGAACACTGCTAACGTTTCGCGGCACGCCAAAGCAGGCGCCCCCAAGGCAGACGCAAAAAAGGCAGACGTTTCCCCGTCTGCCTTACAAACGCAGCTGCTCTTCTTCAACGTCCGCCGTTTCGCTTTCTTCCTCTCGATCCGGTTCTTTTTTCACCACCTCGAGCGTCTTGACGTGATGACCATCCATCTCTTTGACCGTAAAAAGATAGTTGTCGATTTCCACAGTATCGCCTGTTTTGATGTCATAATGCTTCGTCAACACCCAACCGCCGATTGTATCGACATCGTCATCATCGATTTCAAGCCCTAACAAATCGTTCACTTCGCTAATGAGCACCTTGCCATCCAAAATGAACCGATCGCCAATGTTTTGGATAAGCGGCGTTTCATCGATATCGAACTCATCCTGGATTTCACCGACAATTTCTTCCAAAATATCCTCAACTGTTACCAATCCGGATGTGCCGCCGTACTCGTCGACTAAAATCGCCATATGGATGCGTTCTTTTTGCATTTTGACCAACAAATCGTGAATGGCGATCGATTCAATCACTTGAATAATCGGGCGGATATAGTCTTTGATCTGTTTATCATGGGACGGGTTGGCGATGAAATCCGTAAACACTTCCTTCACGTTAATGAGCCCGAGCACATGGTCCTTATCGCCATCAATGACCGGGTAGCGCGTATACTTTTCCTCCTGGATGATCTCCAGGTTTTCCTTCACGCTTTTGTTAATATCGAGCGCGACAATTTCTTTGCGCGGCACCATAATTTCCTTCGCTATGCGATCGTCAAAGCGGAAAATGTTGTTGACATAGCGATACTCGGATTGATTGATCTCCCCGCTTTTATAGCTTTCCGATAAAATTAGGCGCAACTCTTCCTCGGAATGGGCAATTTCGTGCTCCGCCACCGGCCTGAGGCCAAACAGGCGCGTCACTAATCGGGCTGTGTTATTTAACGACCAAATCACGGGGTACATGATTCTGTAAAACCAAATGAGCGGCTTGGCTGTCCACAGCGTAATCGCTTCTGCTTTATGAATAGCAAATGTTTTCGGCGCCAATTCGCCGACAACAACATGCAAAAACGTGATGAGCGAAAATGAAATAATAAACGCTAAAAAGTGGGAGACGGATTCCGATAAATGGAAACGTTCAAACAGCGGCAGCAACATCCGCGCCACCGTCGGCTCCCCCAACCAGCCAAGGCCAAGCGAAGTGAGGGTAATGCCAAGCTGGTTCGCCGATAAATAGCCATCCAAGTTCGAAATCACTTTTTTCGCCGCGATCGCCCGTTTATTGCCTTCATTGATAAGTTGGTCGATGCGCGTGCTGCGCACCTTGACGATCGCAAATTCCGAAGCGACGAAAAAGGCGGTGCAGGCAATAAGCAGCGCCACTAACAGCAAACTGGCTATGTCCAATTCATCTCCGAGCGCGGATGAAGCGCCCAGGTACACCTCCTGCGTGCAAAAGTTTCGCCATGCCGCCAACGGCGGACAGCCTAAGGCGGCACAACGCATTACGACTCTTCGTTATTGTTCCCTTGGGTAAAGATGAGCACATACTTCAACAGCTCAAATACGGCGATCAATGTCGCGGCCACATACGTCAACGCCGCTGCGCCGAGCACTTTGTTCACGCCGCGAACTTCATCCGGAGCGATAATTCCTTCCGCCAAGATAAACCGTTTCGCCCGGGCGCTCGCATTAAACTCGACCGGCAGCGTGATGACTTGAAACGCCACCGCCAGTGAGAAGAACAAAATGCCGAGACCGATCAATGAAAATTGATGGAGCAAAAACCCAACGAGCAGTAAAAACGGAGCCACGCCGGAAGCCAAATTCACAACCGGGAACATCCGGTGGCGAAGAACGAGCGCCGCATACCCTTGCTGATGCTGAACCGCATGACCGACCTCATGGGCGGCAACGGAAATGGAAGCGATCGAACGCCCGTAAAAGACAGGTTCCGACAAACGAACAGTGCGGGAAATTGGATCGTAATGGTCGGACAATCGTCCCGGAACGACCTCAACCGGCACGTGATGCAAGCCGTGGCGGTCCAAAATCATGCGCGCCACTTCCGCCCCCGTCAACCCCGATGAGGCTGGAACTTCAGACCAGGCATTGAAATTCCTTGATACCTTCCATTGCGCCCAAAGCGATATGAAGAAGGCGATAAAAATGAAAATATCCATCGGATGGAATAGCATCTCAGCACCCTCCGTTTTTCCAATTGTGTATACTATTATTTATTGTACTTGTTCATCATTTCATACGTCAAATATGTCACCTTGGTTTCATTTCTCTTATAGAAAAAACAGCGCCGACGACGGGCGCTGTTTGGCCGATCCTGTTTATCAAAAGTTGAAGTTGTCTGGATCGGCGCCAATCCGTTTATTCAAGTTTAACGCATCAATTTGCTTCATTTCCTCGGCTGTCAACGAAAAATCGAAAAGGTTGGCATTTTCTTTAATACGCGCCGGCGTCACCGATTTCGGGATCGTCACGACGCCGTGCTGCAAATCCCAACGCAACACGACTTGCGCTGGCGTTTTCCCGTATTTTTTGCCAATTTCAACGATTGTCGGTTCGGTTAAAATTTCCCCGCGCATAAGCGGCGACCATGCCTCAAGCTGGATGCCGTTTTCCCGGCAAAACGCCTGCAGCTCTTTTTGCGTTAAGCGCGGATGGTACTCGACTTGGTTGACCATCGGCTTAATTTCGCAGTCAGCCAGCACATCTTGCAAATGGTGAATTTGGAAGTTGCTGACGCCAATTGCACGCACATACCCGTCTTTATATAGCTTTTCAAGCGCCTTGTACGTCTCTTTATATTTCCCTTTCACCGGCCAATGGACTAAGTACAAGTCAACGTAGTCAAAGCCGAGCTTTTTCAAGCTTGTATCAAACGCTTTCAGCGTCGTTTCGTATCCTTGGTCGGTGTTCCATACTTTCGTCGTCACAAATACTTGCTCGCGCGGAATGCCAGATTCCCGGATCGCTTGCCCGACCCCTTCTTCGTTTTCGTAAAAAGCGGCTGTATCGACATGGCGGTAGCCGATCTCGAGCGCGGTGCGCACCGCGCTTCTTACTTCCTCCCCTTCTTTGACTTTATAAACGCCAAGGCCGACCCACGGCATTTGCACACCGTTATGTAATACAGCGCAGTCTTGCAAACTGTTCACTCTTCTTCCCCCTCCAACATCGGTATAGCTTTATTATGGAAAAACGGCCAGGAAAAAGCAAAATATATGCACAAAAAGCGAGGGAACCATTCCCTCTCCTGACCATGGCATCCTTTTTTCAATCACTCAGCGATTTTGGTCATTGATCATTTCCCTTCTTTTTTCATCATCCTCCACCTGTATTTCAAAAGAAATCTACTCGTCATTTTCAACTTAGAGAACAATGAAAGGCAAAAAAAGCGACAAGCGGCTTAAACCGCTATTTCTCCTATTGCACAATAAATGCCATTTACAAACGGTTAAAAATTTTATCAACACTTAACAATTATTTACATTCAATTTATTAACATTTCCCTTTTCCCCCCGTAGAATCATAATTGTGAATTGATTAAAAACGATGGAAGGGATGGTCAGTGATGGATCGCCGTTTATTCTTGAAATATGTAGGAAGCAGTACGGCAGCATTAGTCGCCGCGTCATCCGGCATAGACACATTAACAAGTAAGGCAAGCGCCATGACGGCAAACCATTTAATGAACGGTCAACCGTCAGGAAACGGCAAACCGCTTACGGCACCTTTCAAACCGATCAGCCGCACATGGGAAAACGATTTAGTTCTGCCGAAAGGCTATCGATACAACATTATCGCTTCATATGGGGATATCATTAACTCGAAGGGCGAAAGGTTCGGCGACTCGGCGGATCTTACGGTCTACTTTCCGATCGACAGCCTCGAAGGCGGCAACAACTCCGAAGAAGGACTCATCTGGGTTAACCATGAATTCCCTGAGCCAGAAAACTACATGAAAATACTAGGAATTGACCCGAGTACATTTAACAAGGCGAATCTTTCAAGCTACCCTGAATTGTTAAAAATGGAAAAAGAGGCAGTTGGCGGCTCAGTCATTCACGTAAAAAAAGAAAAAGGCGAATGGCGGTTAGTAAAAAATGACCAATATAACCGACGGATCGATGCGAACACTCCCATTCGATTAACCGGCCCTGCAAGCGGAAGCAAGGCGGTCAAAGGCGCGACAACGGTGACAGGAACGCTCGGAAACTGCAGCGGCGGAAGAACGCTTTGGAATACCGTTCTTTCTTGTGAGGAGAATACATATTACGGCGATGACTACGGATGGCCTGATTTTATTGATGAGCATTATGGCTGGGTGGTGGAAGTCGATCCATTTAACCCGAATGCGCCGATACGGAAGCATACCCCACTGGGACGCTTCGCTCACGAAAATACGGCAATGGGATTAACGAAAGACGGCAGGGTGGTCGTTTATATGGGAGATGACAAAGCCGATGCCTTCTTCTACAAGTTTGTCAGCCAAAAGAAATTCAACCCGAATAACCGCGAGGCCAACTTCGATATTTTAGAAAGCGGAACATTATACGTCGCTGATCTCGGAAAACAAAAATGGATCGCGCTCGATTACGAGACGAATAAAGATTTGCAAAACTATGAAAAAAACGGCAAAAAGTTTTTCACTAGCCAGGCGGATGTGCTGACCTACGCGCGGGAAGCAGGCGCTGCTGTTAAGGCAACACCGCTCGACCGTCCGGAAGATGTCGAAATCCATCCGTATGACGGCAGCGTATTTTTATCTTTAACAAACAATTCGAAGCACGGAAACTTCCATGGCCAAATCATCCGTTTGATCCCTGCGGAAGGTGACCACGGAAGCGAAAGATTCACGTTTGAAGTTTTCATCGCTGGCGGACGCCAAAGCGGCATTACGTGCCCTGACAACCTTCACTTTGACAGCAAAGGGAACCTTTGGGTTGTTGAAGATTTTTATGCGACAGAAGATAACGTGTATGCCGCGTATAAAAACTGCGGGGTGTTCATGATTCCGACCGACGGCAAACAGTACGGGGAGCCGTTCCAGTTTGCGTCCGGTCCGAGAGGGTGCGAAGTCACCGGTCCATGGTTCACTCCCGATGAACGCACGTTATTTTTAGATGTACAGCATCCGGAAACGTGGAATCCTTATCCCGGCCAACGTTTCGGCCGTTCCTGCCTCGTAGCCGTGCAGGGCGGACATTTCAATAAATAAGTGAAATAAATGCACAATGCAACATATGGAAACGGGCTAGCCCGTTTCCATACAAAATAATACATACAAACAGGAGGACGTTGCCATGCTGCAAAATATAGGTATCCCTGGTTTAATCCTCATTCTTGTCATTGCCTTGATCATTTTCGGTCCATCAAAACTGCCCGAAATCGGGCGCGCCTTTGGCACAACGCTGAGAGAATTCAAAAAGTCAGCGCGGGAATTGGTTTCAGATGACGAGTCAAACAAAGAGAGGTTAAATCATAAAGTGGAAAAGACAAGTTAGTTTCCTTGCGAAAGACATCTGTAATTCGTGTTTCATCCTTTGTTGATATAAAGAGGGGAGACGATGAAAAACCAAGAAATGAACTTGATCGGTCATTTGAATGAACTGCGCAAACGCCTCATCATTACACTTGGCGCTTTTACTATTTTGTTAATTGGATCGCTCATTTACGCACCGGCTATGTATCGATGGCTCGTTCAGGACTTGCCACTGAAGCTGGCCGTTCTCGGCCCAAGCGACATTTTGTGGGTCTATTTCGTCTTAGCCGGCGTGATCGCCATTGCCGGGACAATACCAATTGCCGCCCATCAAGCGTGGCTGTTCGTTCGCCCGGCATTGCACGAGCATGAGCAAAGACTGGCATTAGCTTACATTCCGGCTCTTTTCATTCTGTTTGTATTAGGAATATGCTTCGGTTACTTTATCATTTTCCCGTTTGTTTTTCACTTTCTTCTCTCCCTGTCAGGCGAGATGTTTACAACGCTCTTTACGGCGGAACGATACTTTCGGTTTGTCATTCATATGACGGTTCCGTTCGGATTTTTATTCGAACTTCCGGTCATCATCATGTTCTTGACGAGTCTTGGGGTGTTAAATCCGTACCGGCTGCAGCGAATGAGAAAATACGCTTACTTTGTTTTAATTTTAGTTGCAGTGTTTATCACTCCTCCAGATTTGCTTTCAGATATTCTTGTCATCATCCCCCTGCTGTTTCTATATGAGTGCAGTGTTTTACTGTCCAAAATCGTTTATCGCCGGAAATGCAAAGCGAACGAAGAATGGCTAAAAAACGAGATCCGCTCCATCCCTTGAAAAATAAAAAAGACTGCTCCAAAGGCCAACCGCTGCGGCCTTTTGGAGCAGCCCCTTGTTTCTTACTTCGCGATTTTCATATTCCCTTCCGCTAGTTGTTGTTCGGCAGAAGGATGAAACTCATTTTCCATTTTCGAAACGACAACCGTAGCTACTGCGTTGCCGATAATGTTTGTAATCGCCCGCGCCTCAGACATAAAACGGTCGACCCCAAGCAACAAGGCGATGCCTTCGACCGGAATCATCGGAAACGCCGCCAACGTTGCGGCCAGCGTAATAAACCCAGAACCGGTGACCCCCGCCGCCCCTTTCGAGGTGAGCATTAACACTCCGAGCAATGTCAACTCTTGCCAAATACTTAAATCAATGCCGTATGCTTGAGCGATGAAAATGGCCGCCATCGATAAATAAATCGATGTGCCGTCCAAGTTAAACGAGTACCCGGTCGGAACGACAAGGCCAACGACCGACTTCGAGCAGCCGTATTTTTCAAGCCGCTCCATCAGACGCGGCAGAGCTGATTCAGACGAGGACGTACCAAGAACGAGCAACAGTTCCTCTTTAATATAGGCGAGAAACTTAAAGATGTTAAATCCGTAAAACTTGGCAATTCCGCCAAGCACGACGAAAATAAAGAGCGCCATCGTAATGTATACCGATCCCATCAGCTTGCCGAGCGACACGAGCGAGCCGAGACCGAATGTGCCGATCGTATACGCCATCGCGCCAAATGCGGCAATTGGCGACACTTTCATGACCATATTGACTACGCTAAAGAATAGTTCTGCAATCCGTTCGAACAAAGAAAGCACTGGTTTGGCTTTTTCCCCTAAACCGGCTGCCGCCACGCCAAACAGGACGGCGAAGAAGAGCACCGGAAGCAATTCTCCACTGGCCATCGCTGCGACGACGTTATCCGGGATAATACTGAGCACGAAATCGACAAAACCGTGGCTCGTCTCTTCCGCCTGCTTCGTATATTGCGAAATGTCTCCACCTTTGACCGCATCGGTATTGAAACCAACACCCGGTTTGACGAAGTTAACAACGACAATCCCAATCGCTAAAGCAAATGTCGTGACGATCTCGAAATAAAGGAGCGCCTTGCCGCCGATGCGGCCGACCTTTTTCAAGTCGCCCATGTTGCCGATCCCGATCACAACGGTAAAGAAAATAATCGGCGCGATCACCATTTTGATTAACTTAATAAACCCATCGGCTAACACTTTTAACTTAGCGCCGAATTCCGGGAATAAAAACCCGACGATAATCCCTAAAAGAATACCGATAATGACTTGCACGGTTAAATTTTTAAATTTCCCCCGCATTTCTCCCACTCCTTTCATCTCCTTGACAACGCTTTCAGCACTATCATAAAGAAAAATCGATCAAATAAAAATATTATGGTGATAATGGTCGTTTTGGTCTTTTTGTTCTCAAACGTTTACAAAGGCTGCGTCTATCGCCAGAAAAGAGAGGGTGTCCGAAAAGGATCAGGACACCCTCTTTCGCCGCTATATATACGTACTGACTGTTTGTGCTAAACTATATGTTGTTCCGATCTTAAAGGCAGACGACCTTTTGGGTCAGCCTCCTATTCATCGGATTTCTTGATTTCATTCAAAAGTCTAGAACCGAACCGTCTCGTAAATTCCTGATACAGCGGGGCCAATTTCCGTTCCCATCTCCGCTTTTCTGTTTCCGACAGCAAATAAAGATGGACATCCTCACGCCGCTTCAGCTGCTGCAATTCCCGCTCATTTTGCGCCTTTGACTGGCGCAAATTCCATCTTGTCGCCTCGTCCATCGCTTCAGCTATGTTTTGCTGGATCTCTTTCGGCAAACTGTTCCAAAACGACTGGTTCATCATGACTGCATAGCCAAGATAGCCGTGGTTGCTGATTGTAATATACGGCTGAAACTTGTAAAACCCTTTCGAATAAATGTTAGAAATCGTATTTTCCTGGCCGTCAAACTCATGCCGTTCAAGCGCCCGGTATACACGGTCAAATGAGACAGCAACCGGTTCGCCGCCAAGCAGGCGAAACTGCTTGTCGATCACCTCGCTCGGCATAATGCGAAAACGCAACCCACGGAAATCATCAGGCTCGACAAGCGGACGCGTTGTGCCCATCATTTGCTTAAATCCATTGCTCCAAAGCGCCAGCCCTTTGATTCCTTTTTCTTCAAGCATTCCGAGCAGTTCGGCTCCCACTTTTCCGGTGAACACACGGCGCACATCGTTGTCATCGTGAAACAAAAACGGCAAATCGAGCACCTGCCACTCCGGGATGAGTTCTGTCACCTTCGAAAACGACGGGGCGATCATTTGTACATCGCCGCGCAACAGCGCATCAAGCTCCTCTCCATCCGAATAAAGCGAGCCGTTCGCAAACACTTCGACTTTAACGCGGCCGTTTGTCTTTTGTTCGACAAGTTCGGCAAACTTTTGCGCTGCCAGCCCTTTCGGTGTATTTTCCGCAACGACATGGCTAAAGTAAATGATAATTTGTTTTTGCAGCCCCCTTTGTTCATCATCGTATACAATCCGCTCTTGATCAGCTTGGCGGCTGCCGGTCCATGCGGCAAGACCGACACCGATGACAAGAAGGAGCACCCACCATTTCCACTTTCTCCCCATTATTCACCCCATGTTCATCCTTTGTTTTCTTCCTTTTTATCATATCACTAGAATCATGTTAGAATGAATAATAATGAATTTTCCGCATAGTAAAGAGGAGTTCATCGATGAATCGACTGCCGATCCGTTGGAAAATCACGATTTTAATTTTTGTCATCGTCAGCTTTTCGATGCTGCTGAGCGGCGTATTTATCATTAGCGACTTTTTCCATACGAAGGAAGAAGAATTAAGCCAACGCGCCTTGTTGACAGCGCGCACCGTATCCGAACTGCCGGAAGTTAAGCAGCACATTGTCGGGTCAAAGCAAAGCCGAGCGCTCGTGAACCCGATCGTCGAACGGGTGCGTGTCATCCATAGCGCCGATTATATTGTTGTGCTCGACATGAACAAAATTCGCCTCTCCCATCCGCTTCCAGCGATGATTGGTACCGTCTCCCGCGGGGCTGATGAAGGGCCGGCATTCGCGGAACATACGTATACATCGAAAGCGCGCGGAGAAATCGGGACAGTGGTTCGCGCCTTCGTCCCCATCATGAATCGCGATCATGAACAAATTGGCGTTACCATCGCCGCTTACCGACTGCCGACGTTTTGGGAAGCGATTGATACGTTAAAAGAAGAAATCGCCATGGCGGTCGTTTTGTCGCTAGCCGCCGGCGGAAGCGGAGCTTGGCTGCTCGCCTCTCATATTAAGCGGCAAATGTTTGAGCTTGAACCGCATGAAATCGCCAAACTGCTTGTGGAGCGGACAGAGGCGTTTAACGCCATGCACGAAGGCGTCATCGCCATTGACAGCAATGAAAACATCACCATTTTTAATGATCGGGCGAAGCAAATGCTTGGCATCGAAGGGGACGTAATCGGACGCCCGATTCGTTCCGTAATCCCGGATACGTACCTTCCGGAGATCTTGGAAGTGAACAAACCGATTTACAACAAAGAACTACAGCTCGGCAACTTAACGATTTGGAGCAACCGCATCCCGATTAAGGTCAATGGGGAAACGGTTGGCGCGATTGCCATATTCCAAGATCGCACCGAAGTGAAACGGCTGGCTGAGGAATTAACGGGGGTAAAGGCGTTTGTCCACGCCTTGCGTGTGCAAAACCATGAGTACATGAATAAGCTCCATACGATTGCCGGCCTGATCCAGCTCGGTCATGTTGAGAAGGCGCTTGAGTACGTGTTCCAAGTTACGGAAGAACAGGCGGAGCTCACGCAGTTTTTAAGCCGCAACATCAAGGATGAGAGCATTTCCGGACTATTGTTAAGCAAAATCCGCCGCGGCAAGGAGCTCGGCATTCGTGTGACGATCGACCGGCACAGCCGGCTGCACCGCTTCCCGCCGCACCTCGACCATCATGATTTCGTCATTCTCCTTGGCAACCTGATTGAAAACGCCTTCGATGCGTTCCAAGGGATCACCGATCGGGAGAAAGAAATCTACATCAGCATGGAACAAAATGAAGAGATTTGCTCCCTCTCGGTTGAGGACAACGGCCAAGGCATCGCCCGCGAGCATATCGATCGCATTTTTGACGAAGGCTTTTCAACAAAAGGAAAGAACGGACGCGGCATCGGCCTATATTTGGTGAAGCAAATTGTGGAAAAGGGAAACGGCCACATCAGCGTTCAGTCCGAGGAAGGGAAAGGAACCGTATTTACCATTACGTTTGATATGTAACGCCATTGATTCATGCAGCGGCGGCCGCATTCGACGCGCTTCCGCCCTCGAGATAAAGGAGGAAAGGCAATGTATCGTGTATTGCTCATTGAAGATGACCCGATGGTTCAAGAAGTAAACCGGCAAATGATTGAACAAGTGAACGGTTTCACCGTCGTCGGCCTCGCCGGGAACGGAGAGGAAGGGCTGCGGTTGATCGAGGAACTCCACCCTGATGTAGCGGTCATTGACATTTACATGCCGCAATTAGACGGCCTCGAGACGTTAAAGGAAATTCGCGCCCGTGGGCATGAAGTGGATATTCTGGCCATCACCGCCGCAAGCGACATCGAAACCGTGCGCCGCGTTCTGCAAAACGGCACATTTGACTATATTGTCAAACCGTTCAAATTCGAACGGCTCAAACAGGCGTTAGAAAATTATCGCACCTTCCGTCAATCATTGGCGGAAAAAGAGTCGCTCACCCAAGCGGAGCTTGATGCGCTGCGGCAAACACCGGAGCAGCCGGCCGTCTCACCGGCAGAACTTCCGAAAGGATTAAACGAAGTGACATTGGAAAAAGTGATCGCTTATTTGCGCCAGCACCGTTTCCCCGTCTCCGCTGAAGAAGTGGCCGAGGGGGTCGGCATCGCCCGCGTCACCGCCCGCCGCTATTTAGAGCATCTCGAGAAAAGCGGAAAAGTCGTGCTTGATGTGCAATACGGCGGTGTTGGCCGCCCCGTCAACCGCTATGAGTTGAAACGGCTATAGCCTACCCGGTAGCCCGCACGATCAATCGGGTAGGCAACTCTTCTTGTTTTCGCGGGACATTTCCTGTCTCCAGCCAATGGTGAAGAAGGCGGAATGCTCTTTCTCCGAGCGTAAAATGAGGAAGCGCCACGGTTGTAATGCCCAGCATTTCGGCCAACGGATCATTATCAAATCCAATGATGGCAAGCTCCTCTGGAATACGCACCCCGACGCGCTGCGCGTATAACACGATGCCGGCCGCCACTTGGTCGCTCGTCACAAGCAAAGCGCTCGGCCGCTCCCCCATTGCCATCCATTGCTCGATCACGCGCTTTCCGTCTTCAAGAAATAGACAACCGTCAAAAATCCATTGGCGCTGGGGAGTGACGCCGGCGTCACGCAATACCTCTTCATACGCCGCCGCCCGCGCCTGGCTGTTCGGGCCTGTCCTTCTTCCAATGCAATAGCCAATCCGTCGGTGTCCTTTGTCCAGCAAATAGCGAAGCGCTTTGGCAAACGCTTGGTAGTGGTCGATGTAAACCGTGAAAAAGTCATACCCATCCACTCGTTCACATAAAGCAATCGGTCCCTCTTCTTGATATTCCGCAAAAATCTCCCAGTCCGCTTGATGAGAACAGACGATCAATCCATCCATTTGCTTCATCCGCAACCGCTCTAGCGCCTCGAGCTCTCGCTCAACGTCATAATTCGTCTGAAACAAAAGCAACTGATAACCGTAACGAAGCGCCTCCTTGGAAACCCCTTCGATAATCGCGGAAAAATAAGGGTGATGAATGTACGGGAGCATGACTCCGACGATCGTTGTCCTTCCTTTCGCCAAATGGACAGCTTGAATGTTTTTTGTATAATTGAGCTTCTCAACTGCCTCCCAAACCGCCTTCCGCTTTTCCTCGCTTACATACGGATACCCGTTCAATACCCTTGATACAGTAGCCACCGAGACGCCCGCTTCTTTCGCCAAATCGCGGATGTTCGCCACGTTCCCACCCTTTCCTAAAAAACGCTTGACTTGAAACGCGTTTCATCCATTATGTTGATTTCACCATCTAGTATACAAAAGGAGGGTTCATATGCTTTACGGATTTGCCTTGCTCACTCTGCTCATCGCCATCATTTGGGGAGGTGCACATATCGCCTTGAACGCCAAAAACGAAAGGAATTCAAACAAGCAGAGAAATTAAAGGAAATGAGTCTGTTTGTTTCCACCGTTTCAACTGCTATAATGAATGGTATATGGAAAGCAAGGAGGAATCAAGATGCTTCGATATTGGAAATCGCTTTTCTCCATCGCTGTCACCGCCGCCTTGCTTGCCGGTTGCGGTACAGAGACACCTTTATCAAAAGAGACAGAAGCGAAAGCCAAACAAACGGCAAGTTCAGACGAGAATCCCACCAACACGCAAACAGCAGAGCCAGCAGTTCAAGAAACTCCCCGTGCTGACGAACAAAATCAAGCAGGAGGCGGACAAAGTGGGGCGACAGGGGATGAAGCCGTTTCTTCCCGTCCAACAACTTCCTTGTCTTACCAAATGGGAAATCAAACAGTCACAGGGACAGCAACGTTGACCATAAGTGACAACCAGCATTTCTCGCTTTATGTCCTAGACGGGTGGACGCTCGACGCTGAAGAACCGCATGCTGATGTATTGCTCCATGGGGACACGTTCGCCCGCATCCGCCTTCTTCATAACGAGGAGACAAACTATGAGCAGTTGGCCAAAGAACATGCCCAAGCGGTCGATGCCAATGCCGCCCGTCAGCAAACGGATCAACTTCCAAAACCGTTCGCTGATGCCGTTTGGTACACTGCCCAAGCCGATGGCGTTACCGTTCACGTCATCGCCAGCGCTCACCCAGCGCCGATGCTCTTGACAGTGCACGCTCCTAAAGAACAAGATGTACTTGGCGCTGTGCTTGCCATGGTGGCGACGCTGCAAAAGCAATAACTAATTTGAGGGAGGGCCATCGCCCTCCCTTTCCAAAAAGAAAAACCCCCTTTTTTTCAGCCGTAAGAGGGTCAGACGAGCTGTTTGCTTTCTTCTTTGCGGAAAAACGTTCTCATGGCATGAAATACGTCCGATTTTTGCTTTAGGATATAATAGCGGAATTTCTCATCTTTAATATTGCGGTACGCTGACATGAGCGTGGAATGGCGGTTGTACTGGTTGACTTCCCCGTACCCAAACATGTTCGATACTTTCATCAATTCTTGAACAAGCTTGACGCAGCGGGCATTGTCAGACGTTAAGTTGTCGCCGTCAGAGAAATGGAACGGATAAATGTTGTAGCGTGACGGAGAATATTTTGTTTCAATTAGTTCAAGAGCTTTGCGGTAGGCCGAGGAGCAGATCGTTCCACCGCTTTCCCCTTTGGTGAAAAATTCTTCCTCACTGACAACTTTCGCTTCAGTATGATGGGCAATAAAGGCGATGTCGACCGTCTCATACTTCGTGCGCAAAAAGCGCGTCATCCAGAAGAAAAAGCTGCGCGCCATATATTTTTCCCACATGCCCATCGAACCGCTTGTGTCCATCATCGCCAGGACAACCGCTTTCGATTCCGGTTTGACGACTTCGTTCCACGTTTTAAACTTCAAATCCTCGCGGTAAATCGGATAAAAGCTCGGTTTGCCGCTCATGGCGTTGCGTTTGAACGCCGCGAGCATCGTCCGCTTTTTATCGATGTTCCCCATCAGCCCGGTGCGGCGAATATCATTAAACTCGATGTGCTGGACAACGTTTTGGTCGAGCTCTTTCCGCTTCAAATTAGGAAGCTCCAATTGGCTGAAGAGCGCCTCTTCAATTTCCATTAACGACACTTCGGCTTCGTAATAGTCTTGGCCTGGCAGGTCACCGGCCCCTTGGCCTTTCCCTGGCCCCTGCCCCTCCCCGCTCCCGTCTCTGGCTACCACATCACCGACTTGGCTGTCTCCGTTTCCTTGGCCGACGTGCTTGTTTTTCTCGTAGTTATAGCGAATTTTATACTCATCAAGCGAACGGATCGGAATTTTAATGACGTCACGTCCGTTGGACATAATAATGCTTTCTTCCGTGATTAAATCCGGCAAGTTATTTTTGATCGCTTCTTTTACCTTTTCTTGATGGCGCTTTTGATCGTCATGCCCTTTGCGGTGGAGGGACCAGTCTTCTTTCGATACAACGAAATTCCCCTTCATTTTTTCCCCTCCTTTGTTAAAATGGGTTTCACACTTTTTGCTTTCCCGCATATACTTATGTTGGCGTCATCAAAACGGACCATCACTATGCCAAGTTGTTTATTTTATCCTATGCAAAAATTCAAAATAATTGACAGATGAATGCGGAAAATAGAAAAGTGGGCAAGAGGCGGACAAGCCCAATTGTCGACGTAAAAAAAGCATGCCCCAGCGCTCGAGGCATGCCTAGCGGTTCAACAAGCTGCCGACATAGCGGAGCAATTCATTGGCCGATGTAGAATTGTACCCGTACTCATCGATCAAACGGGCGACGACTTCGTTAATTTTTTTCAGTTGCTGCTCATCGGGAGTTTTCGTTGACGTCGTAATTTTCACGATGTCTTTCAAATCGGCGAACAGCTTTTTCTGGATCGCTTCGCGCAGCCGCTCATGCGAATTGTAATCAAATTTTTGACCTTTGCGAGCGTAGGCGGAGATGCGGATTAAAATTTCTTCGCGGAACGCCTTTTTCGCATTTTCGGAAATGCCGATTTGTTCTTCAATCGAGCGCATCAGCTTCTCATCCGGATTCATTTCCTCGCCGGTGAGCGGGTCGCGCAGTTTCGTTTTGTTGCAATACGCTTCGACGTTGTCCAAATAGTTATCCATCAACGTTTTCGCCGATTCTTCATACGAATATACGAATGCCTTTTGCACCTCTTGCTTGGCGATTTCGTCATACTCTTTGCGCACAAGCGAGATGAAGTTCAAATATCGTTCACGGTCTTCCTTGGAGATGGATGGGTGCTGATCCAACCCTTCCTTCAGTGAACGAAGCACATCGAGCGCGTTGATCGACGGCACTTCTTTCCGGATGATGCAGGCCGAAATGCGGTTGATGACATAACGCGGGTCGATGCCGCTCATTCCTTCGTCCGGATGTTCTTTTTTCAGCTCTTCGACATCAACTTCGTTGAACCCTTCAATCATCTCTCCGTCATACAAGCGCATTTTCTTCAATAAGTCCACATCCGGTCGTTTCGATTCTTTCAGCCGCGTCAAAATCGTAAACATGGCCGCAATGCGCAGCGTGTGCGGGGCAATATGCACGTCAGCGACATCGCTTTCACGAATCATTTTTTCATAAATGCGCTCTTCTTCAGAGACACGCAAGTTGTATGGAATCGGCATCACGATAATGCGTGAGTGGAGCGCTTCATTCTTTTTGTTGGCAATAAACGACCGGTATTCCGTTTCATTCGTATGGGCGACGATCAACTCATCAGCGCTGATCAACGCAAACCGTCCGGCTTTGAAGTTGCCCTCTTGCGTCAACGACAGCAAATGCCAAAGAAATTTTTCATCGCACTTTAACATTTCTTGAAATTCCATAATGCCGCGGTTCGCTTTGTTCAGTTCGCCGTCAAACCGATACGCCCGCGGGTCGGACTCCGAGCCATACTCAGCGATGGTCGAGAAATCGATGCTTCCCGTCAAATCCGCGATATCTTGTGATTTCGGGTCGGACGGGCTGAACGTCCCGATGCCGACGCGCCGATTTTCCGAGAAGAAAATGCGTTCGACCATGACGTCTTCAATTCGGCCGCCATATTCTTTCTCAAGACGCATCATATTGAGCGGAGACAGCTCCCCTTCAATGCGAATGCCGTATTCACGGTAAAAATCGTCACGCAAATGGTGAGGAATGAGGTGGAGTGGATCTTCATGCATCGGGCACCCTTTAATCGCATAAACGGCGCCGCGCTCCGTTTTTGAGTACTCCTCAAGCCCTCGCTTCAGGAGCGTCACCAATGTCGACTTCCCGCCGCCGACCGGTCCCATCAGCAGCAAAATTCGTTTCCGCACATCAAGCCGTTTCGCCGCCGGGTGGAAATATTCTTCAACTAACCGTTCAAGCGCCTCCTCGAGCCCGAACAAGTGCCGGCTGAAAAACTTATACCGCCTTCGCCCATTCACCTCTTCTACTCCGGCATCTTTAATCATATTATAAACGCGCGAATGAGCCGACTGGGCCACCCACGGCTTTTCTTTTAAAATCTCTAAATACTCGGCGAACGTCCCTTCCCATCTCAGCCGTTCTTCCTCTTCCCGGTACCGTGCGATTTTTCTTAAAATATCCATAAAGGACCTCCTCACCCTTGGATGTCTAACAGCAAGATTATTACAATTTATGCGAGGATGTCCCGTATCATTCGCCGCAAAAAAAATTTTGTCTTCGAATAGCCATCGGCAGTCATTCACATGCTTGGCCATATTCGTTATAATAAAGGGGAAACGCGTGCCACTTTCATTGCAAGGGAGGAAAAAACGATGCGCACATTGCTTGTGCTAGGAGTGATCGTCGCCTTTTTAACAGCCATTTTCACGGCTGGCTACGAGGACAAACCCGGCGTCAAACAATAGAGCCCAAAAAAACGACCTCCATAGCGAAGGTCGTTTTTTTGTTTATGACAGCCCATGAAACCGTTGCTGGCGCAGCGCCTCATACACTAAAATCGCTGCCGTATTTGATAAGTTCAGCGAACGGACTTTGTCGTTCATCGGAATGCGCAGGCAACGGTCCATGTTGGCCTCGAGCAGCTCCTTCGGCAACCCGGTCGTTTCACGGCCAAATACAAAGAAAATGTCTTTTTCCGTATCGCTGAAGTCAAACGAGTCGTAATATTGCCGGCCAAACTTGGTAATAAAGTAAAACTCTCCGTGCGGAAACCGAGCAAACAACTCGTCAAGCGAATCGTAATACGAAATGTTGACATGCGGCCAATAGTCAAGCCCGGCGCGCTTTAACATTTTATCGTCCGTTGAAAATCCGAGTGGACGGATCAAATGAAGCGCCGTATCCGTCGCCGCGCACGTGCGGGCGATGTTCCCGGTGTTGGCTGGAATTTCTGGTTGGTATAGCACAACATGAAGCGGCATTTCATTCACCTCAACAACATCGTTTATTTGCGGTCAATGATATGAAAAAATTTATACCGAATGTTCGGGGTATAGGCGCTTGAATCCTCGTATGACCAATAACGCATCCGGCTGTTCGTCGTATGGGCGTTCACCAGCGGCATCCCGTCTTGGTCTTTGGCCACTACGATTGTGGAATGATCAAAGCGTCCATCCCCTTGAAAATCATAACAAATGACATCGCCTGCCATCAATTGTTCCGGTTCCGGGACTTCCACGGCCTGCAAACCGATGCGCGACCCGCTCAAATACCAGCGCAGCGAGTGGGCAACCGCCCAGCTGTAACTCCAGCTCCCGTTTTGGCACCACCAGCCCCGCGCCCGGTTCGGATAGCCAGTCATCGGCGCTCCGCCCGCATACAAGCATTGAGAAACAAAGTTCGTGCAATCAACGGGAAAAGACGGAAACGCCGGGTTATGCCGATTCCACCACGTTTCCGCATACCGCACCGCTTGGGCGCGGTCATATTGGTAAGAAAGGCGATCACCCGTCCATCGCTCACGCTCGACACGAGGCGCTTCAACATATTCCCCCATGCGGCTAATCCGTTGATCGTCCGCCAGCTCGCCGCCCAAAAAACGGGCGCACCGTTCCTCGACTTGCTCCTCCATATAGAGAGTCGCCCCGTGTTTAATTAAAAATTGATGATGGGCAATATAAACCACCTTTGTCTCCCGCTCGACCGTCTGCCTGCCGACAATTTGTCCACGAATCGCACAGCGGACGATTTCCGCGCCGCGCCTTTGGCAAAGTTGCTGCTTTCTAGCGATTTCCTCATCGCCCCGAACACCGCTTTCCGAGACAAACGAACGCGCCCGCTCATCGAGCCAATTACGCAACTGCTTTTTCATGGCGCTCCCCACTTTCGTTTTTGTTACTACCTTATGTGGGGAAGCTGAAGTTTTTTCCCTATTCCTTGACCTCCGCCAACAGTTTCAGCCCTTTTTCAATTTCAGAGGCCACATCTGGATCTGTTTCTGTCTGTCTTGCCTCTTCGAGATATGGCTTGGCGCTTACATCCCCAATTTTTCCAAGCGCCCACGCCGCTGTTCCCCGGATGACCGGCCGGCTGTCTTCTTTCAACAGCTGCAATAAATACGGCACTGCCGTCCTGTCTTTATAATGGGCGAGCGCCAAAATCGCGTTGCGCTGGATCGGTTTTTTCCCTCGCCATGAGCCAGCCATCGCCCCAAACTTCTCTTTAAACTCGCGATTGCTGATCTGAAGAAGCGGGATAAGCTTCGGTTTCGCTGCCTCTGGATCCGGCTCAAACTCCGGATGCAGGTGGAAATCCTTTCCCTTATTTTCCGGACAGACCAACTGGCACGTGTCGCAGCCGTACAACCGGTTGCCGATTTTCTCACGAAACTCGTCGGCCAAAAAGCCTTTCGTTTGCGTTAAAAACGAGATGCACCGCTGCGCGTTTAGCTGCCCCCCCTGCACGAGCGCTCCGGTCGGGCACGCATCGATGCATTTCGTACACGTGCCGCATCGGTTTTCGATCGGCTCATCAGGCGGAAACGGAATCGTTGTAATCATCTCTCCCAAATATACATACGAACCAAACTCCGGTGTAATGATGGAACAGTTTTTCCCGCTCCAGCCGATCCCCGCCCGCTCTGCCACTGCTCGGTCAGCGAGCTCTCCCGTATCCACCATCGAACGGACGCGGGCGTGCGGCACCTTAATAAGCAAAAATTCTTCCAGCTGCTGCAAACGGTCCCGCAACACGTCATGATAATCTTTTCCCCACGATGCGCGGCAAAAAAGGCCGCGCCGCTCCGTTTTTGTCCCGCGCGGGGCGTCTTTCATTTTCGATGGGTAAGCGAGCGCAATGGCAATGATCGACTTCGCCTCGGACAGAAGAAGCGACGGATTGGTCCGCTTTTCAATATCCGGCTCTTCAAACCCGGACTGATAGCCAAGCTCCTGTTGTCGGCGCAGCCGCTCCTTTAGCTCCACAAACGGATCAGCGCTTGCAAACCCGATTTTATCAATGCCGATCGACCGGCTGTATTCAATCACTTCCTGTTTCAATGCTGCAACGTCCATTGTTTTCCCTCCCCCCGAGGTGTATGGTAAAATAAAATGCGAGGTGATTCGCATGAGATGCATCATATCGGAACAACTAAAACAACGGCTTCCTTCCGGCAAATTTGGCGTCATCCGCTACCGCCATATCGAAGTCGGCGACTCGCCGCAAATGCTAAAAGGGCGGCTTGAACTGTTTCAAGAGTCGATTTACGTTGAGCTGCAGGAGAAGGCCATCGCCGACATTCCTGAACTCGCCGAATGGCGGCAGGCATTTAAACAAATTGGCACGGATCCGGGTCGTTACCGACCGTCAAGCGAAAGCTTATACCGACGCATCCAGAAAAGGAACTTTATCCCATCAATCCATTCAGCGGCCGATGTCAACAACTTCTTTTCGCTCTATTATAAAATTCCACTCGGCATTTACGATCTTGACCGCATCGAAGGATCGGTGACCATCGCCGTAGGCACAGAACATGACGAATACATAGCCCTAAATGGCCGCACCGTCAACTTTGCCAATAAACTCGTCAGCAAAGATGAGCGCGGCCCGTTCGGCAGCCCGATCGTTGATTCCGAGCGCACAGCGGTGACGAAAGAAACGAAAAACGCTTTGCAAATTGTTTATTTTCTTCCGTCGATGACCGAAGATGCCGCCAACCGCCAGCTTCAGGCCATTCAAACGATGTTTACGCAAATCCATGGCGGCGAGGCCGAAGCGCAGTTGCTGGTATAATAAAAAAACGCAATGCCCCGTTCTTTGACGAAACGAAACACTGCGTTGTCCCCAATATTAAAAACTAACGATTCTCATTATAACAAAACCGTATGCACATGACAAGAAAAAGCGCAAAAATCGACAAAAACAGCTGTATAAAAGGGCACCAGAACGTTCTGGTGCCAAAAACTCAAGTGACCCGTACGGGATTCGAACCCGTGTTACCGCCGTGAAAGGGCGGTGTCTTAACCACTTGACCAACGGGCCAAACATGGCGGAGAAGGCGGGATTTGAACCCGCGCGCCGCAAAACTGCGACCTAACGGTTTAGCAAACCGTCCCCTTCAGCCACTTGGGTACTTCTCCATGAAATGGCTCCGCAAGTAGGATTCGAACCTACGACCTACCGGTTAACAGCCGGTTGCTCTACCGCTGAGCTATTGCGGAATAATCAAAAATTATTGTTCAAAGCTTGCCCTGTCCCTTCTTCTGCCAGCATTCTCAAAGAAGCAAGATGCGTC
Organism: Geobacillus uzenensis; assembly: GCF_002217665.1. Classification (NCBI taxonomy): domain Bacteria; kingdom Bacillati; phylum Bacillota; class Bacilli; order Caryophanales; family Anoxybacillaceae; genus Geobacillus; species Geobacillus uzenensis. Next base: position 114,367 of record NZ_NEWL01000008.1, read on the forward strand.
GAGGCAACTCGCAGCCTACTCGACGAAGTTAAGGCTCGTCGCTAAGCGATGGCGGAATGATCAAAGATGCTCGCTTTATATTATAACGAATCATCTGACAATGCACAATGGAAAATGGTGGGCCTAAGTGGACTTGAACCACCGACCTCACGCTTATCAGGCGTGCGCTCTGACCAGCTGAGCTATAGGCCCATCAAAGCGGGTGATGGGAATCGAACCCACGACATCAGCTTGGAAGGCTGAGGTTTTACCACTAAACTACACCCGCACATAGCTTCTTCTACCATTCACCACGCGATTTCATGCCTCTTCCTCTGCCAGCATTCTCAAAGAAGCAGAGTGCGTCGAGGCAACTCGCAGCCTATTCGATGAAGCTAGGCTCGTGGCTGAGGTTTTACCACTAAACTACACCCGCACATAGCTTCTTCTACCATTCATCACGCGATTTCACGCCTCTTCCTCTGCCAGCATTCTCAAAGAAGCAGGGTGCGTCAAGGCAACTCGTAGCCTATTCGATGAAGCTAGGCTCGTGGCTGAGGTTTTACCACTAAACTACACCCGCAACAAAGATAAGGGAAGAGAAAGGGCGACTAGTGGGAATCGAACCCACGCATGCCAGAGCCACAATCTGGTGCGTTAACCACTTCGCCATAGCCGCCACATTGATGGTGCCGGCTGCAGGACTTGAACCCGCAACCTACTGATTACAAGTCAGTTGCTCTACCAATTGAGCTAAGCCGGCACAACAGATTGACCTAAGTTGCACAATCATTATGGCGGAGGAGGAGGGATTCGAACCCCCGCGCGCCTTGCGACGCCTCTCGGTTTTCAAGACCGACCCCTTCAACCACTTGGGTACTCCTCCAAAAAGTAACGTAGTAATGGTGGACCTTGTAGGACTCGAACCTACGACCGGACGGTTATGAGCCGTCTGCTCTAACCAGCTGAGCTAAAGGTCCAATAATAGTGGCGGTGGAGGGGATCGAACCCCCGACCTCACGGGTATGAACCGTACGCTCTAGCCAGCTGAGCTACACCGCCAAAATGATATAGTGAAATGGTGGAGCCTATCGGGATCGAACCGATGACCTCCTGCGTGCAAAGCAGGCGCTCTCCCAGCTGAGCTAAGGCCCCACAGGAAAATCGGGAAGACAGGATTTGAACCTGCGACCTCACGGACCCGAACCGTGTGCTCTACCAAGCTGAGCTACTTCCCGATGAACGCGCTCGAGAGGATTCGAACCCCTAACCTTCTGATCCGTAGTCAGATGCTCTATCCAATTGAGCTACGAGCGCAAGTGCCGAGGGCCGGACTCGAACCGGCACGGTAGTTACCTACCCCAGGATTTTAAGTCCTGTGCGTCTGCCAATTCCGCCACCCCGGCGGGCGAGTGGAGCGGAAGACGGGGCTCGAACCCGCGACCCCCACCTTGGCAAGGTGGTGTTCTACCGCTGAACTACTTCCGCAAAATGGTGAGCCATGGAGGACTCGAACCTCCGACCCTCTGATTAAAAGTCAGATGCTCTACCTGCTGAGCTAATGGCTCATAGCAATCATAACACTCTAAGTACTAACGAGCTCTACCTGCCTCTTCCTCTACCAGCTGTTTCGAGGATGCTCGGTGCGTCGAGGCAACTCGCAACAAACTCAAAGATGCAGCGCTCGTTGCTGAGCTAATGGCTCATAGCAATCATAACACTCTAAGTACTAACGAGCTCTACCTGCCTCTTCCTCTACCAGCTGTTTCGAGGATGCTCGGTGCGTCGAGGCAACTCGCAGCAAACTCAAAGATGCAGCGCTCGTTGCTGAGCTAATGGCTCATAGCAATCATAACACTCTAAGTACTAACGAGCTCTACCTGCCTCTTCCTCTACCAGCTGTTTCGAGGATGCTCGGTGCGTCGAGGCAACTCGCAACAAACTCAAAGATGCAGCGCTCGTTGCTGAGCTAATGGCTCATAGCGATCATAACACTCTAAGTACTGACGAGCTCTACCTGCCTCTTCCTCTACCAGTTGTTTCAAGGATGCTCGGTGCGTCGAGGCAACTCGCAGCAAACTCAAAGATGCAGCGCTCGTTGCTGAGCTAATGGCTCATAGCAATCATAACACTCTAAGTACTGACGAGCTCTACCTGCCTCTTCCTCTACCAGCTGTTTCGAGGATGCTCGGTGCGTCGAGGCAACTCGCAACAAACTCAAAGATGCAGCGCTCGTTGCTGAGCTAATGGCTCATAGCGATCATAACACTCTAAGTACTAACGAGCTCTACCTGCCTCTTCCTCTACCAGCTGTTTCGAGGATGCTCGGTGCGTCGAGGCAACTATAACCGAACCTAATGGCTCATAACTTTCTCGAGTAAAATAAGGAATGCCGGCTGCAGGACTTGAACCCGCAACCTACTGATTACAAGTCAGTTGCTCTACCAATTGAGCTAAGCCGGCATATCGATATGATAATGGTGGCTCGGGACGGAATCGAACCGCCGACACAAGGATTTTCAGTCCTTTGCTCTACCGACTGAGCTACCGAGCCATATGTTATTTTTAACTCGCTCATTGATTGCTCTGTGCCTCTTCCTCTACCAGCTGATTCAAAGATGCTCGATGCGTCGAGGCAACTCGCAGCAAACTCGATGATGTTGATGCTCGTCTCTACCGACTGAGCTGTCGAGCCATACTGTATTTTTCGCAATTTTGGAACAATGGCGGTCCCGACGGGACTCGAACCCGCGATCTCCTGCGTGACAGGCAGGCATGTTAACCACTACACTACGGGACCATTTGGTTGCGGGGGCAGGATTTGAACCTGCGACCTTCGGGTTATGAGCCCGACGAGCTACCGGACTGCTCCACCCCGCGGCGATAAGAAATGGATTTGTTTCGATCATGCACTGAGTGTTGGTTTAAATGTTTGTTGCCTCTTCCTCTGCCAGCTGATTCAAAGATGCTCGATGCGTCGAGGCAACTCGCAGCGTATTCGATGAAGCAAATGCTCGTTGCTCCACCCCGCGACGATTTAGAGTGGTGGAGGATGACGGGATCGAACCGCCGACCCCTTGCTTGTAAGGCAAGTGCTCTCCCAGCTGAGCTAATCCTCCATGGATCGTGCCTAGCAGCGACCTACTCTTGCAGGGGCGCTGGCCCCAACTACCATCGGCGCTGGAGAGCTTAACTTCCGTGTTCGGGATGGGAACGGGTGTTTCCTCTCCGCTATCACCACTAGGCAATAATGGACAAGTTTTATTATAAGGAAAGTTGAATTGTTGTCAAGCTTTTTTTCATTCCCTCAAAACTAGATAACCGTGTGGGGGAAGAAGCCGCGGCGCTTCCGCTTTTTGTCTAGCTCCGGCCGCCATCGGCTCGCGACGCTTCGGTCCTGCTGTGGCGGCATAGCCTCCTCGCAGGCCCTCCAGCGCGTCTCGCCGATAGGCAGGCGGCCTCTGCTTTTCGTACTGTCTAGCTCCGGCCGCCATCGGCTCGCGACGCTTCGGTCCTGCTGCGGCGGGCTAAGCCCGCTCGCAGGCCCTCCAGCGCGTTTCGCCGATAGGCAGGCGGCCTCTGCTTTTCTAGGTTAAGCCCTCGATCGATTAGTATCCGTCAGCTCCACGTGTCGCCACGCTTCCACCTCGGACCTATCGACCTCGTCATCTTCGAGGGATCTTACTCGCCTAACGCGATGGGAAATCTGATTTGTTAATGGTCGGTCGTTCGCGGCCTTCCCTTTTCGTATTGTCTAGCTCCAGCGCCTGGCTCTCTTCTGCCAAATAACCTTCCCCCTCGGGGTGCAAGCACCCCTGCGGGTGAAGAACATTTGACTTCGAGAGCCAATCGCGGCGCTTCCGCTTTTGGGGTGCAAGCACCCCTGCGGGTGAAGAACATTTGACTTCGAGAGCCAATCGCGGCGCTTCCGCTTTTCGTACTGTCTAGCTCCGGCCGCCATCGGCTTGCGACGCTTCGGCCCTGCTGCGGCGGCAACAGCCTCCTCGCAGGCCCTCCAGCGCGTTTCACCGATAGGCGGGCGGCCTTCGCTTTTCCCCTTAGAAAGGAGGTGATCCAGCCGCACCTTCCGGTACGGCTACCTTGTTACGACTTCACCCCAATCACTTGCCCCACCTTCGGCGGCTGGCTCCCGTACCGTCCGCCGCTGACCAAATAAGAGCAAGCTCTCATTCGGTCCGCTCGACTTGCATGTATTAGGCACGCCGCCAGCGTTCGTCCTGAGCCAGGATCAAACTCTCCAATAGAAAGTTGATTGGCTTTGGCTTCGGCCTCAGCACCAAAGGCGCCGCGGCCTCAGCTTTTCGTATTGTCTAGCTTCGGCCGCCATCGACTCGCGACGCTTCGGTCCTGCTGCGGCGGCAATAGCCTCCTCGCAGGCCCTCTAGCGCGTTTCGCCGATAGGCAAGCGGCCTCAGCTTTTCGTTGCGCTTCGTTTCGTTCAGTTTTCAAGGAACAAGCTTATTTTTGTTTCTTCCGCTCTCTTGAAGCGACTTTTACATATTAGCATTTTTATTATTGGTTGTCAACACTTTTTTATTCATCTTATTCCGCAACGCTTTTCCGTCGCGGCAGCGATTTAAAATATATCATCGTTCGACATAGAAGTCAATAGCTTTTTTACTTTTCGCGATAGACAGCCCGTCTTTGCTGAACTGCCTCATTTTCCCCAACCATTCCACATTCATAAAATGTAGAGAAAACCGTTGTATCAAGACCATCCAATCCCCGTTACGCAAGCCCCCATTCAAGCGTTGGCTAGGTGGAGGTCGTTGACGCCCAGCCGAAAGTAATATGCTCCCCCGCCCGCACTAGCGCTCAGAGACGGGGCTTGTCGGGTCATCCCGCCTCATGGACAAAAGTTGGCCGAGCGCCCCAGTTGGCAACACCCCTCCTTTTTTGTCTCGTTTGACAGTGGGGAGCATCTTTCAAAATTAGGTTAAACAAAGGCTAGATGGGAGAGGTTCATCAAATTTTCCCTTCCTGCAAAATATAATAGCGTTCAAACATCCTGTTCCCTTTTGTCGGCACCTCTACCGCAGTTAACACTTTTCTTTCCACTAAATATTCGAGCATGATGGCAAGGTCGACCGAATAAGGCGCAAACTGCGGATGGCGGGTCATTTCCTCAATGCTCCATGCCCCACTCTTTTCCTTCAACACCTCGCATAAGTGAGAAGAGCCTGACACTATAAAAGAATGGATTAAAAATTCGCTCGCCAGCAACAGGAGCTCAAGCCGTTTTGGAAGCGGCTCCTCGCTCCCGACTAACTCCTCATACAACTTATAAATTTGTCCATCCATTTGCTTTACTTGATTCCATACCGTCACTTCCGGATAAAGGCCATGCTCGATCACTGTGAGCCGCGCTAAATGGTGCAAGGCGTGCATCATATGGTTGTATGAATCAAGCCAGTGTCGGGCGGTAAACAGCGCCTTGCCATCGGTATAGCGGCGAATCAGTTTGGCAAATTCCAGGCCCATTTTCAGCCGACGTTCCTTAGGGGGAAATTGCTCAAGGCGCTGGCGCAGCTGCCAAACGTAGTCGTTGCGGTCAAATACGATTTTTCCGTTGAATACCCAGTCGATCGCCTTTCGATGCGACCCGAGAACAAACCATTCGTTTAATTTTCGCTCATTCACCGCATAAAGCGCCGCCTTCTCGCCGCTAACTGAGTAATGTTTCAAATACAAAGGCTCACTTTGCGAATCGACAATGACGAGCAATACCACATCGAACGTATCGGTCACCGTCGCATGTCCCGCCGTTTTTTCAATGAGTAAAATTCCGCGTGTATTGCAACGGCTTGCCCATTCCTGATAAATGGGACGCAGCAATTCTTCCATAAATTATTCCCGTTACAGAAAGTCGGTAAGGTTGCGGCATCCGGCAAACTCTCCCTTTATAAAACCGGGCAGGAGAACATATTCTTTTTCACTTTTGGCACCGGCAGTTTTTCTGTAACGGCTTCCTCCCTTCCAGCGTCGTCGATGATTCAAACCTTGTTTTTATACAGATGACGAAAATGTTGCTAGCGTCCGTTGATGCTGCCATGTATACATCCCGCAACGTAGTCCTACTGCTATCATTCGCTGCTTGACCAAGGCGGGGAGCTTGTTGCTGTCGTTCGTTATTCGACAAAAGACGAGAAATTCCTCTCTTCTGAGTAAAAAACGCCTGTCAATTTTGTTGATTTCTCCTTCCCGATCGTCCCCTGTTTTATGGTATAGTGGTGTATGTAGGAGGGACGACGATGGGTATTAAATATTCGAGCAAAATCAACAAAATTCGCACGTTTGCTTTAAGCTTGATTTTTGTCGGAGTCATCGTCATGTATCTCGGGCTGTTTTTCCGCACGTCCCCGATCGTCATGACGCTGTTTATGGTGTTTGGACTTTTATTCCTTGTCGCGAGCGGCATTGTGTACTTTTGGATCGGTACGCTCTCAACGAGAGCGGTCCAAGTCGTCTGCCCGTCATGCGGCAAGGTGACGAAAATGCTCGGCCGCGTTGACTTATGTATGTTTTGCCGCGAGCCCCTGACGCTGGATCGCGAGCTCGAAGGGAAAGAATTCGATGAAAAATACAACAAAAAAAGAAAAAGCTGATAGCCCTTTTCGTGCTGTCAGCTTTTTTAATGCGTCCGCCCCCTGCCTTTTTGACAGTCAGGGCATACTCCGTACACTTCCATGCGATGATGATCGACTTTAAATCCAGTAACGTGAGCGGCAAGCTGCTCGACTTCATCGAGCGCTGGATAGTGGAAATCCACGATTTTGCCGCATTCTTCACAAATGACATGATAATGGTTGGATGTGACAAAATCGAACCGGCTTGAGGAGTCACCGTATGTCAGCTCTTTGACAAGCCCGATTTCTTTAAAGACGCGCAAGTTGTTGTAGACGGTAGCGACGCTCATATTCGGAAATTTCCCTTCCAGCGCTTTATATATTTCATCAGCCGTCGGATGGGACATCGAGCTGACCAAATACTCCAGTATCGCATGACGCTGCGGCGTAATGCGTATGCCCGTCTTTTTCAGCATGTCCAGCGCTTCCTTCAGTTGCTCGTTGACAGACACCGTCATGCACCTCACTCTCTGCAAAAGATAAAAAAAATTATCATTTTATAATATTTATAATTAGTCTACAAGGAATGTATGCCTTTTGTCAATATAGATACCATTAATATATGGGCTTGGGCATCTTTTTAACAAAAAAAGGGGGCGGAAATATTTCCCGCCCGCCACATTTCATTCATTTGAGGAGGTTACTATGTATCATACGCAACATAACTGATGTTGCTTGGACGCTTACCTAGATGAGACCAATCGGGCCACCTCCGCGAGCGCCTCATCGACGTGTCCCTTTACTTTCACCCCGCGCCATTCCTTTGCCAATGTTCCATCGGGGGCGATAATGAACGTCGAGCGCTCAATACCCATGTATTCCTTGCCAAAATTCCGCTTTTTCTTCCAAACCCCGTACAGTTCCGCTGCGTGATGCTGTTCATCGGAAAGAAGCAAAAACGGCAGCTGATATTTCTCTATAAACGTTTCATGCCGCTTGACTGGGTCTGTACTCACCCCTAAGATGACGGCGTTCAATCCAGCAAACTGCTCATGGCGGTCGCGAAAGTCGCATGCCTCGGCCGTGCACCCGGGCGTCATGTCTTTTGGATAAAAATAAAGCACGACATAGTGACCCCGGAAATCTGAAAGTGAAACCATTTTCCCGTTGCTTGCCGGCAAGGTGAAATCTGGGGCTGGCTGGCCAATGGCTGTCGTCATGGCGTTCCCTCCGTCTTCTTCGTTTTCTTTTAGCGTAGCGAAGACGGAGGGAAATTGCAACTGTTAGCGGCGATCCCAGTCAAATACAGTGCGCGTCACGATGACCGCTGGCATAATGTAACCGAGAAGCGCCTCAGCGATCGCGATCCACCGCCCGATGCCGATCGGGGTCACATCCCCGTATCCGACTGACAAGAGCGTCATGCCGCTTAAGTACAAGCTATCCTCAAGCAAAGCCAAACGGTTCCCCGCCATATTGTTTGAGGACGGGGTAAACACCGCATGGCCTTTCGCCTGCAAAATCATATAAATCATAGCAAAGCCGAGCAGCATCGTTATATACCACTGAACGAGCACCCACAAGCTGTCGAGCGAGAGGCGGTGCGTCGCTTGAACGCGCGCTGTCCAAAGCGAGGTGATGCTGCCAAGCAGTATGGCAGTAACCACTCCAAGGAAGGCGTAATCCATCGCGTTCCCTCCATCTTTGTCCGTTGTTTATATATACGTGGCCGAACGGACAATTATGACGGGGTGAACCGCCGCAATCTCGATAAGGCTTGAAACAGCGGACGCCGTCGGGCTGTGCCGCCTGCTAGACTACCCGTTCAGCAGGATAGAGCCCTTCTCGGTTTTTGTGAGAGGTCAGCTCCTCACTGCGCAAAGGAGCGGGCCAACACACCTTTCAGCGTCTCTGCGCTATGACGAAACCATTTTTGCTCATTATCGTCGAGCTCAATTTCAATCACTTCGCGGATGCCATTACGGTTGATGACCGCCGGTACGCCGATATAGACATCACGTTCACCGTATAAGCCGTCCAAATAAGCTGAGACGGTCAAAATGGCATTTTCGTTATGCAAAATGGCGCGCGTCACGCGGGCGAGCCCCATGGCGATGCCGTAGTATGTCGCTCCTTTTTTCTCGATAATTTGATAGGCAGCGTCGCGAACGTTGACAAAAATGCGCTCCAAATCCTCCCTTGCCTGTTCTCCTTTCGATTCGATCCACTTGCGGATCGGCACGCCGCCGATGTCAGCCTGACTCCAGACCGGAAGCTCGGTATCGCCGTGTTCACCGATAATGTAGGCGTGGACATTCGTCGGGGCGATGGCGAAATACTCGCCTAATAAAAAGCGAAATCGCGCCGTATCTAAAATCGTCCCTGAACCGATCACTCGATGATGAGGCAGTCCGCTGAATTTCCATGTCGCATAGGTCAAAATGTCGACCGGGTTCGTAGCGACAAGAAACAGCCCTTGAAACCCGGACGCCATAACCGATTCAACGATCGAGCGGAAAATGGCGATATTTTTATCCACTAGATCAAGCCGCGTCTCGCCTGGTTTTTGATTGGCGCCGGCGCAAATGACGACTAAATCAGCGTCGCGGCAGTCGCGGTAATCGCCATGCCAAATGTCCGTGGGCTTCGGCGCAAACACTTTCCCATGGTTGAAATCCATCGCATCGCCCGCAGCTTTATTTTCATTCGCATCGATGAGCACAATTTCATCGGCAACCCCTTGGTTCAATAAAGCAAATGCATAGCTGGCACCGACAAACCCGGTGCCGATGACCGCCACTCGATTTCCTCCTCCGTTTTTCATCGCTGTTCTCCCTTCTTATTATTGTGAATATATTCACAAATTATTTTACGCGATGAAGCGAGAACTATGCATAAACGATTATGGCAATTGTTTGGCCGTTGTTTGTCATTTTTATGACAGCCTCCGTTAAGCAAAAAAGCGGACGGGGCAGTCAGCTCCCCGTCCCGCGATACCGCCTCACCCCAGCATTCCAAAGCATGACGGCGATGGCAAAAAACAAGGCGCCGACTACCGGAGTGAAAAACGCGTAGCCATACCATTCTTCCTTGCGAAGAAAATACGAAGCCGGATAGACGCCAACAAAGGCAAACGGAAGCAGCCACGTTAAAATATAGCGGATGACGCGATGGTAAATATCGACCGGGTAGCGGCCATAGCTGCTGATGTTGTACATCATCGGCATGATTGACGTTCGGGCATCGGCAAAAAAGCTAATGGTCGCCAGTGAAATGAAAATGCCGGCATAAATGAACGCGCCGCCGATCACCAATAAAACAAAGATAAAGAGATCATACCAATGAAACGTAAGCGACAGACGGACGCCAGCGTACGCCATAATGATCAACCCCGGTATGGCCCCGAGCAACGATTCGAGCTCCATCCGCTCGAGAATGATCTGAAACAGGCTGTGCACCGGACGCGTCAACACGCGATCCATTTCCCCCTGCACAATATATCGTTCATTAAAATCCCAAAGGTTAAAAAAGGCGCCAAATACGGCATACGGAACAAGAAAAAAACCGTAAATAAACAAAATCTCATCGCGCGACCAACCATGAAGGAGCGGCGTATGGCCGAACACAACGAGCAAAAAGACCAAGTTGACCGCCTGAGCCATGAAATCGGATAGCCATTCAATGAGCAAATCGGCGCGGTATTGCAGTTTCGTTTTCATATATTGCGCCATGTATTGAAAAAAGACTGATAGATAAAACAATCGTTTACCCCCCTTGCACGACGAGCCGCTTTTTCGCCATCCGCCATAACACCCCAATCGGCAAAAGCAGCAGCGCGCACCACGCCGCCTGCATGAGCAGGCCGTCGCGAACGGCGACGCCTTGGAAGCTTTCCGTAATAATCATGCTCGGGATATAGCTGATCGCCTGAAACGGAAAATAGTGCATCAGTTGTTGCGCCCAATCGGGGTAAAAGGAAATGGGCAAGATGAGCCCCGAAAACAAATCAATGATAAACCGCTTCGCCCTAAGCAACCCTTCGTTGCGGAATGTAAAGAACGTCACGACCCCCGCGAGCAAGTTCAGTTCTGAATAAATGATAAAGCTAAGCAAAAGCGATAAGCTAAACGACAGCCATGTATGGGCGTGTTCTGGAAACTGAAGCGGCAAAAAAAGCGATACGACCAAAAGTCCGGGCAATGATAAAAAGAACAGGCGGAACAGCCCTTCGCCAAGCCCTTGCACCGCCTTCATCCCCAAATAGCTGTACGGGCGGATCAGCTCGGTCGCCACTTTTCCGTCGCGGATTTCCATCGCGATTTCGCGGTCAATGTTGTTAAAATAAAACGCCCGTGACAGCCAAGAAATGGCCACATACGTCGTCATTTGGCCAAGCGACATCCCTTGCATCGACGGTTTGTCCCCATAAATGGCCGACCAAAGGAAGTAGTACGCCGCAATGTTAATGGCGTAAATGAGAATGCCAGTATAATAGTTTGTCCGGTAGGCAAGCATCATTAAAAAACGGATGCGGATCATTTCTGTATATTTATCCATTCACCGCACCTTCCTCATAAATATTGCGAACAATCTCTTCCGTCGACACTTCATGGATCCGGATGTCTTGCAGCGCATAGCGGGCGGCGACGCGGCTGACGACTTCCGGCACTCCTCCCGATGGAACGTGCGCCACCCAGATGTTCGGCTGTTCCCCTTTTTTCCAGACAACGTCCAATCCGGCCGTCAGCTCTTGCAAGATAGAGGCGTCCTTTCCTTCGGCGAATGTAAAAGAAACCCGTTTTCCTTGCCCCCATTTTTCTTTTAGCTGCTCAAGCGAACCGTCGTAAATGATTTTTCCTTCATCAAGCATCATCACCCGCTCACACAGCGCCTCGATGTCCGACATGTCATGCGTCGTCAGCAAAATCGTCGTCCCGTACCGCTCGTTCAACTGTTTCAAAAACTGACGGATGTTGAGCTTGACAAGCACATCCAAACCGATTGTCGGCTCGTCCAAAAACAGCAGCGGCGGATTGTGAATGAGCGCGGCAGCGAGCTCACAGCGCATCCGCTGCCCGAGCGACAGCTTGCGCACCGGTTTGTCCAGAAGCGGGCCGATCTCAAGCATGTCAATCACCTCGCCCATATGGCGATCGTATTGCTCGTCTGGGACACGGTACACCTTTTTTAGCAATCGGAACGACTCTTGAACCGCGATGTCCCACCATAACTGTGAACGCTGACCGAAAACAACGCCGATCGTGCGCACAAATTTCTCCCGCTCTTTATGCGGGTTCATCCCGTTGACAACGATGCGCCCGGATGTCGGAGTTAAAATGCCTGTCAACATTTTGATCGTCGTCGACTTGCCGGCACCGTTTTCGCCGATATAGCCGACGATCTCCCCTTGCCTGACGGTAAAAGAAATGCCGTCAACGGCACGAACTGTCATATAACGGCGCGTCCATAAATCGCGAAACGCCCCGACGAGACCGGAGCGGCTTGTGTGCACTTTAAATTCTTTTCGCAGCTGTTCTACTTCGATGGCGTTCATTCTCTCCCTCCTGCCTCTCTCTGATGTCGATAAACAAAAGTGGACTACCCTTTCCTTCTATGTTGCCATTATACCTAAATCACCGTCATTTTCACCTGTTTTGTTTCTCAGATGCCGATGAGGAATGAGCGGAAACGCTTTTGACACATCGAATACAAAGCTCTTATTTCGCCCTTGTCCCCCGCGATGACAAAACCGCTTCTTCGTTCTAGCGAGCACGATAGCCGTAGCTGACAGCACATTATGGTAAAATAAAGGAGCAGTCATCGGAAACAGGAGGATCAAACGATGCAGTGGACAAAATCGGAACAATTATATGAGGAAGCACTTAAGCACATTGTCGGCGGGGTGAACAGCCCCTCCCGCTCGTATAAAGCCGTCGGCGGCGGCGCCCCGGTTGTCATGGAACGGGCGCAAGGGGCGTATTTCTGGGATGTAGATGGAAACCGATACATTGACTATTTGGCCGCCTACGGACCAATCATCGCCGGCCACGCCCATCCGCACATCGCCGCGGCCATCCGGCGCGCTGCGGAAACGGGGGTGTTATACGGCACGCCGACACCGCATGAGATTACATTCGCCAAAATGTTAAAAGAAGCGATTCCGTCGCTTGAAAAAGTGCGGTTTGTCAACTCAGGAACGGAAGCGGTGATGACGACGATCCGCGTCGCTCGCGCCTACACCGGCCGCAGCAAAATCGTGAAATTCGCCGGCTGCTATCACGGCCACTCCGACCTCGTGCTTGTCGCCGCCGGATCAGGGCCGTCGACATTAGGGACGCCGGATTCAGCCGGCGTGCCGCCAAGCATTGCCCAAGAAGTGATTACGGTGCCGTACAATGATGTGGAATCGTTCCGTGAGGCGATGAACGTTTGGGGCGAACACGTCGCAGCCGTATTGGTCGAACCGATTGTCGGCAACTTTGGCATCGTCCTGCCGAAACCTGGCTTTTTAGAAGCCGTAAACGACATCACGCACCAAGCGGGGGCGCTTGTTATTTATGATGAAGTGATCACCGCCTTCCGCTTTATGTATGGCGGAGCGCAAAACTTGCTCGGCATTGAACCCGACTTGACGGCCATGGGGAAAATTATCGGCGGCGGCTTGCCGATCGGGGCGTACGGCGGACGCCAACATATTATGGAACAAGTTGCTCCGCTCGGGCCGGCTTACCAAGCCGGGACAATGGCTGGCAACCCGGCGTCGATGCTCGCTGGCATCGCCTGCCTTGAAGTGTTGAAGCAAGACGGCGTGTATGATCACCTCGATCGGCTTGGCGCCATGCTTGAGGAAGGCATCATGGCCCACGCCCGCCAATGCGGCCTGCCGGTGACCGTCAATCGTTTAAAAGGCGCGCTTACCGTCTTCTTTACGGAAGAAAAAGTCGAAAACTATGAGCAAGCCCAGCGCAGTGATGGCGAACGGTTTGCGACATTTTTCAAGCTGATGCTCGAGCAAGGCGTCAATCTCGCACCGTCCAAGTATGAAGCATGGTTCATCACCCTCGCCCATACCGAAGACGACATCGCTTACACGATCGACGCGGTCGGCCGCGCGTTCCGGCAACTGTAATCGGCAAGGCATACCGTTCTCGCCTCCGGCAAGCTGACGAAAAATCGATGTTTCCTGCCAGCAGCCATTTCGCAAAGGTTCAAAAACCAATTTTTTATTATGGGGACCTCTTTGCGCCGAATTGGTTGCTTAAATCCTCAGCTCTTCAGATCGGCATGCCGTCACCATTGCAGCGCCCGCTGCCAGGCGGGCGCTGTTTGTTATACGAACGCCGATGTTGACAATTTTGTGAACAACGCCGCAGCAAAGCAAGGGACGATTGATTTCCTGCGGCTCGCATGGTATGATAAACAACAAATTCTGAAAATTAAGACTGTCATTTTTCATCCAGCAAGCCATTGGAGGAGGTGACGGGCGCCAATGGGGGAATATCCTCCCGAGCGCGCCTAGTATACATGGAACAACATACGTATCGTTCGCCAAATGAAGAAGAACAACGGGGCGCCTTTTTGCTGGCGGCAGTGGAAAAGCGGAACATCCCGACTAACGAGCATGTCCGCACCGTCCTTGAGGCGCTTGCCCAATGGGGTCATTTGGAACGAGACAGCGCCGCCATCCAACTTGACATCCCGCGCAAGCTATGGATGGAGAAACTGGCCAACGCCGGACAAAACCCGGAAATTGCGACAAACGACCATTTCACCGTCGGTCATGTGCACATTTCCCGTTCCGCTGACGCCGGGGCAATTCGGGCGCATCTTCGCCAGCTTTGCAAACAGTTTGGCTTCGTCCTTTTGTTCGAATCCATTCGGCCATCCGCGGATGAAAATACGTTGTTTTGGCAAATTGCCATGCTGCCGAGCGATGTGTTTTCCTTACCCGACCGTTTGTTCCGTCTCATGACAGCACTTGATGGCGCCCGTTTCCGCCAGGAAGTGAATGCTCGCCTCTCCAATCGGCGCGCTGCCGATATCCCGATCGCCTTCTGACTTTTTCAACGCTCTGCCAATTCCGGCGGAGCGTTATATTTTTCCCTTGAACTCATATATAAAACTGTGTATAGTACTGAATGGTTTACCAAAACGAAAAAGGAGAGATTCCCATAGATGAAGCTCGGTGCCCGCATTTTTAAAACGGGGATCGCCGTGGCGCTCGCCTTGTTTTTAGCGGCGCTGTTTCACTTTCCGTCACCGGTGTTTGCCGGCATTTCCGCTGTATTTGCCATGCAGCCGACCATTTATCGTTCCTATTTATCGTTAATCGAACAAGTGCAGGCGAACGTGATCGGCGCCTTGTTCGCGATTGCCGCGGTTCTTATCCTCGGCCGTGACCCGCTAATCGTCGGTTTGACGCTTATGATCGTCATCGCCCTTTGCCTAAAGATGCGTCTTGAATCGTCGACGATTTCAGTGGCGCTTGTGACCGTCATCGCCATTATGGAATATACAGAACGCCAGTTTATCGAATTTGCGGCCATCCGCTTTTTGACAATCATGCTCGGCATTTTCGCCGCCTTTCTCGTCAACTTCATTTTCTTGCCGCCAAAGTATGAAAAAAAGCTGTATGAAAAAATCAGCGGCGAGACAGAAGCCATTTTAAAATGGATCCGCCTGCATAAGCAGCAGGCAGCGGGCCATCATCATTTAAAAGAAGAGATCGAAACGCTGCACGAGGAAATGACAAAACTCGAGCATCTTTATCTCATGTATAAGGAAGAGCGCACGTATTTCCGCCGCCAACGCTTCCAAAAATCGCGCAAGCTCGTCTTATACAGGCAAATGATTGCAGCAGCCGACCGGGCGCTGTCGGTATTAAAATGGCTTTATCGCCTCGAGAACGAGCTCGGGCGTCTGCCCACTGAGCTCCGCCAAGCCATCTACTTGCATCTTAGCCACTTGCTTGACTATCACGAACAGTTATTGCTGAAGTTTATCCATAAGGCCAAACCGCTCCCTCATAACAAGAGGGCCGAGGAAATGTACCGCCAGCGCGAACAGCTCGCCACGGTCTTTTACTCCGGGGGACAACCGCCCGCCGAGTACCGGTTGTTCTCCTTGATCGGAGCAATCATCGATTACGGAGACCGGCTTGAGCATTTGGATAAGTTAATTGACAGCTTTCACCATTATCATTACGATGAAGAGCTGACAAAACAGCTCGAAAAGGCAACAGGCGGCCGCGCATAGCGGACCGCCTGTTTTAGCTTTTCATCCGCGGGTCAAGCGCATCGCGCAGCCCGTCCCCCATTAAGTTAAAACCAAGCACGGTTAACATAATCGCCAACCCCGGAAAAATCATCGTCCACGGTGCTTGCGTTAAAAAATCTTTTGCATCGGACAACATTTTCCCCCATTCCGGGTTCGGCGGCTGTGCTCCCAATCCTAAAAAACCGAGCGCCGCCGCTTCAATAATGGCGGTAGCGATTGCCAACGTCCCTTGAACAATAATCGGCGCTAGACTATTCGGCAAAATATGGTGAAACAAAATGCGCCAATCGCTCATACCGATCGCTTTCGCCGCCATGATGTATTCCTCTTGCTTAATGCTCAACACGCGGGAACGGATTAAGCGGCCGAAGTTCGGCACATTAATAACAGCAATGGCAATAAGAGCGTTTTGCAAAGACGGACCAAGCACCGCGACGATGCCGATCGCCAGTAAAATGCTTGGGAATGCCAGCATAATATCAAATAACCGCGAAATAATCCCATCGATCCATCGGCCATAGTAACCGGCGATAATGCCAAGCAATGAGCCGACAACAATCGAACCGAGTACAGAGAAAAAACCGACCCATAACGAAATGCGCGCTCCATAAATCACACGGGAGAAAATGTCCCGTCCAAAATCATCCGTTCCAAACCAGTGTTCGCCGGAAGGGGGTTGCAGCCGCTCGGCCAACTGCTGTTCTTTATAGTCATACGGCGCCAGCCAAGGCGCCAGGAGGGCGATCACAATAAAAAATAAGACAATTCCTGCCCCAACAAGAGCGATTTTATTCTTTCGAAACCGCTGCCACGCTTCCCCCCATAACGAACCCGTTTTCTCTTCCCGAATCGCTGTCGGCGGCGTTGCCGGTGTGCGCGCCAATTCAGCCATACGCGCCTCCTCCTTTCTTTAATTGTACTTAATGCGCGGGTCAATTGCCGCGTAAAGTAAGTCA
This sequence comes from Geobacillus uzenensis, assembly GCF_002217665.1. Lineage (NCBI taxonomy): Bacteria > Bacillati > Bacillota > Bacilli > Caryophanales > Anoxybacillaceae > Geobacillus > Geobacillus uzenensis. Next base: position 131,165 of record NZ_NEWL01000008.1, read on the forward strand.
ACGATTAAGTTAATGAAAATAAAAATAGCGGCGATAATCAAAATTCCGGATTGAATTACGGGATAATCCCGATAGCCGATGGCATCGTAAATATAACGACCAATGCCAGGCCAGCTGAAAATCGTTTCTGTCAAAATCGCCCCGCCAAGCAACAGCCCTGTTTGCAAGCCAATGACGGTCAACACAGGAATAATGGCGTTTTTTAACGAATGTTTGTACACAACCCAAAACATGCTTAACCCTTTCGCTCTTGCGGTGCGGATATAATCAGATTTCATCACTTCGAGCATGCTGGAGCGTGTCATGCGGGCGATAATCGCCATCGGGATTGTCGCCAAGGCCACACTTGGCAACACGAGATGCTGGATGGCTTGCCAAAACTGCTCCGTATTTCCACTGAGCAACGTATCAATCAAATAGAGATGGGTGATCGGCTCGATTGGGTTGCGCACATCCTCCCGTCCTGACGTCGGCAGCCAGTCGAGCTGAATCGAAAACAGCCACTGTTCCATCAACCCAAGCCAAAAAATGGGCATCGAAACGCCAAGAAGCGCCAGCACCATCGCAATATAATCAAACCATGAGTTTTGAAACCACGCGCTAATAATGCCGGCGTTAACGCCGATGATAACAGCAATAATCATCGCTACTAGCGACAGCTCGATCGTTGCCGCTAAGTACGGCCAAATTTCTTCAGCGATGGGAGCACCGGTGCGAATGGACTCACCCAGGTCGCCGCGCAGCAACCCGCCAATATATTTGACATATTGGACATACCACGGCTCGTCCAACCCAAGCTTATGCGTCAGTGCAGCCACCGCTTCCTTCGTCGCCTTTTGTCCTAAAATGACTTGTGCGGGGTTGCCAGGAATCGCTCGGATCATAAAAAAAACAACCAGTGACATGCCAAATAACACGGGAATGATCATTAACACCCTTTTTACTGTATACGGCAGCATCCCAATCTCCCTCCCTTAACATGCGGTAAACAAAGAGGGGAAGACGCACCCCTTCCCCTCTCCCAACCGATTATTTAAATTCCACTTTGGTAAATTTGTCCGAGCCGGTCGGATGCGGATGAAACCCTTGGATATTTGCCTTGCCAGCCAACAGCGGAGTCGAGTGAACAAGCGGAATCCACGGCGCCTCTTCTTTAATAATTTCCTGCGCCTGTTTATACAGTTCATTCCGTTTGTTTTCATCACTGATTGTTTGCGCCTCGACTAAAATGTTATGGAGCTCATCATTCGAAAAATACGTGTAGTTGTTGCTGCCAATGCTGTCTTTGTCAAGGAGCGCATATAGGAAGTTATCCGCATCGCCGTTGTCGCCCGTCCAGCCGAGCAGGAAAGCATCCGCCTCCCCTTTGGCGAGCTTATCTAAATACGTCGCCCATTCATATGACACAATTTTCGCTTTCACACCGATTTTGGCGAAATTAGCTTGAATGGCTTCGGCAATTTTCTGCCCATCTGGCATATATGGACGCGGCACCGGCATCGCCCACAGTTCGATTTCAAAGCCGTTCGGGTAGCCGGCCTCGGCGAGCAATTGTTTAGCCTTTTCCAGATCAAACGGATAGTCCTGAATGGCATCGTTATACCCCGGAATGCTCGGCGGCATCGGGTTTTTCGCCGGTTCCGCCTGTCCAGCATAAAACGCATCAATAATGGCCTGTTTGTCCACCGCGTAGTTTAGCGCCTGGCGCACCAACTTGTTTTTCAACGGTCCTCTCGTTGCCGTCAGCCCGACATAGGCGACGTTCATTGACGGACGCTTAAAAATTTGAAACTCTTTGTTTCCTTCCACTTGTTTTAAGTCCGTCGGATTCAAATCTTCCATAATATCGATTTCGCCTTTTAAGAGCGCGTTGAGGCGCGCTGAGTTGTCCGGAATGGAAACGAAAATCACCTGATTCAGCTTCGGATAGCCTTCTTCCCAATAATCTTTATTTTTCTCAAGCACGATCCGTTCGTTCCGCTTCCACTCTTTAAAGACAAACGGACCGGTGCCAACCGGATGTTCGCCGAACTTGTCCCCATATTTTTCGACCGCCGTCGGACTGGCAATGGCAAACGGTGGCATGGCGATATTTTTCAAGAACGGCGCTTGCGGACGCTTCAATACAAACTGTACCGTATAGTCATCAAGCGCTTTCACCTCTTTAATGACGTGACTCTCATCATTTTTATAGCCGCCAAACATTGACCCGTAATACGGGAACGTATCAGCGTTGCCGTTTGCCCAACGCTCAAAGTTGAATACAACTGCTTCGGCATTAAAATCAGTGCCATCATGAAACTTTACACCTTGCCGGAGCTTGAAGGTGTACGTCAGCCCATCCTCGGAAATCGTCCACTCCGTCGCCAACGCCGGCTTAACGGATGTGTCGTTGTCGTTGTAGTCAAGCAGTGTGTCAAAAATGTTTTTCGTGACTTTTAGCGATTCGCCATCCGTCACTGTCGCTGGGTCAAGCGATACCGAATCGCCGCCACGGCCATAGACAAGGGTGTCTTGGGCCGACGGTTTGTCGCTGCCGCTTCCCGCGCTTTCCTTCGACTTGCCGCAGCCGGCAAAGACAAGAACGGCGGCAAGCAACATGGCCAGCCAAGTAAACCATTTGTTTCTTCTCATCATTTCTCCCCCTCACTTGGTTTGTTTATCATCACACCGCCTGTCTATTCATTCGTATAAATGACAGGCGACGTAATGTCCATTCGCTACTTCTTTTAGTTCTGGACGTCGCTCGCGGCAAATGTTCATACAAGCCGAACAGCGTGTATGGAACGCGCACCCTTGCGGCGGATTGGCCGGGCTCGGCAAATCGCCGGAGAGCAGCTGACGCTCCGCTTTATGGTCAGGATCGGGAATCGGCACAGAAGACAACAAGGCCTTCGTATATGGATGTTTCGGCGCTTCATATAGCGATTCGCTGTCCGCTAGTTCGACCATCCGACCTAAATACATGACGCCAACTCGGTCGCTAATATGCCGAACTACTCCCAGATCATGAGCGATGAAAATATATGTAAGAGAAAACTGTTTTTGTAAATCCTCAAGCAAATTAAGCACTTGTGCTTGAATCGATACATCGAGCGCTGAGACCGGTTCATCGGCAATGATCAACTTCGGATTGGTCATCAACGCCCGCGCGATGCCGATGCGCTGGCGCTGACCGCCGCTAAATTGGTGCGGATAGCGTTTTGCATGATACGAACCGAGCCCGACGACTTCAAGCATCTCCCGCACCCGCTGCTTTCGCTCTTCTTTCGACCCGATGCCATGAACAATCAATGGTTCCTCTAAAATTCTTTCCACCGTATGGCGAGGATTGAGGGAAGCAAACGGGTCTTGGAAAATCATTTGCATATCGCGCCGCAACCGACGCAGCTCTGCTTTCGATAAAGCTGTCACCTCGTATCCTTCAAAGGTGATCGATCCATCCGTCGGTTCGATAAGCCGCAAAAGCATTCGCCCTGTCGTCGACTTGCCGCAACCGGACTCACCAACGATCCCAAGCGTCTCGCCGCGATATACAGTGAACGTCACATCATCGACCGCTTTTACCGTCCCGATTTGTTTGCCAAAAATGCCTCCGGTAATCGGAAAATATTTTTTAAGCCCTTTCGCTTCGAGCAACGGCTCGCTCATCGACTCCCCCTCCCTTCTCTAACACCAAAAAGCAACGAGTGCGATGACCTTGTTCACCAACTTCATACAGTTGTGGTTCCTCTTGACGGCAACGATCAAACGCATATTCACACCGCTCGGCAAATCGGCAGCCACAGCGGATGGTTCCCGGCTTCGGCACTTGACCTGGAATGGAGTACAGACGCTCCTTTTTGCCGCGGATATCGGGAATCGAGCGGATTAAACCGACGGTATACGGGTGCTGAGGACGCCGAAAAATCGCCTGAACGCTTCCCTCTTCGACAATTTGGCCGGCATACATGACGATCACGCGGTCACATATTTCCGCGACAACGCCCAAATCGTGGGTGATCATCATAATCGCTGTGCCGAACGTCCGGTTTAATTCTTTCATCAATGCTAAAATTTGCGCTTGGATCGTCACGTCGAGCGCCGTCGTCGGCTCATCGGCGATCAAAAGCGCCGGCTGGCACGCCATTGCGATCGCGATCATAACGCGCTGACGCATACCTCCCGATAACTGATGCGGATATTCATCCAGCGTTTGTTCAGCGCGCGGCAATCCGACAAGCTTGAGCATTTCCACCGCCCGTGCTCTCGCTTCTTTTTTCCCTATTTTCGTATGGAGACGAATCGCTTCTACTAACTGATTCCCGATGGTGAATAAAGGATTTAACGAGGTCATGGGCTCTTGAAAAATCATGGCGATCTCATTCCCGCGGATTTGCTTCATCCGTCGCTCTGAGGCTTCGACTAAATTCTCGCCTTTAAACCAAATCTCGCCGCCGACTACCTTGCCGATTCCCTTTGGCAATAATCCCATGATTGACAGCGATGTGACGCTTTTTCCACATCCGGACTCCCCGACGATGCCGAGCACTTCTCCTTCATAGATAGAAAAGTCAACGCCATCGACCGCGGGAATCTCCCCCTCATCCGTAAAAAAAGATGTCTGAAGCCCCCGAACTTCCAACAAAGGCCCTTCCATCATCTTCTTCACCCCCTCATAACCCCATTTCGTGAAACCTTTGCCCTCTGAACAAAATTATGCCATGCATCATTCTATAAGACAATATAATATTATAAAAAATTTAAATTATTAAAAAACAAAAAACAATACGAAAGCGACTTTACATGAAATAAAGTCGCTTTTTTCATATTTTTTCAATAACATTAATACTTTTGTTTACTATTATAAGTGGTGAACCATAAACAACTGGTAATAACTCCCCCCGCTTCGCCATTAGTTCCCCATGCGTGCCGCTTTCGACAATTTGCCCGTTTTCGATGAACAAAATGCGGTCGGCATGGGTGATCGTCGACAAACGATGAGCGACGACAAACGTCGTGCAGTTTTTCGCCAAACGCTCAAGCGCTTCTTGAATGTGATGCTCATTTTCCAAATCAAGCGCTGATGTCGCCTCATCAAAAATTAAAATCGGCGGGTTTTTCAAAAACTCGCGGGCGATGACGATCCGCTGCTTTTGTCCGCCGGAGAGCTTGACGCCGCGCTCGCCGACTTTTGTGTCATAGCCGTCGGGCAAACGCATAATAAACCCATGGGCGTTTGCGGCTTTCGCCGCCGCGATCACTTCCTCGTCCGTCGCGTCCGGCTTGCCGAGCAAAAAATGGAATGGCAAACTTCACGATGCCGACCGCCATCGTCGCAACGATATGTCAACGGTACGGGCGGACGAACTGCCAATAACGACGGATGCTGTCCATGGTGCCCCTCCCTAAAAACGCAGAAAAAACCTGCCAGCGGTGCCGAACAGGCTTTTTTCATGCCGCTATTTTTGGTACGCCTGAAACGTTCCGTACCATTTGTCAATAAACTCGGGCGCGAACGGCCCTTTCCGCTCTTGAATCCAGCCGACGAGCTTTTGGACGTTGTTTTTTAAAATGCGGTCGATCACATCCGGGTAACTCATCTCACGGCGATGCCGCTCGTATTCGTCTTCATCAAGAAGTATGTACGTCATATCAGGGAACACTTTAATATCCAAATCGTAATCGATATATTTCAGCGCCTCATCATCCCAGACAAACGGCGAGCTTAAATTGCAATAATAATATACCCCGTCCTCGCGGATCATGGCAATGATGTTAAACCAATGCTTGGCGTGAAAAAAACAAATCGCCGGCTCGCGCGTCACCCACGTCCGGCCGTCCGCTTCCATGACAAGCGTTTTGTCGTTGCCGCCGATTACATACGCCGGTGTTCCTTTTAATACGACCGTCTCCTGCCAAATGCGGTGGATCGTCCCATTATGTTTGTAGCTATGGATTTGAATGATTTTCCCTTCCCGCGGGTATGCTGGCATCATTCTTCCCTACTTTCCGATGGGAACTTCTTCTTTTTATTATACCTTTTTTGTTTCGCAAATGGAAAGAAAAGCGAGCCGCCTTGCCGAGGCGAAAGCGGCCTAGCGGTGCAGCGCCGGCGGGCGCGGCCCGCCTCAAGCGCTTGAGGACACCTGCCTCTCAAACACGCGGCGGATGGCTTCAACTTGCTGTTTCATTTGCCGTACTTCTTCGCGAAGAGCAGGGGTCGGCGCTTCGCGTTCGAGTTCCTCCAACTCACGGGCAATCTCCTGACAGCGCTCCATTTCATTCAATAAAAACAACGCTTCTTCCCAATCATCCACCCAAGCCTGTTCCATGCTCTGGCGATTCTCCCTTCCCCTTTACCATACAATCTGCTTTATCATTTCGCGGCCAAACTTTTCAAATCCTTTCACGAATTGTGCAGAGCCATGACAGTTTTTGTCGACAAAAAAGCAGAGGCGTGTTGCCTCTGCTTATTGCCTTTCCTATCCGGCCGGTTTCTTGTACTCTTGGCAGCGTGCGCTGCCATTGGCGGTCAGATTGGTTACTGATTAACGTTTTGCGCTTTGCGCGCCTCTGCTTGCGCGTTTTGTTGTTTAACATGTTGCACATTCGTCTCAGCCGCAAACTCCGTGCCGAATTGGCCAGCTTGAGCTGCTTGAGCCGATTGCGCGTTTTGTTGTCTTACTTCTTGAATGTTCGTGCCAGCGAATGTTTTGTTCGGTTGTTTGGCCATTGTTCTCACCTCCACGTGCTTTAATGTGCCCCGGAGGTGGCCGTTCTATCCGCCGGCATTACAAAAGTAAAGATCTTCCACCGTCAACAATGATCGTCTGTCCGCGAATCATCTCAGCAGCCTCCGATAACAAAAACATGACGGCGTTGACGATATCTTCCGGCTTCACCGGGCGCCCGGCCGGAGTGTTTGCCGCCGCATCAGCGAGCAGCTCATCGCGGTTCGGAAAATGTTTCAGCGCTTCCGTGTCCACCGCTCCGCCGGAAACGGCGTTGACGGCGATATGTTTTGGCGCCAGCTCGACGGCCAAGTAACGGGTAAGCGCCTCAAGCGCCGCCTTCGAAACGCCGACCGCCGTGTAGTTTTCCAAATAGCGGATCGACCCGAGCGAGCTGATGCTGACGATTTTTCCGCCGCCGGATTTTTCCATCCGCTTCGCCGCCTCTTGGGCGCAAAATAAAAGCGCTTTGCTGTTGATATTCATCGTCCAGTTCCAATGCGTTTCCTCGAGCTCTAACGCCGGTCGCAATACGCCGGAGGCAGCGTTGTTCACGAGCACATCAACCCGCCCGAATGCTTCGTCAATGCGGGCGAACATGGCGCGAATTTTCTCGACATCACCGACATTGGCTTTGACAATAAGCGCTTTTCTTCCGAGCGCTTCAATTTCACGCGCTGTTTCTTCGGCAGCTGTTTTGCTGCGGGCATAGTTGACGACAATATCATATCCTTCCTCAGCTAGCCGCAAAGCGATCGCTTTGCCGATGCCGCGGCTGCTTCCCGTGACGACCGCCACTTTTCCACTCATGTTTTTCCGCTCCTTTACGTATAATATAGCCGAATTCCGCAAACAAAGGAGGCGCAGCCTATGTATGTCGGCCGCGATATGACCGAGCTGTCGATGATTCCAAAAACAGAATGGACCGATGACGAACTCGCTTATTTTCACCATTCGTTCCAGCAAATTGCTCCGTATTTAAACGTCGAAGGGCAAACGATCCACCGTGAAATTATTGAAGAAATCGAAGCGCGCGGCGGCCTTGGGCGCCGCGAAGCAACGTACACGCACGGCACGATGCCGGTGCCCGATTAACGCAGGCGGCGCGCTTCGCCTGCGCGCTCTTGATATTCGCGCCAAATGCGTTGGTGCGACACAGGAAAGGCGTATGCGTCTAGCTCCCTCGCTGACACCAACCGATACGGTTCATCCAGCCGCTCGCCGTCAAGCAACTGGCCACTAAACACCGTCAGCTTCCAAATCAAATGGGAAAAGACGTGATCAAACGAAGCCAACGGCTCTCCGAGCTTGACCTTGAGACCGTGCTCGTTCAAAAATCCCTTCTCCAATTTCTCTTTTTCGCCTTCGCCATTTATTTCACAGCCCGGAAATTCCCATAAGTTCGCAAGCAGACCGGTATGGCCGCGCTTGCGAATAAGAATGCGTCCTTCTTCGTCAGCGAGCACAGCAACCGCAAGCGGCACTTGTTTCACCGCTGTTTTTTTCGTTTTCACCGGCAACTCCTCCGGCACACCTTCCGCGAACGCCCGGCAATGGGCTTGCACCGGACAAAGAAGGCACGAGGGGCGGCGCGGTGTACAAACAAGAGCGCCAAGCTCAATCAATGCTTCATTGAATGCCCCCGGATGTTCATACGCCATAATCTCGCGGACGATCTGTTCGAATCGCTTTCGCGTCGACGCCTTGGCAATGTCATCCGTCACCAAAAACAAACGCGACAACACGCGCATCACGTTGCCATCGACCGCCGGCTCCGGCACGCCGTAGGCGAGGCTCAGCACCGCACCGACCGTATACGGGCCGACTCCTTTCAGTTTGGCAAATTCATCCGGGCGATCCGGCACTTTCCCCCCATAATGCTCCTTCACTTCTTTTACCGCCGCATGCAAGTTGCGCACACGCGAATAATAACCGAGTCCTTCCCACGCCTTCAGCACTTCGTCCTCATCGGCGCCAGCGAGCGCCTCTAGCGTCGGAAATTGCTCAATAAACTTTTCGAAATACGGAATGACCGTCTCGACGCGCGTCTGCTGCAACATGACTTCCGACACCCACACTTTATACGGATCGCGGTCTTTTCGCCACGGCAGGTCGCGGCGCTCACGGGCAAACCAATCGAGCAAATCGCGCTGAAACTCGCGGGCAGGAAACCGCTCTGTCCATGTTGTCATCTTCGTTTTGTCCCCCATGATGCCTATTGTCCACCCCATTATATCAAAAAACCCCCGGCGTGGCTTGCCGCACGCCAAGGGGAAATGAAAGGAAATCGTTCTCAACTTTCCTTTGCCGCCGAAACATAGGCGATCTGTTCATGTTGGGCACGCAATCGGCGAATATCGATGCGCACGAGCATCGAGATAATGAAAGCGATGACAAACAAACCGCCAAAAAAGGCCAAACTCCCTTCATAAGAGCCGGTCGTGTCTTTAATGTACGCAGCAAACATCGGTCCGACAAGACCGGCCGCAGCCCAAGCTGTCAGAATATAACCATGGATGGCACCGAGTTGCTTTGTTCCAAACAAATCGCCGATGTACGCGGGGATACAGGCAAATCCGCCGCCATAACACGTATACACAATCGTCAGCATCACAATAAACAACCATTTCATGGACACATTCGGCAACAGGAAGAAAATCAAGATTTGCAAAACGAAAAACGCCGTATACGTATTAGGACGACCAATATAATCAGAAGCCGACGCCCAGCCGATGCGTCCTAACCCGTTAAACACTCCGATGGCACCAACGAGCGCCGCTGCAGCTGTTTGGCTGATGCCAATGCTTTCTACTGCCAATGGTTTCGCCACTGCCAAAACGGCAATACCACATGTCACGTTAATAAACAGCATGAACCATAAATACCAAAAACGTCTTGTTTTCACCGCCTCATTGGCCGTCAACTGCGCCAAATCAAGCGAAGGTTTGGCTTTTCCGGCCTTCAGTTTTTCCTGAAATCCTTCCGGCAGCCATCCTTCTGGTGGTTTTTCTAAATAAAGCGAGGATAGCACCATAATAGCGAAGTATGTAATTCCTAAAATAAAAAATGTATTCTGAACACCTACGGATGCAATTAAGCTGTTCATGACGGGACTCGCAATGGCCGCCGCAAACCCGAACCCCATAATCGCCAGCCCCGTAGCCAAACCGCGCCGGTCCGGAAACCATTTAACAAGCGTAGACACAGGCGCAATATACCCGACGCCAAGCCCGATCCCGCCTAAAACGCCATAAAACAGATACAGAAGATACTTAGAACCGAGAGCAACAGCCAATCCAGAACCAGTCACCCCGAGGCCAAAAAAGATGGCAGCCAATAGCCCCGATTTCCGCGGCCCGTGCTTCTCCACAAAATGACCGAGGAACGCAGCCGATAATCCTAAAAATAAGATGGCAATGCTGAAGGTGAGCGCCACTTCCTGGTCCGACCATCCAAACAATTGCTTTAATGGATTGGTAAAATTGCTCCAGGCGTAAACAGATCCGATCGAAATATGGATGCCGACAGCAGATAAAGCAATAAGCCATCGGTTTTTCATGTTCCCCTTCTCCCCTTTCATCCAATGATAATTCGACTTTCATACGTATACACATTAAACGCTTGCCCGCGCAAAAAGCCGACAACGGTAATGCCGAGTTCTTCCGCCAAATCTAGGGCCAGCGTCGTCGGCGCCGATTTCGACAGCAGAATGCTGACGCCCATTTTCGCCGCCTTCAAAAGCACTTCCGACGAGACGCGGCCGCTGAATACAATCAGCTTGTCTTTCATCGCCACTTGATGGCGCAGGCAGTAGCCGTACAACTTATCAAGCGCGTTATGGCGCCCGATGTCGGAACGGATGACAACAATCCCGTCCGGCGTGGCGAGCGCGGCGTTATGAAGGCCTCCGGTCGCTGCGAAATCGGTCGACTGTTCGTGCAGCGCTTCCATTAAACGCAGACAGTCATCCGCTTGGGCGCTGATGCCGTCAACGATCGTTTTAGCGGTTTTCATATCATTGTAAAAATAAAACTGGCGGCTTTTTCCACAGCATGAGCCGATAAACCGCTTGGCGTAAAATTCCATTGATGGAAGCTTACTTGCGGTGAGCTCCACGTAAGCAAACCCTCGCTTCTCATCGATCGCCATCGCTTGAATGTCATCCTTTACCCGAATCACCCCTTCTGACGCCAAAAAACCGGTGACAAGTTCGTCCATATGCTCCGGCGTGCAGACGATTGTCGCAAACTCCTCGCCGTTGACTACGACCGTCAGCGGAAATTCGAGCGCGATCTCATCTTCTTCCTCGGCCAGCTGCCCATTGCGGTATTTGGCAATATACCGTCTTTTTGCCGCAAACCCGTTCAAGAACGTTCTCCTCCTCCCTAGTCCAAAATAAAACCGCCGCCTTCCGGACAAAGGCACCGTTTGCCCCTGTCAGCGAAAAGCGGCGGTAGTTTGCACCCAGCATTTCTGCAGCGAAACCAACGCACATCCGTTTCTGAAACCTGCCAACCAACTGAACAACATCTGTTAGCCGGCCAAGCTTCTCCTATTTTCAACTTATCTACAATCATAAGCATACCATGAACAGCTGTGAAACACAACCGTTTTGTTCACAAATTTGTCACAATTCAATCGGCTTTTCAAACACAAACACAGAAACGGCCATATCTTCTTCAATTTTAATATCGCTGAACAAATGAAGCAGTTTCGAACCGACGAGCTCTTCCATGCCATCCGGCACATGCTGGGCATACACATCTTGGATCATTTTCGTTCTTGCCGCATGCACCATCTCCCGTCCTTCCGGCGTGCGGGCGATAAATTTCTCCGTCGGCGTTAAATTTCCGTGCAAAATCGTAATCGCCAAGTTATCGACAAAGTATGTTTTAATCCGTTCCGGCCCTTTGCCAAACAGCTGTTTGCGCACTTTGCGCACAATATCATTAAAGGCGGCTTCCTTTTTCGACATCGCCATCCCTCCTTTCGCCAACGTTTGAAAAACTTCCTATCCATCCATTGTGTTCTACGTTTCGCCATACTATAATAAACTATAGCAAATGTATACATAGTGGAAAAATAATAAGGGTCTCCTTGTTATTTTTCTACGACTCTAGCAAACATTGGATTGGTTGTTTAGTATCGCCGTGCTAAAGAACTACTCCACCACGATGAAGCACGAGTCTCATCGTTGGTGGAGTTTTTATTTTGCAAAGGAGGAGCGATGATGGAAGCACCAATGGTGACATTAACCATCAACGGACGCACGTACCGCGCCAAACAAGGGATGACGATTTTAGAAACCGTCAACGAGCACGGTCTTTCGCACCCGCAAGTTTGTTACACGCCGGAGCTTGGCGCCATTCGGACGTGTGATACGTGCATCGCTGAAGTCAACGGCACGCTTCTTCGCGCCTGTTCAACGCTAGTGGAAGACGGCATGGTCGTCGAGCTCGGCTCACCGCGGGCGAAGGCGGCGCAAAAAGAAGCGATGGACCGCCTTTTGGAAAACCACCTTTTATACTGTACGGTGTGTGACAACAACAACGGCAACTGCAAGCTGCACAACACAGCGGAAATGATGCAAATCGAACATCAAACATATCCGTACCGTCCGAAAGTCGACCCATCCGAGGTGGATATGTCGCACCCGTTTTACCGCTATGACCCGAACCAATGCATCGCCTGTGGGCAGTGTGTGGAGGCATGCCAAAACTTGCAAGTAAACGAAACGCTCTCGATTGACTGGGAAGCAGAACGGCCGCGCGTCGTTTGGGATGGCGGCGTGCCGATCAACGAATCGTCGTGCGTCAGCTGCGGGCACTGTGTCACCGTTTGCCCGTGCAACGCCTTAATGGAAAAATCGATGCTTGGCGAAGCCGGGTTTATGACCGGCTTGGATCAAGAAGTTTTGAGCCCAATGATCGACTTTGTCAAAGAAGTCGAGCCAAATTACACGAGCATTTTCGCCATTTCTGAAATTGAGGCGGCGATGCGCGAACAGCGGATCAAAAAGACGAAAACGGTCTGCACGTTCTGCGGCGTCGGCTGTTCGTTTGAAGTGTGGACGAAAGGGCGCAAGATTTTAAAAATCCAGCCTGTTTCTGAAGCGCCGGTCAACGCGATTTCCACATGCGTCAAAGGAAAATTCGGCTGGGATTTTGTCAACAGCGAAGAGCGCCTGACGAAGCCGCTCATCCGTAAAGGCGACGTGTTCGTCGAGTCGACATGGGATGAAGCGCTCGACTTGGTCGCAGAAAAGCTTGGCGCCATTAAGCAACAATACGGCGGCAATGCCATTGGCTTCATTTCCTCATCGAAAATTTCCAACGAGGAAAACTATTTAATGCAAAAGTTGGCGCGGCAAGTATTTGAAACGAACAACGTCGACAACTGTTCGCGCTATTGCCAATCGCCGGCGACGGACGGCTTGTTCCGCACGGTCGGGATGGGCGGCGATTCCGGCACGATTCATGACATCGCTTCCGCCGGCTTGGTCATCATCATCGGCGCCAACCCTGCCGAGGGGCATCCGGTGATTGCGACCCGCGTCAAACGGGCGCATAAGCTGTTCGGCCAAAAACTGATTGTCGCTGACTTGCGCCGCAACGAAATGGCTGAGCGGGCCGATTTGTTCATCCGCCCGAAACAAGGCACCGACCAAGTGTGGCTGATGGCGGTAACGAAATACATCATCGACCAAGGCTGGCACGATGAAACGTTCATTCGTGAACGCGTCCATTTCTTTGATGAATTCCGACAGCTGCTTGAAAACTATACGCTCGACTATGCCGAACAAACAACCGGCATCGCCAAAGCCGATCTCATCCGCATTGCCGAAATGATTCACGAAGCGGACGGCACATGCGTCCTTTGGGGCATGGGCGTGACGCAAAATACGGGGGGCAGCGACACATCGGCAGCGATCTCCAATTTGCTGCTTGCAACCGGCAACTACGGGCGTCCGGGCGCCGGCGCGTTCCCATTGCGCGGCCATAACAACGTCCAAGGCGCCTGTGACATGGGATCGCTTCCTTCCTGGCTGCCTGGGTACCAACATGTGACCGATGACGCGGCGCGCGCGAAATTTGAAAAAGCGTACGGCGTCCGCATCGATGCAAAGCCGGGCCTTGACAACATTCAAATGCTTGAAGCGGCTGAACGCGGCGAACTAAAAGCGATGTATATCGTCGGCGAAGATATGGCGCTTGTCGACTGCAACGCCAACCACGTGCAAGAGACGTTGGCGAAACTTGACTTTGTCATCGTCCAAGACATTTTCTTATCCAAAACGGCACAATTTGCTGATGTGATCTTGCCGGCGGCGCCGAACTTGGAGAAAGAAGGAACATTCACGAACACCGAACGCCGCATCCAACGGTTTTACCAAGCGCTTGAGCCGCTTGGCGACTCCAAACCGGATTGGTGGATTATCCAAGAAATTGCCAAACGGCTTGGCGCCGATTGGAATTACGCCGGCCCGAGTGAAGTGATGGATGAAATCGCCAGCCTCGCCCCGCTCTATTCGCAGGCGCATTACGATCGGCTCGAGGGCTGGAACAGCTTATGCTGGGGCAGCTATGACGGCGCTGATACGCCGCTTCTGTACAAAGAGCGGTTTAACTTCCCGGACGGCAAAGCCCGCTTTGCGCTGGCCGATTGGGTCGAACCGGTGCAATACCCGGAAGAGTACGATTTGCTCGTCAACAACGGCCGGCTGCTTGAGCACTTCCACGAAGGAAACTTGACGTACAAATCAAAAGGCATCCAGCGCAAGTTTCCGGACATTTTCGTTGAAGTGTCGCCGGAACTCGCCAACGAGCGCGGCATTAGCGACGGGGCGCTTGTCCGGCTCATCTCGCCGTACGGCCGCGTCAACGTGCGCGTGCTCGTCACCGACCGGGTCAGAGGCAATGAGCTGTTCTTGCCGATGCACTCAACGGCCAATGAGAGCGCCATTAACATTTTGACCGGTCCGCAAACCGACCATCGCACGAACACACCGGCGTATAAACAAGCCCGCGTCCGTATGGAAGTGCTTGAACGGTCGGGAGAAACACCGCTGCCGCGCACAAACCCGCGCTTTAAACAGCGTCATCCGCAAAACGGCGTCGAGGTCGAGCGGAAATGGCAACGCCGCGATTACGTGCCGCTCACAGAAGCGGAAAAGGGGGTGAAAATCGGTGGCTAAACCGATTACCGCCATTCAAAAACGCCAGATGACCGAGGAAGAAAAGCGGGCCGAAGCGCTGGCGAAACTAAAAGCGGCCGTCGGCGACAGCGAAGAGGCAGTCCGCGAGCTCTTGACGCTCATCGAGCAGCTGCATGAAAGCGGCCTGCTTGAGGCCGCCAACGCCCTATTAAAAGCGCGGGAAGACGTAGCGAAAATCGTCGTCGGCCAGCTCAACCAAAAGCCGGTGACAACGATGGTGAACCACGCGTTCGCCTTGGCCGGCCTCGCCGCCTCGCTCGACCCTGAGCGGACGGCCAAGCTGCTTGAACATATCGCCTCCGGTGCCATCGAGGCCTACGAAGAGACCTCGGTCGAACCGAAAAAAGTCGGACTGTTCGACTTGTTTAAGGCGCTCAACGACCCGGATATCAACCGCGCCGTCCACTTTTTCCTGTCCGCACTTAAGGCGATCGGCCAACGGCTTAGAAATGACAGCTGACCAATTGAGCGGCGGACAACATAGCAGCGAACAAATGGGCCGCTGAACGAATGGACAGCGACCCGGTCAACGAGCAGAAACGAGCGAGGCGTCCCGCCAGGTGCGGGGCGCTTTTCGTTTCGTTAAAGCTGTCCGCTCAGGCATCTTCTCTTCCCTCCGGATGTCCGCAGCAACAATCGATGTCAATTTAGTCATTCTGCCCCTCGCTAGCCGGCGGCATCATGTGGTACACTAGCCATACCATTATTTGCTCCGCCGCCCGCCCTTCCCCCTTCAACAGGACGGTTATTGACCGGGCTCCGGGCGGGATATACTAACAAACGACGCTGATAAAGGAGGCGCCTTGACGTTGGATACAGGCACACACGTTTTAATGGGAGTGGCGCTCGGCAGTCTTGCCTCGCTTGATCCCGTCATCGCCCACGACCCGCTCTTATCCCACGCCGTACTGATCGGCGCGCTCGCCGGCTCGCAAGTGCCGGATATTGATACGATTTTAAAGTTGCGCAATAACGCCAAATATATTCGCAACCACCGCGGCGTGACCCACTCGATTCCTGCCGTCGTTCTTTGGCCGCTGTTGATCGTCGGCGTGATGATCGCCGTCTATCCGGATACGGATTGGCTCCGCGTTTGGCTTTGGACGTTCGCCGCTGTCGCTTTTCATGTGTTTGTCGATATTTTTAACGCTTACGGGACGCAAGCGTTGCGCCCGTTCACGAAAAAATGGATCGCCCTTGGCGTCGTTCATACGTTTGATCCAATCATTTTTGCGCTCCATTTGCTCGGAATTGGCGGGCTGTTTCTCGGCCTCCACCCCGGTTATATGTTTTTCGCCATCTATGTGCTCGTCGCCGCGTATTACGCGCTTCGCTTCCGCCAGCAGGCGAACATAAAACGGCTCGTCCGCGCCTCGCTCGACGGCGTGACCGAGATCATCACCGTGCCGACATGGCGGCCGCGCGAATGGCACTTAGCCATTTCAACAGACAACGAATTTTATGTCGCCCGCGCCAAACGCGGCCACCTTTTCATTCTCGATCGTTTCCAAAAGCGGCCGCTTCCCGACCACCCGGTCATGAATGCGGCGAAACGCGATGAAAATGTCGCCGCTTTTTTATCCTTTTCCCCGGTATACCGTTGGGAAATGAATGAGTATGACGACTATTACGAAGTGCGCTTTACCGACTTGCGCTACCGGAGCAAAGGATATTATCCGTTCGTTGCTGTCGTTCAGCTTGACCGCAACCTCCGTATTGTCAGCTCATACACCGGATGGATTTTCAGCGAAGGAAGGCTGCGAAAAAAACTCGAGCTCGCTCCAAACTGACAATGGCCGCCAGCGCCTCTGTTTGTCCCAACAATTTGCATACATAAGCGCGCGCGGTGATCCCATAATAAAAATACGTGTTGGTCATCCAACACGAGCACGCCATAAGGAGGGAATGTGCCGTGCGGAATAAGGAGCACAACTTCCCGAATCAAAACAACAACAAGTTCGAAGGCGAGCCGCGCGCCAAAGCCGATTATGCGTCAAAACGGGCTGACGGCACGACCAACACCCACCCGCAAGAACGGATGCGCGCCTCGGGGGAACGAAGCGACTTCTTTTAATCGTGAACAAAACCGCGGGAGCATGGCGCCATCTGCCATGTTCCGCGGCATATTCCGCAGCGAGGTGAACAGTCATGGGTCACCATCGGCGCAAGGCGTTTTATGACAACTTTTACTCCAATCCGTTTCAACAGCCATGGGCCAACCCGAAGCATGCCCATTCGCAAGTAAACGGCGAAACGCAACAAACGCTCGACCTCATCATTTTAGAACGGCAGACGCGCAAGCAGTCATAGCCGAAAAAACCTAGGGGCCATCCCCTAGGTTTTTCCTTTCGAACCTCAGCCTGCCTTCCATGCCGCCTGCCGCCCAGCAATAGCAGAAGAGGCGTGCTTTCGGGCGTCAACCCTCCCGCCTTCCTCCGAGCCGATCAAACAGTATTTCTCCCCTTACGGCAAGTTCGGCTTTCGCAGCAACGAGATCGGCAGCGCTTCCTCCTCTCCGTTTCCTTTCAGCCGCCATCCCCAAGCAAACACCCCTTTTAAATAGCGCACTTTAAAATACTCCCCCGGCGCCCCTTCGATTTCATAGATCTCCCCGGGCTGAAAATCAGCTGGATTCATCATATACGCTCGCGCCATAGCGATTTTCCGCTCATAAACAGCGTATTCGTTCACCATGCCCATCTGTTCCGCCTTGCGCGCTTTTTCCGTTAAGACGGCGATTTCTTGCTGCAGTTCTTCTTTTGTCATTTCGCTATACCGTTTTTGTTCCTCTTTAAGCATGTTGGACCATCTCCCTTTTTTCTTTTTTCAACGGTGAAACAGCCCTTTTTCAGCTTTTTGGCCGCGGCGGCCACCGGTCATCATCTTGCCTGCGCAGCCATTCGTCGATCAAAGCAAGCGAAAACCCCTTCCGGTAAAGAGCTTGGCGCATTTTTTGCTCATAAAGCGGGCGCGGGTGATGCGCATAGCGGCGATGAATCTTTTCTGCCTGAATGTGCAGCGCCTCCCGCTCTTCCTCCTCGGTGCCGCTCCTCTCATCCGCTAGGACGACGGCGGTGACTTCAGGAGAAAACCCCCTGCGCACCAGCTGCTGCTTTACTCTCTCCAAAAAGGCGCGGGCCGACTCTGCCCGCCGTTGTTTTTTCGCTTTTTCGTAAAGCGAGCGGGCCGCCGCAACTTGTTCGCTGAACGGATATTCGTCTAAACTTTGTTCAATCGCAGACGCGGGTACGCCAAGCCGCTCAAGTTCGGCTCGGATGAGGCGTGGGCCTTTGGCAGATGTGTTTTTTTGCGTGCGCACGTAAGCGGCAGCGAACGCCTCATCATCGACATACCGCTCGGCGCGAAGTTTCCTGAGCACTTCCTCAATGACCGGGTCGGCGACGCCTTTTTTTCTTAAG
The DNA here is from genome assembly GCF_002217665.1 of Geobacillus uzenensis. Lineage (NCBI taxonomy): Bacteria > Bacillati > Bacillota > Bacilli > Caryophanales > Anoxybacillaceae > Geobacillus > Geobacillus uzenensis. The sequence goes on from NZ_NEWL01000008.1 coordinate 149,512, forward strand.
TGCCCGATAATTTCATGCTCCGAGCGCATCCGATGCGCCAAAAAATAGAGCGCTTGCTGGTACGCTTTTTTTACTCCATCGGCATAGACGATATCGCGAAGAAGGTCATCATCGATGATCATCCCTTTTTTCAAACGGAACTCGAGCAAGACATCTTGGTCGACCGTCAGTTTTAACGGCGTCTCATCATCGCGGTGAATGACGATCGTAAACCGCTCGGCGTTTTCCTTTGTCACAGCGATGTCGACAATCGTCCCCATCTTTCGTTCCTCCTCTCCTTTATCTTACCATAGAGAGGAATTCTCGACGTGAACTACCCCCACTTAATTTTCTAGCGAAAATTTGAAGTGGGGGCTTCCAAAGAAGTTTGACTGCTTCAAGCAATCCTTATTCTTTGAGGCGTGTCCACTTCGCCGCTAGAGCATAAGACACTCAGGTCTACAGCTTTACTTTTCTTTAAAATGTTTAATGCGCCATTGGTCAACCGATGGAGGCAAAAGAAATCTTGAAGTTGTATAAAGGCCAAATCTCCGTGGAGATGAACTTCTCTTTCTTGAAAGACCCGTTCTTTACGGATGAGATTTACGTCAAAAAACCAGAACGGGTCGCGGTATTGGGCTATTTGTTTCTGTTGGCCTTGGCCATTTACCGCGTCTTCCAGCGCCGGGTGCGTCAGTTCATCACCCCGGAACGCCCATTAAAGGGCGCGGGAGGCCGGAAACTGACCCGCCCGACCGGTCAGGCGATCTTTCAGTTGTTCCGGTATGTGAAAGTCGTCCTACTGGAGCTGCCGGATGGGCACATCCAACGCGCGTTAGGGAAACCGCTCACCCCTGATCAGCGAAGGATCCTGCACGGATTGGGCATGGATGAGAGCATTTACGTGTAACGTCATACGGAACGACTAGCGATGGTAAAAAAAGGATTGTCATCGCTCGTTGTGTTGGTCGAAATGTTATTCTGAAAAAATGAAATAAAAAATCCTTTCTTTCTACCCTGTTAGGGTGCGAAATGTGAGTCCTATCGTATCGCATCCCTGCAAACTCCCATCACGTTCCGAAGATATATTTTGACTACGACTCAAGGCGTATTTTTCAAAATATGAAGCGAGGTGGTCATGCTATTGCTTCCACATGCGTTGAGTGGTGATCGCAGATATTTTGATGTAGCAGTGTTTGCCTTTAATTATCAGTATGGCTTATCTTTATAAGCCCTTTTCCCTTCTTATTTTCTCTATAAAATTTTCGGTAACCCACTCATTTAGTATTTTATCGAAACTAGCAATATAAATTTGATTATTACTTTTCATTTCATTGAGTTGTTTTTCAATTATAGGAAGTAATTTTTCAAGCGCTAAATCTAACTCCTCTACACTCTCAAGGCCTTCCAACTTAAAAAATATTTCATTATTGTTAGTACGTGTTACGATACTTATAGTTCGGTCGCGTTCTTCAACTTTCTTAGATGTCACTTTATAAAATTTTTTACCTTTTGTTTTTAAAACAACATATTTAACCATTGTTTTAAATCCATCCCACACCGCACTCGCACCTAAAGATACAAGGAGACCGCTACTAATTACAAAGTCAATAAAAATAGTTATTACTGGGTTTAACTCATCAATATTTGCAGTAATTCTTCTTCCCTTATCAATGACCTTAAAATTCACTCCTTCTATATCTAAAAAACTTTTTAATTCTTTAATTTCTTCATTATTAAAGATACTATCAATATACATAAGACCTACTCTCATATACATTCTCCTAACAATGATTAAGTTGATACTTTAATTGCTTTGGATTTTAATTTAATTTTTCTAGAAGGCCGGTGAATTAATGGGGCATAGACTTCCCACATGTCGAATTTTGGAGGCCATTCTCCCCGCCGTTTGGCGCCAAAGGATGGGAAGACGAGCAGGACTTCCTGCTCCCAATTCCGGTTTTG
>NZ_NEWL01000009.1:0-380091 GCF_002217665.1 Geobacillus uzenensis
CAAAGATATTCTAATTTTTCTTTTATGTTACCGAGAGGAATATTGACAAAGTTTTGATTTGTCTTTTTTCCTAGATTAATATTGCGTTGTAATGTTTCCGCATAGCCAATGACAAGTTTGCCAATTTACAATCCGACGTTGTACATGTTCTTGGCAATATGGCACAGTTCTCGAAGAGTCAAGTATTCTTCTTTGGTCAAACCATTTAGCTGTTGTTTGATACAAAAATACATGTTTTCACCTCCCATCTAACTATATGATACTATATTTTACTGAATCTATCCTATTTTCAGCAAAATATAGTTAAGGCGATTCATCTCCCACTTACTCCGCTTCGCTTCGTCGAAGTGGGAGTCTTCTCGCCTAATTAAGATAAAGGAGGAAAAACTGTGCACATTGCCATCAATGGCGGAACCGGGCTCATCGGTCAGGCGCTCGCCCGCTACTTTTCTGAACAAGGGCATGACGTTTATATTTTCACCCGCTCTCCACAGCCTTCTAACGGCAATATCCATTACCTTTCCTTCAACGACAGCCGAAAACCGGACTCCATCGATGTGGCCGTGAACTTGGCCGGCGAGCCGCTCAACCGAAAGCGCTGGACGGCGAAACAAAAAGCCGTGATTGTTGACAGCCGCCTTCAGACTACCGAAGCAATGGTTAAGTATATCCACACGCTATCTAAACGCCCAGCGCTGTTTATTAACGCGAGCGCCATCGGCGTTTACGGCACCTCCGACTCCGCTATGTTCACCGAGCAAACGGACGAGTATGGGGCTGATTTTCTCGCGAAAACGGTCCGAGCGTGGGAAGCAGCGGCCCGTCCAATCGAACAGCTCGGCATCCGCACCGTCTACGCCCGGTTTGGCGTCGTCTTCGCCCGCCACGGCGGCGCCTTGCCGATGATGGTCATGCCTTACCGTTTGTTCATCGGCGGCCGGGTCGGCAGCGGACGGCAATGGCTGTCATGGATTCATCTTAAGGACGTCGTCCGTGCAATCGCTTATACCATCGAACATGACAAGCTGTCGGGTCCGGTCAACTTCACCGCGCCCCATCCGGTGCAAATGGACGAGTTCGGTCGTACGGTCTCCCGCCTGCTTCGCCGCCCGCACTGGCTTCCGGTTCCTGCGGCAGCACTTCGCCTTCTCCTCGGCGAAATGAGCATGCTTGTTACGGACGGGCAACGCGTCATTCCAGAAAAGCTGCTGCAAGCCGGGTTTCGCTTTTCATTTCCAACGTTAGAAGATGGTCTCACGGATTTGTTTTTGCCGCAAAGCTGACAAAAAATATCCAAAAAAAATTAACAAAAAAGCAATTCCCTTTTTACATCTAATCGTGTATGATAAAGAAGACCTCAGGGCAGTTGTTGTTTATAACCGCATACGGATAGGAATAAAGGGAAGGCAAATGGTGCGCCACCAGCGCTCGCGCTGGTTCTAGTGGGTTCGATTCCCACCCCGAAATTTTTTTAATGAAGTTTTAATAAAAAAATTTCGAGGGTGGTTTCCTGCTAGGAGGCTGCCCTCGGTATCCAAAGGAGGGATTGGCCATGCTGAAAAAACGCGAGCTGCAAGACTGCCATGCGCTGTATGAGCTGATGGTGCACCCGGATGTCTTCCCTTTTGTGCGCCAGAAAGCCGGCTCGTACGAAGAGTTTTTGTTTATGACGAAACAGCTCATTGAAGCGGAAGAACGCGGCGAGCTCATTTCGCGCACGATCTTGGACGAATGGGGAAACCCGATCGGCACGATCAGCCTCTTTGATATCGAAGATGGCGCCGGCTTTTTAGGGACGTGGCTTGGCAAACCGTACCACGGGCTCGGCTACAACCGGCGCGCCAAAGAGGCGTTTTTCCATGAACTATTTTATGAACTTTCCATCGAAACGGTATTTTTGCGCATCCGCAAAGTCAATGTTCGCTCGATTAAAGCGGCGGAAAAGCTGCCATATGTGGCGCCAGCCAATGAAACGCGGCGGGCGCTGCTCGAGCAAATCGGGGCGGACGTGTACAATTTGTATGAAATTACGAAAGACAACTATACGCTTTATACGATGCGCCATCCCTCCTTCACACTTGAAGAGGAACAACGAAAAGAGGCGTAAGCGCGGGAGGCCGCATGACGATCCAAAAAGAGGCTGTCCGTCCGGACATCCTCTTTTTTATGCATAAAAGCGGCTCATATCGTCCAAAATGGAACTGAAGGAATATTGATGCAAAGCGAGGGAACGAGCGATGGCGGAAAAACGAAAACGCGAAAAAGCAAAACATACGCTGACAAGCGCCCAGGAAGTGAGCTATGCCCGCGATTTTAAAATGGCCGACCAAGCAGGCGGGTATACGGCTAAAAAGGCGCGCCATTAGAAACGATTGCTATTTATACAACCGCTTTGTCCTTGCCATCCTAATGAATGAATCGTACGATTCACCACTTTTCGATAGGGGGCATGGACGATGGGCCGATCTCGCGGACAACGGGCACGTGACAAAAACAAGGCGACTTTGCCGCAGGTGCCGAAACAACTGAAATCCGACGGCATTGACGTCGAGTATTCCGAAGAATTTGCCGACCATGAAGACCTCGAGGCGCAAGCGCGCGCTGCAGCAGCTGGCATCCGCCGGCAAGAACGCAAACGGTAACCGAACAGGGTGTCCCGCTTAACGGGGCACCTTTTCCTATGACGTGGGCACTTTGTTGACATGCAGACGTTTTGCGGATCATCCCCTATGCCCGAAAGCAAACCATACGATCTTTTCTCCTTAGCGATTCATTTGCCGCGTGCCTGCCATTCCCCTTCCGCCCTCGCTGGCAGTCAGAAACGTTCCTTTGGAATTGAAGATCACTCCCATTGTCTCAACCGGTTACACTATCGTTTCCCCTTCCAACTCGAGCATTTGGCTGTATCGCCTGTAAAACAGTCCGAGCTCCCCTTTGTAATTAGGCTTCCATGGTTTTTCTTTACCGCAATAATGAATGAAGACCGTATGCTCCTCAATCCAAGACAAGTCATGCTTTGGATTCGGCAACAGCTGTAAAAGGTCATAGTAACGGGCATCGTAATTGTAGCGGTAGCCGTCGACCGGTTTGATTTTGTCCCAATACAGCCCGTTAAGCACGTCTTGATCCGGGAGGACAAGCTTAAACCGGTTGTCGCGAATGAACTGGTAAATCTCCTCTAGCCGGACGTGTTGCCGCATCATCGCTATATCCATCATCATTACGCCTGTGTTGAAATAGCCTTTGGCATTCGGCGTCTTTAACCGAAGTTTGTTGAACAAGTTGGCCACTTTCGTGGAATGTGTATGTTCGGCAGCGATAAACCAATTCCCTTCAAAATCCATCTCATACAACTCATCGATCGGGTTAATGGCGACAATATCCGGGTCAAGGTACAATACACGCTCGACATCCGAAGGCAGAAACAAATGGGCCGCCAGCCGGTAATACATCTCGGCCGTATAGTGGCGAAACACCGGAGCGTCATGAAACAGTTGCGGGTCGACATAAATCGGCACCAGTTCATGCCCTTGCTTGCGCACGAAATCACTAAGCGCCCGGATCTCCTCCTCCGCAATGCGCGAATAAAGCAAATAAAACGTAAACGGGCGCCGATTATTGCAAAATAACGAACGCATGAGCACTTTCAACGGCGGAAGATAATTAGCGTCTGTCGTCACTAAAATGCGGAACATGCACCATCACTTCCTTTGCGTCATCGTTTCCCCTTTCTTTACAATTATATATAGATACAGGCGAATGTTGCGCGCTTTTGGTCTCAGCCAGCGATGTTTTCTTGCCGCCCGCTGCAATCGGCCGCCTCTCCTTTTGTTTGAAAAAGGGGATCAACTCCTATGCCGTCAGCACAGTGAAACGCATCTTTGCTGTCTCCCTAACCAATTTTGCCGTCACATATTTTCCAGGATTAATATTTAGACTATTTACAATTATCCAATAAAATTTTATAATAACGATAGCGAGCTGTCTCCTGCCAGCTTGGCCGCTTGTGCAGACCAGACGGCCGCGCCATCTGTTCGTCCCGCTGCCTATCAGGCAACGTCGGTTGACTGCGTTCATTTTCATATCACCGTCACCAAAAAAGAACTGTGCGGTCTGACGGCATCTCCGCGCCGGGATGCCCCCTCAGTCCGCTTGAGCCGGTTCCTGTTTCGCACTTTTTGCAAGGAACCGGCTTTTTGCATGTGAAAGAAAGGAGGGAATCCGATGGGAGGAGCGCTCGATGGCGTGCGTGTTCTCGACCTGTCACGCGTGTTGGCCGGTCCATACGCGACGATGATTTTAGGCGATTTAGGGGCCGATGTCATCAAAATCGAGGCGCCTGGCGGATCGGATGACACCCGGTTTTGGGGGCCGCCGTTTCAAAATGGCATGAGCGCTTACTATACAGCCGTCAATCGCAATAAGCGGAGCATGACCGTCGATTTAAAAACGGAGGAAGGGAGAAAAACGGTCTTCCGCCTGGCGGAAACAGCCGATGTCGTCATCCACAATTTCAAAACCGGAACGATGGACAAATGGGGGCTTGGCTATGAAGCGCTGTCCCGGCTGAATCCGCGCCTCATCTATTGCTCGATCACCGGGTTCGGCGAAACCGGGCCGCTTGCCCCGCTCGCCGGCTACGACTACATCATTCAAGCGATGAGCGGCTGGATGAGCATTAACGGCGCCCCGGACACCGGTCCGCTTAAGGTCGGCGTAGCCGTTACCGATGTATTTACCGGCCTGTACGCTGCCATCGCCATTGAAGCGGCGTTGCTTGCCCGCGAAAAAACGGGACGCGGGCAAAAAATCGACCTATCGCTCTTTGACTGCGCGATCGGCGCGCTGGTCAATGTCGCCGCCAATTACTTATTATCCGGCGACGTTCCAAAGCCGCTTGGTAATGAACATCCGAACATCGTTCCGTATTCAACGTACGAGGCAAGTGACGGTCCGATCGTCATCGCTATCGGCAATGACCGGCAGTTTCAAGCGCTTTGTTCATTATTGTCCGACCGTTCGATCGGGGCCGATCCGCGCTTCCAGACGAACCCGGGCCGCGTCGCCCACCGCGACGAACTCAACCGGCGGCTGAACGAGGAGATCAAACAACGGACGCGGGCGGAATGGCAGCGCCTGCTCGCTGAGAAAGGCATCCCGTGCGGCCCGGTGCAGACGCTGGACGAACTGTTTCGCCATCCGCAAACGGCAGCGCGCGAAATGACAGTCACCATGCACCATCCGACCGTCGGTCCGCTCCCGCTTGTCGCCAGTCCGCTCAAGCTATCCGGAACACCCGTATCCTACCGGCTGCCGCCGCCGCTCGCCGGCGAGCATAACGGCGAAGCCGAAATCGGATGGCGAAACGGGCACGCGCCCCAAAGCGGACAGAACGAATCGCCATGACCAATGGAGAATCACTGCTTCTTGCAGCGGCTGGCGCCCGCAAGCGCTGACTTATACAATCATCTTTCACCAACAAATTCATGCATAGGGGGATCAAAACGATGATGAACTTCGACTTTACACCGGAACAAGAGATGTTGCGGCAAACGGTGCGCAAGTTTGTCGACAAAGAAATTATGCCGTATATCAAAGAATGGGATGAGCGCGGCGCATTTGACCGCAACATTTTCAAACGGCTCGCCGAGCTCAATTTAATGGGCGTCTGCATTCCGGAGCAATATGGCGGCATGGGGATGGACTACAACTCGCTCGCCATCGTCTGCGAAGAGCTCGAGCGCGGCGACACCGCCTTCCGCACCGCCGTCTCGGTTCACACCGGGCTCAACAGCTTAACGCTGCTGCAATGGGGAACGGAAGAACAAAAACAAAAATATCTCGTCCCGCAAGCCCGCGGGGAAAAAATCGGCGCGTTTGGCCTGACCGAACCAAACGCCGGCTCGGACGTCGCTTCGATTCAAACGACCGCTGTCCGCGATGGCGATGACTATATTTTAAACGGACAAAAAACGTGGATTTCCCTTGCTGATATCGCCGATCATTTCCTCGTATTCGCCTATACGGATAAATCGAAAAAGCATCGCGGCATTTCCGCTTTTATCGTTGAACGGACAATGCCCGGCTTTTCGTCGCGCCCGATTAAAGGGAAGCTTGGCATCCGCTCCGGCAACACAGGCGAGCTGTTTTTTGACAACGTCCGCGTCCCGAAAGAAAACTTGCTCGGCGAGGAAGGTGAAGGGTTCAAAATCGCCATGTCCGCGCTTGACAACGGCCGCTTCACCGTCGCTGCCGGCGCCGTCGGCCTCATTATGGCGTGCTTGGAAGCGAGCGTCAAATATTGTCATGAACGAAAAACGTTCGGCAAAGAAATCGGCCGCCATCAACTCGTTCAGCAAATGATCGCCCGCATGGAAGCCGGCCTGCAAATCAGCCGCCTGCTCGTCTACAAAGTCGGATTTTTGAAAAACGAAGGCCGCCGCTGCACGCGGGAAACATCGCTCGCCAAATGGATCGCCTGCGACTACGCCAACCAAGCGGCCGATGACGCCGTTCAAGTCCATGGCGCTTATGGCTACTCGAACGAATATCCGGTCGAACGCTACTTGCGCAACTCAAAAGCGCCGGTCATATACGAAGGCACGCGCGAAATTCATACGATCATGCAGGCGGAGTATGTGCTTGGCTACCGCGAGGACAAACCGCTGCGCAAAACATTGCCGGCATGGCGGCCAGACGAGGACTAAAACAACGGCGAAACAACGGCGGCCCCATCTCGCCGCCGCGCGCAAAAACGCGGCTGTCCTCATCCGTCGATGAGGAGCAGCCGCCTATTGTTCTTTCTCGTCCATTTTGCAAAATTGTTTGTACAAATCTTTCAGCGCCGCACAAAGAGCGGAATGCGCTTTGCCTAAATACCCCTCGTCAAGCTCAGCCAACAGCTCGTCAATGCCGTCGCGCAGCGAATGGCCGCGAAGCAGCCGGGCGACATAGTCGCGCCCGTGTTCAGTGGCAAGGGTGCACGACGCCTCAACGATCACTCCGTACTTTTTATCAATTTCCGCCGTAATCGTTAACGTATCGTAAAGGCTTTTCGCCGCCATTCCGGCTGGCAGTCGCGCATGGCCGGCGATAAACTGTGTTTTCATCCGCTCTCCCTCTTTCCTTCTCGCCTGATGTTTCCTGCGTCATCTGCTATGTTATTTCGCTGCCCCGTGCCGTTTTCCCTGCCTTTTTGTTGACAATTGGCTGAGGACGAAGGGTTATTCCTCCTGTAGCTGATCGATCATGCGGAACTGCTTTACCATATAGTCAAACCGGGCGCCATGCCCTTCGCTCGCTTCAACAAAATACCGTTGCTCAATAATAAACGCGCCGCCTTTTCCGTTTGGAACAACATAATATTTAACGACTTCGTCATTCCACTGATGCCCGGCTTCCCCGTGAATCACATAGCCATCCACCGGTTCGTTCACTTTTCCGGTTTGAATGATGACCGGGTATTTCTCCTTTACTTCCTGCTCTAGCTCGACGGCCACCATCTCTGGGGATCGGTCCGTCACTTGACGAATTTCCATATATACCGGCGGAATGTTGGCGCCCCCTTGATGAAGCGGCACAATCCGGTCGTACCCGTTCTTTGTTTCAAGCCGGTACATACTTTCATCGATGTAAATGATATAGCCGGCTTTCCCTTCGTTCAACGTCACCTCTTTTTGTTCCTTTTGGCCTTCTATTTCCTCCGTGATCACTTTTTTCGAGGCAAACCATTGCCTCACTTGATCAATCGCCGCCTGGCCAGGGGCGGTGAACAAAAATGCCAGCACAACCGTTGCCGCCACGGAAGCCATCGGCCATACCCACCTGCCTACACGGCGGCGTTTCCGTCGCTCTTTTACCATACGGGAGCGAAGATGCACCCATACATCCTCTTTCTGCTCCGCTGCCTCATCCGTTCCGTACAGCAACGCCGTTTGGATCATTTCGTCCCATTTCCGCTCATCCATTTGTCGCACCCCTTTCCTCCTCCATTTTCATCCATTTCATTAGTTGGCTGCGCGCTTTAAACAGCCGCGATTTTACAGTATTGACGTTTAAATCGAGAATGTCGGCGATTTCCTCATCGGTGAATCCTTGCAAATATTTCAGCACTATAGGAATACGCTGCTTTTCCTTCAACCGCCCGATCGCTTTGTACAGCTCTTCATACTGTGCAAACGCGTAACGCTCTTCATACGACAGAAAACCGGCAGCTCCCATCTCCTCGCTCAAGATGGCAACAGCGCGCTGTTTTTTCATAAACCGCCGGCATTCATTGATCAAAATGCGGTAAAACCATGGCCGAAACGGCCTAGAGGGGTCAAAGCGCCCGATATGGTCATAGACGCGGATAAACGTTTCCTGTACAGCATCCGCCGCGTTCGCACTGCTTCCGGTCACCGCTGCTGCCACGCGCAAAGCATATTCTGCGTAAAGCTGATACAATTCAGCGAATGCTCCTTCATCGCCGTGCCGAATCCGCTCGATCAGCTCCCTCTCCATCTCTCCACCTCCCGAAAAGGGGTTTTCACTTTATATACCCGCGATAGCGGCCAAACGTTTTTCTTTTTTATAAAAAAAGCCGCTTGCTTCGTAAACCGGGCAAGCGGCGATGATTTTCCTAATTCACATTTAGCGTGGCTGCACCGATAAGGCGCGAGCGCTCTCCCATTTCACCCACGCCCCACTATGCGGATCGATGGAGGCAAGGCGGAGCCAACCGTTTTCAACTTTTTGGCGAAAGTCGCCGTTTTCGCTGAGCAACCGTTCGATATAATAAGACGGCGCCTCAATAATGACGAGCAGGCGGAGCGGAGAATGGAACAGCTCGCGGTCAGATGCCGCCACCGACTGCCACGGCAAGCCGGTCAGCAGATCGCTTCCGTTCCCTTGCATGACGCCGATGCCGCCTGTAACCGTCTGGGTCGTTTTATCGCCGCTTCCGTAGTAGTGCGGCGCGACAGTTGACGCGTAATATTGCAAATTGATCCACTGACCGACGGTCGCCGGCCCGGCGATAATGCCGGCCAACGCTTCACCGGTCGGATCCTCGCGCCAATCGTAGCTATGCAAAAACACTCTTCCGTCCAAATGGACACCTTTTGTTAACGCCCTCCGGCCAATGAAAAAGGCGGTGTTTCCGGCTAATCCCCATTCCGGACGAACTTCGCTCCAGTCAACCGCGCGGCGCTGCGCTTCTGCCACCGGGTCGTGCGGCATGCCGCCAACATGCGGCAGCTTCGCCATCCGCTCAGCGTTCGCATGACGGCTCACACCGCCGAGGACCCGCTTGAGTTGGTCAAACGACCGCTGAGCCGCTTCTGATAACGGCGGCACCTCCAACCAGCGCAGTTCGTCAACGGTCGTGATATGTTCCGCAGCGACAAACACCGTCTCCTCCGGAATGACTATTCCCTCTTTTGCCAGCTCGGCTCGCACGCTAGGCAAATTCGCCAATGCGGTAAACACGCGGGCGTTAAATGCTCCGGCGGCACCGCCGCACGCTCCGCAGTCAAGCGCCGAGGCGTACGGGTTGTTTGCCGTTTCGCTTTCGTGGCCGCAAACGACGACAAGGGGGGCAAACGAGGACGTCAGGCCGATGTTGACAAGCAGTTGCTTAACATATTGGACTTGCTCCTCTTTTGTCAAACCGACCGGCAGTCCGGCCGCTTCGTCCCCGCTATGGCGATGGAGCGACAACATCGTTTTTGGTTTTTGTTCCGTCGTCGTTTCAGCGCGGCGAATCACCCGCCCGGCCCAAGCTGGCGCTGCGCTCCGAGCGAGCGTATGCAAGCCGAGCCATGGCCCGCTCATTTCCGGAAGCAATAAGCCGGCCAATATGTGCTGCTTGATTTTTTTAAACGTTTCACCGACAAAGCGAAGCGCATCGCGCCGGCGGCGATAGGGTTTGGCTTCCTCTTGATCCGCCGTTTCGCGAATTTCATGCTGGGGCGCGACGATCGCCGGGCACGATGGGTGGGCATCATCGCTGTCAAGCGCGCGCGTCTGAATCGGCAAGCCAAAAAAGCCGGCACATCCGTATGTTTCAAACGGCCCAGCTGCTTCCAAATGCCGGCGAAACGGCTCGGAACGAACGTCAATACAAAACAGCAGCTGAGCTGCGGCCCGCTCTGGTTCGCTCACCGGACGGCGCGTGGACACCGCCTCTTTCAGCCTTGCTTCATCCGTATCTTCCCACGCCTCAAGCCAAAGGTGACGGCGGTCAATCCGCCAAAAGCGATCCGCAAAAGCCAGGCGGGCTTGTTGTTCGTCCGGCCGCAAGCGCCGCCAGTCTTCCGGCGCCATTCCGGCCCAATGAAACCAAGCGGCCAACAACGGAAGAACATCGTTCCGATCTCCGTTTTCTTCCTCGCCTAACGGCAAATGCGGGGCGGCAAGCGCCCACTCGAGCGAGAGCCGGACAGCTAAATAACCGATCAATCCATCCACCTCATCGCCTGCTTGACGCGATCGCCACACTGTCATGCCGGCCCAGCCAGGCAGCGCCAGCAAATGCGCCTCCACATACGCCACTGCGTCTTCGTCCTGCACCCCCAGTTTTTCAAGCGCCTGGCGCAGCGCCTCATTTGGATCGTGCGGCCAATCGGAAAGCCGCTTCCGTTCATCTTTCGAAAGCGCTGGGTCCGCGGCGGCAAGCTGGCGCCATGCCTGATAAAAACCGCGCTCACGATGCGGAAGCGTCCATGACGCCCCGCTTTCATCATAAAACAGCTTGCACCACTTGATCATCTGTTGATCAAGCCGTTCGGCGATGTTGCCCAACCGTGCGCTGACCGGCCGGACAGCCGTCAGACGCAGCTGCGTTGCCTCCGCCAACGGTACCAGCTCCGCAAGACCAAACGCTTCCTCCGGCACCGTGTCGTTCCAAAGGAGGGCGCGGCAAAGCCGTTCCGCTTCGTGGCGCGGCGCCGGAAGCGGCTGTTTGTCAAGCCAGCGCTGCAGCCGTTGCTCAACGAACGAAAGATCGATCTCTCCTTTGGCCAACGCTGTATGGAACACGGCCATCGGCGGATACAAGTCGATCCCATACACTTGTTGCAACCGATCGGCTGCATCGGCAAACCGTTCCCTTTCAAACCCCATCCACGGATGGCGGGCGATAAATGCCGAAATCGGCCAAAGCGGGGCAATCGCCTTTGCCGCCTCTTTGACCATGTCAGCGAGCGGGCGGCCTTGCACGCGATCCCGCTTGAATACTCCAACCGTTCGCTCAATCGGCATCGCACTTTTATTCATGAGCCATTCCCTCCTTCATATAGGATGCCAAGTAATGCGGATGCGTCTCCATTGCCGCTAGGCGCGGCTCTCCAAGGTGAACGAGCCGCATATACAAACGAATGGCAAGCGCTGACGTGCGCTCGTTCGCGATCCAATAGGCAGCGAGCGCCGCCGCGGCGAATAACATGCCTGCCATCCATTCGAACGGAGCAGTCGGAATGAACACGGATGCTCCCCCTTCACCGAAGAGCGCCATAAACTCATGGCGCACCGTTTCCGAAACAAACGCCAAGGCGGCGACAACAGCGAAGCCAAGCCAGCGGCCTTCGCGAAAGTCGGCGAGCCGTCCCCAGGCGACCGCCGCCGAAGCGCCAAGCAGGAGCGCACTTAACAAGCGAGCCGGTTCACCGGGAGCTGCAAACCAAAAGGCTGCCCCAAGCAGTGCGCCGACGACCATGCTGCCCCGCCATGAACCTCCCGCTTTTCGATATCCCGCCCGGCCCACTCGCGGGACGACCGAACCGGACTGCAGAAAAAGCGTCGCTTTAAACAACCCGTGCAGCACTAAATGCACAACCGCCGCCCCATAAGCGCCAAGGGCGCATTGCACAAGCATGACGCCCATTTGCGCCATCGTTGACGCGACAAGCTGGCGCTTATAGTCAACATGCACCAAGCTGATCCCGGTTCCGATCAAAATTGAGAAAAAGGCGATCATAAACAGTGCTACATGCGCCTCCGTCCCACTAAAAAGCGGAGAAAAACGCCAAAGCAACAGCCCGCCGGCATTGACGAGCCCGGCATGCATGACCGCCGACACCGGTGTCGGTGTTACTGCCGATTCCATCAGCCAGCGGTGAAACGGCCATTGTCCAGCCGGGATGATCGCCGCCAAAATAAGCAGCCCGTTCATCACTGCCTTCTCCCAGGCACCTAGACGTGCAAGGTGCTCCACTGACAGCGCCGAAGCAAGACGCCATTCGCCGGTCGCCGCCCCAAGCCACCCAACTACAACGGCGACAGCCAGCCAACTGATGCCAAATACCGCGGCCATCTGTCGGGCGACGAACCGAGCGGGCCCCCACTCTTTTTTCAACCCGGTTAATGCTACAAGGCCGATCAACGGCAGCCCCCAGCATATGACCATCAAACGCAAGTCACCGCCCGCCCATGTGAGTGAAGCGGCAAAGGCGGTCCAAGTCAACAGCGAAAAATAAAGCCGATACGCACGGTCGCCATGCAAATAACGGATCGCAAACCGTTGAATCGCCCAGCTAAGGAGCGAAATATAGACACCAGCCAGCCAGGTGACCGTATCAAATCGCCATATCCCGACTTCCACGGCACCAGCGCCGATCCATCCCGACAGCGCTGCCGCCCCCGGCAGAAGCAACAGCCAGACGTGTACGTGCACATACCGCTCCGGCACGCGCGGAAATAGCCATACGATCGCGCTGGCAAACACAATCGCCACCGCTGCCAGCCAGCCCCATACGAACCATTCAAGCTCCATAAACATCTCCTCCCTCATCCGCTTGCTTTTTCACGGGAGAAAAAGAAAAAACCGGCTATGTCAATCAAGCAAGGCGGCCGAAAAAAGGCCGTTCCATTGCCTATAGATTGCCCATAGCCGGTTTATCTTCAACCAATCACTGATGGACTGTTTGAAGATCTCCCGTCGTTAGTTGTGCAACGGACATCGGTCGGTTTCCCTTCAACGAACCTAAGCAGATGTAGGTTTTTTGAAGGGCTCCCGACAATAACGTCCTCTTTATTTATTCTATACTTACTGTATAAAAGTTGTTTCAATTATACAACAATTCCGCCAGCCTGTCATCTGAAAAATTTATTTCGCCAGCTGTTTTTCCAAATCGTTGAACAGTTTAAAGACGATAATCCGCTCGCCTGTCCGCGTGCTTAAATCAGTATGAAAACTTTTCACCCGTTCACCGGTAATTTCCAAAATCATCTCTTTTAAGTCATCGACCCCTGATTCGACCAAACTCGTCCGCGACCGCTTCACGGCGAGCATCCCTTCCTTTGACTCACAAAGGGTGTATTCGGCAGGCGTCAAAATGCCATGCAAGGAAACGATAATCATATCGCGCAAAATATCGGTTTTGACAGACACCGAGCCGCGGCCGAGAAAATCTTTTTCCCATTTTGTTAGCGCCTTGCTGATTTCGGATTCGATCCAGCCTTTGGATTTGTTCATGCCCCGATCCCCCTCTAGCCAACCGGCAGCCTCTTTGCCGCCCTCCGCCGCGTTGCACTGATAAACATAATTATAACGATAATCGGCGGATGACGCTAGAGCAAAATCGCAGGAGCGCCGTCAGAAAGCGAATTCAATCGCTTGTTTGCCGCTTCTTAGCCCCATCGCGTTAGGGGCGGCTTGTTGTCCCGTCCATCGAAACGAACTGGCCTGAATGGACTGCCTGTCTTGCTTGCACTGGCACACTGTCACCATCATCGGGAGCGATGCGCTTGTTTCCATCGATCAGCGGTCGCAGGCATCTTTTCATCTCCTTATGTTGATGATATCATGATGCCTGCTTTCATCCCGTCCCTAAAGGAATGGGCTTTCCCGCCCACGGGTCTGGAAGGAAAACCACGCCCCTTTCTCCTGCCATCGTGCCTGCCGTTATTGGCTGCACCGGAGCGTCCGCAGCCGATTGAGCGCCGCCGCCAGCTCGAAGCGGCGCGGGCGGGCGAACTCGCCGGGATGGCCGTTGCGCAAAGAAATCGAGCCAAGCCCATGTCGGTCCCACCGTTCCTCGATGGCATCAAGCAGTTGGCGGACGGTTTTCTTTCCGTCGAACCATCCTTTTCGTTCCATATACAGCAGCGCCGCGGCGATCGCTCGCGTCTGGCTGTCGTCAACAAGCTGCTCGAGCGCATACAACAGCACGTCCGTCAGCCCGTATTGAATGACATGGCGACCGCGCGCGGCCGCTTTCGCTTTCTTTCCTTTTTGGCTGTTTAAGCTCTCCGGCAGCGGAATGCGCTCACGAATGCGGCCAAACGACGCTCCGCCTTCCGCTTTCCGCCCCGATGGCATCTTGGCCGCGATCTGTTTCGCTTCACTGGTCACATCGGATGGAGCATACTGTTCCATTTTGATCACACAATCGGCAATCTCAAAATAATCCCCTAACCCTCCGACGACCAGAACGGTGGAAATGCCGTAGTCGTGAAACAGCTGGCGGGCTTTGTCGATATACGGGGTGATCGGCTCGGCTTCTTTCGCGATGAGCGCCTGCATGCGCGCGTCGCGCATGAACAAATTGGTAGCGCTCGTATCTTCGTCAATCAAAAACGCCGACGCCCCCGCTTCGATCATTTCGATCATGCTCGCGGCTTGCGAGGTGCTGCCGCTCGCGTTTTCCGTCGAAAAGCGCGTCGTCTCCTTGCCGTACGGCAGCGTGCCGATAAACGGGGAAATATCGACATTGGCCACGCTGCGACCGTCCTCAGCGCGAATTTTCACCGCCCCGCTGTCGGTGATGACAAACTCCCGGCCATCGCCGGCGATATGATCATACACACCGTGCTCTAACGCCTGAAGCAGCGTCGATTTTCCGTGGTAACCGCCGCCGACAATGAGCGTGATCCCCTTTCGGATGCCCATGCCTTTGATCGGTTCGGTGCGATGCGGCACCGGAATCGCCACTTCGAGCTCCGGCGGGCTTTGAAACGGCACCGCGCCGCGCCGCAGCGGCTTGTCGCTCACCCCGCTTTCGCGCGGCAAAATCGCGCCGTTGGCGACAAACGCCACCAATCCGTGCTCATGCAAATAGCGGCGGATGGCGTGCTGTTGATCGGCCAGTTCAACCGCCGGGCGGATATCCTCTTCACGAAGGCCGTACACCGCCCGCTCGATCACGGCTGGAATTTGTTCGAAAAAGATGCCCTCGGCTTCCTTCGCTAAGATGCGCCGCCCGTTGGCCGGCAAGCCAACCGATAAACAAATGGTGATCGTCTCATCGGTGATGTGCACCGCCGTTCGCTCGAGCACCTTCTGCCCGGGCGCATCGATCGACACGAGCCCGCTTTTTCCCGACCCGCGCGCCCGCGCCGGCCATTGCCGCAGTTCGTGATGAACGCGGCGCACTAGCACATCTTCGCAACGGACGCGGCGCGGTTTCGTATTCGTCCACTCCGATGTCAACACCGTCTTCACCCGCGGCACGATCACCCGAATTTTTGACGGTTCCGCAAACGGGTCGCCTTGCACATGGTCAATCGCCAGGGTAAATGCCGGAAAGGAATACTCCCCCTCAATCGCTTTGTACGCCTTATATCCCTTTTGATCAATGGCCCGCAGTCGTTGTCTGAGCGCCTCCATTGCATCCACTCCTTCCTTTCACTGTTCACCGAGGGCTCCTTTATGCACCACTTTGATTGTACCGCAAACCGAACGCCTTCATCCAGAACCGTCAAAAACGGCGGCTCGCCTATTCTTCGGGCGGGCCGCCTGCCGCTTACCGGTCTTTCATCCCCGTATAGATCCAAATCGCTTCTTTGAGAAACTCAGCCGCTCCCGGATGCACTTGGTCATAATACGCTTTGAACCGTTCGTCCTCGACATACAGGCGCGCCAGTCCGGCATGCGCTTCCTCGGAATAATGCATGCACGGTGTACTCGATATTCCTCACCTCCCTATGGATGACGATACACCTTGACGCAACGTCAACGTAAAGAGGAAAATGAAAAAAAGGGCTCCCAAGGGCCCTTTTCACGTCCCACAAAACGTCCGGTACGGCCGGTCGGACGGCGGCGGCAGTTCCGCGTACTCGGCTTGTTCCGGCGAATAAGCGTACGGATCGGCCAGCGCTTCGAGGAAACGCTCCATCACGCTGTAGTCGCCGCAATTGACCGCGGCGGCCAATGCCTCTTCAACCCGATGGTTGCGCGGAATGACGGCCGGATTATGGCGGCGCATCCGTTCATACGCTTCTTCCCGCGAAACCGCTTCTTGGCTGAGCCTCGTTTGCCAGCGCTCGTGCCACTCGCGAAACTCGGAAGCGTCAAAGAGCGCCATTCCGATGTACTCGCCTAACGTCAACGCCCGGAACGTGTTCGTATAGTCAGCGCGGTATTCTTCCATCAGCCGCAATAAATCGGCGATAAGCTCGCCATCCCCCGCTTGCGCTTCAGCCAAACCGAGTTTCGCTCTCATCCCGTCGAGCCAATGACGATGGTACAACGTCGGATATTGATCGAGCGCTTCCTGCGCCAACGCCACCGCCTTTTCCTCATCCTCATCCAGCAGCGGCAGCAAGCTCTCCGCCAATCGAGCTAAGTTCCAGCCCCCGATATACGGCTGATTGCCGTACGCATACCGCCCTTCCGTATCGATGGAGCTGAACACCGTCTTCAAGTCATACGTGTCCATAAACGCGCATGGCCCGTAATCGATCGTTTCCCCGCTGATCGTCATGTTATCGGTGTTCATCACCCCGTGGACGAAACCGACCAGCTGCCATTGGGCGATCAATGCCGCCTGCCGGGCGATGACTTGTTCAAGCAAAAACAAATAGCGGTTTTCAGCCTCTTCAAACCGAGGGAAATGCCGCTCAAGCGCGTAATCGGCCAACGCGCGCAGCTCTTCTTTCGTCCCCCATTGCGCCGCGTATTGGAACGTCCCGACACGCAAATGGCTCGACGCCACACGCGTTAAAATCGCCCCAGGCAGTTCGGTTTCCCGCCGAATCGTCTCTCCCGTTGTCACGACCGCCAGACTGCGGGTCGTCGGAATGCCAAGGGCGTGCATCGCCTCGCTCACGATGTACTCCCGCAGCATCGGCCCGAGCGCCGCCCGCCCGTCGCCGCCGCGCGAATACGGCGTCCGGCCCGAGCCTTTCAGCTGAATATCCACCCGCTTGCCGCTTGGGGTGACATGCTCGCCGATGAGCACCGCCCGTCCGTCGCCAAGCATCGTGAAATAGCCGAACTGATGCCCGGCATACGCCTGCGCCAGCGGCTCAGCCCCGTCCGGAATCCGATTTCCCGCCAGCACCGCCACCTCTGCGTCGCTTCGCAATGCTTCTTCATTCAACCCAAGTTCTGCCGCAAGCGGCCGGTTGAGCACCGCCAGTTCCGGCGCGCGCACCGGCGTGGGGAGAACGCGGCTGAAAAAGCGTTCCGGCAGCCTTGCATAACGGTTGTCAAACGTCCACCCCGCATCCAATTTGATCATCTCCTTTTTTCGGCCAAGCTATGGTTTTATTGTATGGTAAAACCGGCGGCATAATAAATCGAAAACACGCGGTTCGCCCCAAAAATTCGACCGCCCTGTTTCGACGAAACCCGCCATCTTTTCTCTTTCGCTTCTGTTCCGTTTCGCCTATAATGGCTATGAGGAGGTGAAACGAATGGAAGAAAACACGATCATCCAAGCGGTGCTGCACGCCCTCGAACAACATTCCGACAAAATCAGCTCGAAAATGGAGGAAATGGAACAACGACTGCGCGGTGAAATGCATGAAATGGGCCAACAACTCCGCACGGAAATGCACGAAATGGGCCAGCAGCTCCGCAACGAAATCCATGCTGTCGAAACCCGTCTTGAAGCCAAAATCGATTCCCTTCGTGAGGAAATGCAACAGATGAACAGACAACTGACCGAACGAAGCGATCGCCTCGAAGAAGAACTCGCAGACACGCAAACCTCGGTCGACGTGTTGACCACGAAGGTGCTCCATCACGACCGAAAGCTTCGCCAACTGGCCAAACAAGCGTAATTCCTCTCGAAACGTTAGCCTTTTTGACCCACCGCAACGAACAAAACCGCTCCTGTTTCATCCTCCTGTTCCGTTTGATGAAATGGAGCGGTTTTCGTCTGAATATGGCGATCTTTTTCCCATCGCGGCCAAATGATGCACTCCTCACTTCACCAGCCCATGGCGAAACGCATAAATCACCGCTTGCGTCCCATTTCTTGAACGCATAGTACAAGATCGCCAGCGTGATCGCCAGCCCGACAAGCGGCCCGAGATGAAACAAGAGCACCAACAAGGCGGCCGCCCCGGCAACGAACAACCCGATCTTTTTTGCCATCCTTTCGCTTCCTATCTCACATTTCGCACCCTCTCGACAAAAATCGGGAGGATTTTTTTATCTTCCTGTCGAATAAAACCTTGAAACACAAGGAAAGCAAAGGAGTTTGCCCATCATGGACGTTCGAATTCGGGCCATTTATGAAAGTTCTTATTTGAATATAATAAGCACCCTGTTCAAGGATCTTGACCTTCCTCAGTTGATTGATCATCTGGTTCCCGTGAATCCGCAATGCCAAACTCGAGCCAGCGATATCGTCAAGCTAATCATTCTGGATATCTTGAGCGGCCGGCAAGCGCTCGTTCATTTGGAACAATGGGCGCACGACATCGATTTGCCGAAGCTGATTCGGCCAGGGCTGGAGCCGTCTTGGTTCAACGACGATGCCATCGCGCGTCATTTGGATCGCCTGTATGAGGCGAATATCCATCAAGTCCTTTCGTCTTGCCTCGTGCAGATCTACAAGAAAGAAGGCCTCTCTCTTCGTGTCTTCCACGCCGATACGACGGACAAGACCGTTTACGGCGCGTATGAATCGGTCTCGTCAGAGGCCCTGCAGATCACGCATGGCTACAACCGGCATCATCGTTGGCAAAAACAGATCGGTTTCGGGCTGATCGGCAACGAAGACGGCATCCCGTTTTACGGCGATGTGCACGACGGCAACGTGCCGGACAAAACGTGGAATCCCGAGGTACTCTCCCGTGTCCATGAACAGCTGAAGCAAGCCAAGATCCAAGACGAATGGATTTACGTGGCGGATTCCGCTGCGATGACGAAAGACACACTGACGCAAACGAAGACCGCCAACGCCTTTTTGATCACGCGAGGCCCTTCATCGCTTCGGATCGTCAAAGCCGCGCTTTTGGAGGCAGATGCCCAACCCGATTCGGCGTGGAGCGATCCCTTTACGTTGGCGGAGAAAAACGGTGCCACGTATCGAGTATGGGAAACAGCCTCGACTTATGAAGGCCATCCGGTTCGACTGATCGTCGTCGAATCGAGCGCGCTCGACCAGCGAAAAGGAAAGACGCTCGACAAAGAGCGGACCAAAGAAGCGGAGCTTCTTCGCGAGGAACAAGCCCGTTGGGAACGCCACCCCTTCTCTTGTCAGGCTGAGTCGAAGGGTTTTTGGGGGCTTTCATGATCCGCTCACGCTCCATTCCAACGATTTTTCTTCCTTTTTCGACATAAGCCCCCTAAATCCCTGCCTCAGGGTGTACTTTTTTCACCGGCCTTCTAGAAGGCCGGTGAAAAACGGCTGCCACGAGCAAATCAGCGGCATCTCGCCAAAAAAGAAGGCTGATTTCGCCAGGTTTTTCTAACTGAGAAACAGATGGAATAGCACTATTTTGTACTAAATCACCGCCCCTCTAGAACTCGAAATTTTGGGTACCATCAAGAATTTTGTGTAATGCAAGATGGGTATCTCTGAAATAGATTTGGAATGGATAAGGGACGGTTTCCTCCACACAGGAGACTTAATATTCAGTCTCCTGTGTGGAAAGAGAGAATCTCCTTATCTCATTTATTTACATTATTTGGTTAATTGTAACGTTCTTCAAACATTCATTGAAGAGCTTCATGTGCTTCGGCAAATCCTCACAACTTTCGTCCTGCCCTTTCTCATTAAAGTCCTAGATGGTTAAATGCACGACTTTTTCTACAGACTCTAAACTGCTTAAACTGTTCATCGACTTTAGACGTTTCCGAATCTCCTTGATCGTTCGTTCGATAGTATTGGTTGTGTCAATCACATTTCGAATACAGCTTGAATCATCCATAAATGTAAGGAGGATCCCCAACTCATTGGCCCAAGATTGAACTTTTCTTGGATAGTTGCCGGACCATTTTGACTCAATATAAGCTATCTTGACAATTTTTGTACTTGATGAAATATAAGGTACCTTCAAGACATCTCCAGCCTCAAAGATCCCTTAACACCGAAGAAAAACAAAATATATGGAAAGTATTAACAAAAAACCCAACGGCTAACTAGATTACCACAAGGAACGCTTTTGCTACGCCCCCACAATATCTTCCGAATTCCGGTTAATCTCATCGATAATGCGAATGATCTTCCGCGCGTCGTCCATGTTGTCTTGAAAGAGTTCAACAATGCTGCCAACGGTTTTGAACGGTTCTTCCTGCAGCACCCGCTTGTCCATGACTCCGTTTTTTACAAAGTAATCGACGATCAGTTTGACAAAGCGGCTTTGCTGGATGTTCAACCGTTCGCTTGATAAAAATTCGGAAAACGCTTCGTTGGCGGCCTGCGGGTCAAGGCCGACGATTTGGCGGACGAGCTTTGTAATCGGCGTGGCGCCGAATTCTCTTTGATAATCTTCCTGTGTGCCAAGCTCATTCCAAAGAATATGCTCCAACGTTTTTACGTCTTGGATGGTCAGCTTTTTATTATTCCGCAGCTTGTAAATGGCCATCTGGTCGCGGTGTTCGTGCAGATAATGTTCCACCTTTTTGCGATAATTTTTCAGATCATTGACAGTAAACATCGGGCCGTTTTCTTTGACTTCTAAAACTTGATCTTTGAAGTTCGTATAGTAAATTTTTTGCGTTTCTTTTTCAAGGAATTTCACTAAATCACGCAACGCTTCGCGAACGGCTTCCAATTCGAACAGATCGGCTTCGCTCCAAAACTCTTCCGTCTGCACCTTTTCGATGATGTATTTTTGTTCCTGCACTTGCGGGATCGAGCCGAGCTTAGATAGCACCTCTGCGGTGCGAATCACGCTGCGGATCGGTTTTGTGGCATTATTCGTTTGCAGCTTCGCCAGCTCAATCGTATACATCAGCAAATCAAAGCGCTTGGCCAGCTCATCATCGTTGAGCGGAACGATGAGCGGTGCCAGATGTTCTTTGATTTCATTGACATCCATGGCCGTTAAACAGTTCCATGCTTCCCGGTTTTGGAACTTGTGTACGTACTGAATATGTTGGCGTACGCGGAAGTTTTCTTCGTTTAACCGATTGATTTCCGCCAGCAGCTCGTCAATCAATTGATGGCGATAGGCAATATACTCTTCTTCTTGATATTGTAAATGTTGCAGCTCTTTAATGATTTCCAGTTTGGCGGTAAACAAACGCTCCGTTAAGCTTTCCACCGCTTTTCCTTCGATTCCTTTCGGATTTTCCCGGAAAAACTCAAAGTTGCCGCAATAGTCAAAAATAAGGAAATGCGTTTTATCTTGCCCGGCTCCGAATAAGTCTTTGCATAAACGGGTGCCACGCCCGATCATTTGCCAAAACTTCGACTTCGAGCGTACTTTCTTAAAGAACACAAGGTTGACGACTTCGGGAATATCCACTCCCGTATCAAGCATATCGACCGATACGGCAATTTGCGGCCATTTGTTGCGGTCGGAAAAATCATCGATTAATGTTTGGTAGTAGTTCACGCTGTAATCAATCACCCGCGCAAAACCGCCCTTGTATTCGGGAAACAATTGATCAAAGCGCTCCACGATCCGTTCCGCATGGCGATGGTTTTTCGCAAAAATGATCGTTTTGCCGAGTTTGTCTCCGCCTTCGACGCGAATTCCTTTTTCCATTACATCTCTCAGCACCGTATCAATCGTATCGTCATTAAACAGCCATTCGTTTAACGCCGCGCTGTCAATATCGTCGCCGACTTCCTCATCAAATGTTTCTTCATATCGTTCTTTTTCTTCCTCCGGCAACTGGTCGTAATGAATGCCCTCTTCCAAAAATTTAAGCTTTGTTTCGATCGTACGGTAATCGACCAAATAGCCGTCTTGAACGGCTTGGTCCAGCTCATACGCATACGTCGGCACACCGTTTTCCAGATCAAACACTTCATACGTATTGCGGTCAATTTCATCTTTTGGTGTGGCGGTAAGCCCAAGCAATATTGCGTCAAAATAGTCAAAAATAGCCCGATATTTCTTATAAATACTGCGGTGGGATTCATCGACGATAATTAAATCAAAATGCCCGACGGTAAAGAGGCGTTTGCCGTCTTTTCGTTTCGCTTCGTCAATCGCGTTCATCATCGTCGGGTACGTCGAAAACACCATGCGGCTTTCCTCGGGATTGTCTTTGTTGTCAAGCAAATTGCAAAGCGTCAAGTTCGGCAGCAGATGGCTAAAGCTGTTTTTCGCCTGCGTAACCAGCGTTTTGCGGTCGGCTAAAAACAAAATATTTTTCACCCAATTGTGACGGGTAAGAACATCGACAATCGAAATCGCTGTCCGCGTTTTGCCGCTCCCCGTCGCCATGACCAGCAGCGCTTTGCGCCGTTTGTTCTCAAGCGCGTCACAGACCGCCAGCACCGCTTCTTTTTGATAATAACGATTCGCGATGTTGTCATTGATTTGCACATGTTTTAGCGGCTTCTTCATCGTCCGGCGGTCAATCAGCAAGCTTAATTCTTCCTTGTTGTAAAAGCCGGAAACCTTCCGCGCCGGATAGGCAAGGTCGTCCCAAAGATACGTTTCAAAACCGTTGGTGTAAAAAATGATGGGACGTTGGCCGTGCATGTTTTCGATACAGTCGGCATATAGCTTGGCTTGTTGCTTTCCTTTGTTCGGGTCGGCGGTTGTCCGTTTTGCTTCCACGACCGCCAGCGGCTTTCCGTTGTCGCCAAACAGAACGTAATCGACATAGCCGACCCCTTCTTGATTTGGCATGCCAACGACGGGATATTCGACCACAACGTCCTTTTGAAACTCCCAGCCCGCTAATTTCAAATCCAAATCAATGTATTTCTTCCTTGTTTCCCATTCGCTCAGTGCATCGACTTGGAAATGGGACTCTTTCGTGTTTTCTTCCCGTTTGGCGGCAAGCAGAGCGCGAAGCTGTTCGTTTTCTTTCATCATCTCTTCCAGGCGCTTGTCTTTCGAACTGAGCCGCTCGTATAAATCTTTCAGCTCTTCCGGACGCTCGCGCTTTTCCTCGCCGATGGGCAATAACGATTCATTAAACTCCGCCGCCGTATAGTCATCCGAATAACAATAATCAATCCAAGAGACGAACTGATGAAGATTGTGGAGGGAAAGAATCGCTTCTTCCCTCGTAATCATCGAGTTCGTATGAACCGCGACATTTCCCAGTTTGACAATGTAACGCAACAGCGGCAGCAACGCTTCATCAATAACGGCCAAAAAACCGGGGTCATGAATCAAACTCGAAAGACGATCTTGATACGGAACTTTCAACGCACCATCAAAGCTGTACACCCACTTCACCGCCAGCTCCAGCGCCCGGCGCGTCAAAATCGCGCACGTCGCCGGACTGACAACCAAACTTTTCTCCGCCTCCAAACACGCATTCGCAAAGCTCTCATAATGAGGTTTGCCGATTAAAAACTGAAAGTTGGATCGCAATCAACGCCCCTCCCTTAACCGGTACCGAATTCCTTTCCTGTCGGTCAATCGTTGAACAACTCTCCCTTGAATGCGCGTTGCATGAGGGAGTTGAAGTTGTTTTCTAGTTCTTCTAGGCTTTTTTGAAGAAGGTCTTTTTGAGATTCTATTTTTTCTACTATCTCTACAAATTTATTTTGAAGTTCAACAGGTGGTACCGGTATTTCTAACTCACTTAAAATTTTGAGATTAATATTTTTTTGTGCTGATTCGGGAGCATTAGCTTCAATGATTCTTTGTAAAAACGTGAACCAAAAATGAACATATATATTAGACATATAATTTTTTGGAATGTAAGCAACAACGCTGTCTGGAAAACAAGCATCAAACGTTAATATTCCTGTTTGGGCTATATTAGCCGCAATTGTAATACATAACGTACCTTTTGGCCACATTTTGCTCTGCTTTAAACCTAACTCAGAGTACGTTTGATTATATTTTTTTATGAATATACCTGAATTTGCAACATCCCCAGTTTGAATCAAAGGATAAGGACCATTCAGAAGTTCAGGAGCATTTCTTGGTCGATATTTCGATATTCCTCTTTTAAGCTCACCTGTCTCGGATAGCTTCTGCATGACCCAGTTTTTATTATTTTTAACCGGATCCCCAAACATCTCCAAAAACACACTTTGCGTTAACTGGTCTAACGCTTCAATTTGGGCTTTTCTTTTATTTATTAATTCTTGTGCTTTGCCCAGAGCTGATGCAATTTTCTTTTGAAGTGTAAGAGGAGGTAAAGGAATTTGTAAATCTGAAATTAGACTAACCGTAATCCCCTTAACAGTGGCACCTTTTCCTTTAGATTCAATGAAACTAGATTTACTCTTTAGAAAGTAAAATAGGTAGTAAAGATCTAATTGGCTATTATCTTTTATTATCAATGCTTTTAAATCTTGGTTAATTGCTACGTCAATCTGATTTATAGCAACCTTACCCAGAGCCATTCTTGTAGGTAATATAATATTCCCTTTTGGGATTAACTTAGCACTCGACTTTTCTAATCCTTCTCTAGTTATAGTCTCCAATGATGAAGATATACTATCATCTACTAAGTCTTTAACAGAAATCCAATTTATATCTCCATTCCAAAAATGTGGCTTTCTTCTATCGGGCGTTCCACCACCGACAATCGCAACTAATTCTCCTAATTTTTTATAATGAAACACCATAGTAAAATTCACTACCCTCTAATCATTTCTTTTAACTCTTGCAACCCTTGCATAATCTCTTTTTCCAACGCTTCCACTCTTTCAAGTATCACACTCGGCGCTTCATACTGCACTTCTTCATACTCAATCTCTTTATACTTGTTAATCGAAAGGTCATAGCCGTTTTCCCGAAGTTCTTCCACCGACACGAAGAACGATTGCTCTGTTCGTTTTCGGTCTTTTTCCGCTTCACGGTTATGGAAGCGCGCAATGATGTCCGGAATGTCGTTTTCTTCCATCGGGGTGCGCTTGTCGTCCAATGAATAGCCGTCGGCTTTCATGTCGTAAAACCAGACGTGATCGGTTCCGCCGGCGCCTGTTTTCGTAAAAATCATAATGGCTGTCGATACGCCGGCGTACGGTTTAAACACGCCGCTTGGCATCGAAATAATCGCTTCGAGCTTATGGTTTTCGACGATTTCTTTGCGAATCGCTTTATGCGCCGTCGAGCTGCCGAACAATACCCCATCTGGCACGATGCAGGCGCAGCGGCCGCCCGGTTTTAAGATGCGCAAGAATAACGCCAAGAATAATAACTCCGTTTTCTTTGTTTTGACCACTTTTAATAAATCGCTTGATACCGCTTCATAGTCGAGCGAGCCTTTAAACGGCGGATTGGCCAAGACAAGGGTGTATTTGTCGCGATCTTTGTTTTGTTCCGACAAGGAGTCGCGATATTCGATATTCGGGTTTTCAATGCCATGGAGCATCATGTTCATCGCGCCAATCCGCAGCATCGTGCGGTCCATGTCAAAACCGTAGAACATCTGGTTGTGAAAATGTTCTTTTAAACTTTGCACTAAAAATAAGTCGCTGCGATGGTTGCGCAAATATTCGCCGGCGGCGACTAAAAACCCGGCGGACCCGGCGGCCGGGTCGACGATGATGTCTTCCGGCGTCGGTTTTACGAGTTCGACCATCATGTTGATAATATGGCGCGGCGTCCGGAATTGGCCGTTCGTCCCTGCGGTGGCGATTTTCGATAACAAATACTCATACAAATCGCCTTTTGTATCGCGGTCTTTCATCGGAATGTGGTCAATGCCATCGACAATTTTGACGAGCAGTTGCGGCGTTGGGATCATGAACATGGCGTCGCCCATATATTTCGCATAGGCGGACTCCCTGTCACCATGCAAGTTTTTGATAAATGGAAACACTTCGTTGGAAACGACCTCATACATATGGGCGGCTTCAAAATGTTTGAATTTGCTCCAACGCAAGTGCTGCTTATCTGGCGGAAAGATGCGTTCCGATTCGATGCCCAGCAAAGCATCTTCCTGTTCGCGCTGCGTTTCGACTTCGTCGAGACCTTTGATGAATAACAAGTATGTAAACTGTTCAATAACCGTCAGCGGGTTCGTAATGCCGCCCGTCCAAAATGTTTCCCATATTTTATCGACTTTGTTCTTTAATTCTCCTGTCATCATATAGATGCCCCCTTATTATTTCCAAATTTAATTATACATAGTTTTATCGGTGTTAGAAACTTTGGTTTCGCGGGATTCAATCATCCATGATGGATGGACAACGAAAATTCTCCCCTCGCCTCATCGATTGTGTGGAAACCCGATGGAACGCCAAAAACTTTTTTGTCGATTCTCTGTTCCGAAAATGAAATAGCAGGAAACAAACCCGTTTCCTGCTTACGTTTCTCGTAACACGATCTGCGCGACACACTCCACATGCGCCGTATGTGGGAACATGTCGACCGGCTGGATGTAGTCGACGCGATAGGCGGCCGCTAGGGTGTCGAGGTCGCGGGCGAGGCTGGACGGGTTGCACGAGACGTAGACGACTTTCTGCGGGCGGACGCGGAGGATCGTTTCGAGCAGTGCCCGGTCGCAGCCGACGCGGGGCGGGTCGACGATGATGACGTCCGGCTTCCAGCCTTCGTTCACCCATTTCGGCAGCCAATATTCCGCTTTGCCGACGACATAATGGGTGTTCGTGAACCCGTGTTTTTTGGCGTTTTTCTTTGCGTCTGCGATCGCTTCTGGAATCGTATCCATGCCGCGCACTTCGTTGGCGTCGCGGGCGAGCCACAGCCCGATCGTGCCGACGCCGCAATAGGCGTCCACGATCCTCTCTGTTCCGGTGAGAGCGGCCGCTTTTTTCACTTCATCGTACAATTTCACCGTTTGGATCGGATTGAGCTGGAAAAACGCGCGCGCGGAGAGCTCAAATGACAAATCGCCGAGCGTTTCTTGAATGTATTCGTCGCCGGCGAGCACTTCCGTCTCATCGCCGAAAATGAGCGATGTTTTTTCGCCGTTGATGTTTTGCACGATCGATTTGACTTCGGGGAGACGACGGCGAATTTCGTCAATGAGCAGCTCTTGGCGCGGGATGTCTTTCGTCGCCGTGACGAGAACGACTTGGATGTCGCCGGTATGAAAGCCGACGCGGGCGACGATCGTCCGCACGACGCCGGTTCTTGTCCGCTCGTTGTAAATCGGGATGCGCAAGTCTTGCAAAATCGTTTTGATGATGTTTGTCACGCGCGTCGTTTGCGGGTGTTGGACGCGGCATTCCGACAAGTCGATGAGCCGATGGGAGTTGAGGCCGTACAGCCCGGCGAGCACCTTCCCTTCTTTCATCCCGACTTGGAACTGGCTTTTGTTTCGGTAATGCCACGGGTCATCCATGCCGATCGTCGGACGGATGTCAAGTTTGTCAACATCGAGGCGGCGGGCGTGGCGGCGCAGCGCTTGGATGACAATGTCGCGCTTCGCCTCCAGCTGCGCTTCGTACGCCAAGTGCTGCAGCTGGCAGCCGCCGCACTGGTCATAGAGCGGGCATGGCGGCTTGATGCGGTTTGGCGAGCGCTTGCGGATGCGCTTGATGTTCGCCTCGGCATAGGTAGGGTGGATGTCGGTCGCCTCGACGATCACTTCCTCACCCGGCAAGGCGCCGGGGACGAAGACGACTTGTTTTTGAAAATAGCCGACCCCTTCGCCGTTAATGCCGATCCGCTGAATCATCAGCGGAAATTGGTCTCCCTTTCGAATCTTCACCTTCGTTTGTCGCTTTGCCATATCGGTCCCTCTCATTCAATGCTTCTCCATAAATAAAGCGCCGCGTAGCTCGCATACGGCTTCCACCGTTCGCCGAGCGCCGCCAGCTCGTGGGCGGTCGGCCGCTTCGGCAGCTGAAAAAGTTGTTCCACCGCCCGCTGCAAGCCAATATCCGCCGGCGGGAAGACGTTCGGGCGGCCGAGCCCGAACACGAGAAAATTTTGCACGGTCCATGGCCCGATGCCGCGGATGGCGGTCAGCCGTTCCATCACTTCGCCGTCCTCCATCTGCCTGAGTTCATCAAGTCGCAGCTTCCCCTCGGCAATGAGGCGCGACACATCGACGATATATTCCGCTTTCCGTCCGCTCAGCTGCAAGGCGCGCAAGTCCTCGTACGAGCGGGCGGCGATCTCTTCTGGGCACGGGTAAAACCAAACGCCGTCCCGCTCCTCGCCGAACGTTTTCACAAACCGCTCTGTGAGCCGATAGCCGACTTTGAGATGAAGCTGTTGGTGGATCAAACATTTGACGAGGCAAAAATACAAATCAAAATCAAGCACCAACGGCAGCCCTTCATAACGGGCAAACAGCGGCGCCAGCTCGGTCGCCTGAAAATGGCCGTGCACCGAAGCGAGCGGCGTCCGCCATTGAAACAGATCGGAAATCCGTTCAATGATCTCCTGTTGCCGCTCGGGATGCGGCCCTGACACGATCAAGCGTGGGGCGTCTTTTGTGCCGATGCTTTCCACCGCGACGGGCACCTTTACGTCATCGAGATGAAGCGGCACGGTGACGCGCTGCCGCTCTAGATCAACCGCCAGCAGCGGATCGAGCGCCAATCGCTCCAACGCATGGGCAAAATCGTACGGCGCGGGCACGGTAATCGTTTGCTTCCACATCGTTCTCACCTTTCTCGTTCGTCCGTGCCCTTATTATAACGAAAAACCCCCCGCCAAACCAACGAATCGGACAAGCAGCCGATCCGTTTCTGGTGGCGAGGCGGGGGAATGGCCTAGCGGCGCACCCTGTTGTTTTGACTATCCGTAACGCGACAACGACGACGGACACGGGGACAGAAGCCGTCGGCGCTGACCTCTGCACCGAAAAGCGCTCACTTCCATGAGCAGACAGGCCGCGCTGAAAGCCTTACGGACGAAACAGCCACGGATGGAGGCCCATCTTTTTCGCCATCAATTCATCTAAGCTGGCAAACGTATACCCTTGTTTGCGCAAGTCGTCGATCACTTTCGGCAGCGCGTCGGCGTTGTCTTTCGAGACCGAGTGTAAAAGCAAAATCGCCCCGGGATGGATTTGCTTCATGATTTGATCGTACGCGTATTGCCAGCCGTGCTGGCGGTCGGTCTGCCAGTCGACGAACGCCAGCGACCAAAAGACGTGGTAATAGCCAAGCTCGCGGGCGAGCGCCAACGTCCGTTCACTGAAAATGCCGCGCGGCGGGCGAAGGTACGCCATCCCTTTTTGCCCGGTCAATTCCTCGGTCTTTTCTTTTACTTTTTCCAGCTCTTCACGGAACCGCTCTTCGCTTGCCGTTGTCAAATCGGGGTGGTGCCATGAATGATTGCCGATGATGTGCCCCTCGGCGGCCATTCGTTTCACCAACTCAGGGGCGGTTTGCAAGTAATGGCCGGTGACAAAAAAGGCAGCCGGCACGTTCTTTTCTTTTAACACGTCTAAAATTTGCGCCGTATAGCCGTTTTCATAGCCGTTGTCAAACGTCAAATAAATTGTTTTTTCGCTCGTATCGCCGACATAAAAGGCATCGTATTTGGCGAGCAGTTCGTCAAGCTCTTTTCCCGCTGATGGGGGCTCATGGTTTTCGCT
Organism: Geobacillus uzenensis; assembly: GCF_002217665.1. Lineage (NCBI taxonomy): Bacteria > Bacillati > Bacillota > Bacilli > Caryophanales > Anoxybacillaceae > Geobacillus > Geobacillus uzenensis. Next base: position 29,774 of record NZ_NEWL01000009.1, read on the forward strand.
CCGCTTGAATCCCCAATGGATCGGGGCATGGCTTGCCGCGAACGCGGGGGCGGGGATCAACGTGAACAGCAACAAAAGAGAAAGAAGCCATTTCATGCGCACAATGCCTCCTTGGCCACGGTCGTTTCCTTTTTCTTATTGTTTTCCCGCCTCCGCGCTTTACGCGCGCCATTTTTTGCAAAAAAAGCCCCAAACGCGCCTGCGGCACACGCGTTTGGGGCTAGGTGAGCTGATCGGCCAGCCGTTCGTTTGAAATCGCTTCTTTCTTTATTATTTGAACACCGGTTCTTTGAACTGAGCGAGCTTTTCAAGCGACGATTGTTCCACATCTTCATGCAGGCTGTTGCCGTGCGAATCCATCGTGACGACGGCGGTGAAGTTTTCGACGCGCAAATGCCACATCGCTTCCGGGATGCCGAATTCCAGCAAATCGACGCCTTCTACGGATTTGATGCAATCGGCGTAATATTGCGCGGCGCCGCCGATGGCGTTCAAGTACACGCCGCCATGTTCTTTTAAGGCTTGCAGCGTTTTCGCGCCCATGCCGCCTTTGCCGATGACGGCGCGGACGCCGAATTTTTTCATGATGTCGCCTTGGTACGGCTCCTCGCGGATGCTCGTCGTCGGACCGGCGGCTTTGACGTGCCAGCGGCCTTCTTCATCTTTCAGCATCACCGGACCGCAATGGTAAATGATTTGCCCGTTCAAGTCGACCGGCGCGTCATGGTCCATCAAATATTTATGAATGGCGTCGCGGCCCGTATACATCATGCCGCTGATGCGGACGACATCGCCGACGCGAAGCTGGCGCACTTGTTCTTCCGACAGCGGCGGAACGAGGTCGATGACGCGCGTCTCCCCTTGTTCAAGCGCCGCGGCGGCTTCCGCTTTTTCCAATTCTTTCGCGAAATCGACGTCTTCGCCGTCTTGGTACAGCCATTCGATGATCTCGCCCGTTGCCGGATCGATTTTTACGCCCATGCGGCGGAACGCCCAACAATTGTAAGCGACGGAAACGAAGAAGCTCGCCGGGATGCGGTGCATGACGCCGATTTTACAGCCAAGCAGCGTCGATTCGCCGCCAAAGCCCATCGTACCGATGCCGAGTTTGTTGGCGTTTTCCATAATGTATTCTTCCAACTGGCGGAGTTCTTCGATCGGGTTGACGTCATCAACCGAGCGGAACAGTTGCTCCTTGGCCAGCTCATAGCCTGATGAGCGGTCGCCGCCGATGCCGACGCCGATAAAGCCGGCGCTGCATCCTTGCCCTTGCGCTTGGTACACCGCATGCAAGATGCATTTGCGGATGCCATCAAGGTCGCGGCCGGCGCGGCCGAGCCCTTCGAGTTCACAAGGAAGGCTGTATTGGATGTTTTTGTTTTCACAGCCGCCGCCTTTTAAAATCAAACGGACGTCAATGTAATCGTTTTCCCATTGTTCAAATTTAATGACCGGCACGCCTTCCCCTAAGTTGTCGCCGCTGTTTTTGCCGGTAAGCGAGTCGACCGAGTTCGGACGCAGCTTGCCGTTTTTCGTCGCTTCAGCGATGGCCGCCCGGATCGCTTTTTTCATTTCGATTTGATTCACGCCGACCGGCACTTTGATTTTAAACGTCGGCAAGCCGGTGTCCTGACAGATCGGTGACACGTTTTCATCCGCCATTTGAATGTTCTCGACGATCGTATCGAGCGCCATCGCTGCCCGTGTGCCGGCGTTTTCGCGCACTTTCGCCCGAGCGATCGCTCGGCGAACGTCCTTCGGCAGCTTCGTTGACGTCTCAACGATCAAGTCATACATGCTTTGCTGGAATTTTTCCATGTCGGTTCCACGCCCTTTCCCTTTTGATCGCCCTATCGGCAGTTGTCTCATCTCCTTCTATTATACTGCTTTTTCTCGGTTATGGAAAAAATCTTTCTTTTCGGTCTCATCAGCTCCAAGCCCGCCTCATAGGAATGGGATAGAGGATCAGCGGCTAAAACGATTGACAAGCGAAGCAACTGTTGCCGATAATGAACGTTGAGACTTTGAATGGAAAGAGGAGAAAGACATGCGTTCATCGACCATGCCAGCGATTACACCGGCGTATGACCCGTGGGAGGTGTATGTCGATATTGAAGAATATGGAAAACTTGAACTGACGAACATCGAGTTCACGACAACGACACTTTGCAATATGCGTTGCGAACATTGTGCGGTTGGCTATACGTTGACAGCCAAGGACCCCGAAGCGCTGCCGCTTGACTTGTTGCTCCGCCGGCTCGAGGAAATCCCGCATTTGCGCTCCTTAAGCATCACCGGCGGCGAGCCGATGCTGTCATTAAAATCCGTTGACCAATACGTTGTTCCGCTCCTCCGCTATGCGCATGAACGCGGGGTGCGGACGCAGCTCAATTCAAATTTGACCCTTGACTTGGCGCGCTACGAACGAATCATTCCGTATTTGGATGTGCTGCACATCTCCCATAACTGGGGAACGATCGATGACTTTGTCGATGGGGGATTTGCCATGATGGAGCGGAAGCCGGCGCGCGCCCAGCGCGAAAAGTATTTTCAGCGCATGCTCGACAATGCGAAAGCATTGGCGAAAGCAGGGGTCTTAGTGTCGGCGGAAACGATGCTCAACAAGCGCACGGTTCGCCATTTGGAAACGATCCACCGCCAAGTGGTTGAGGACATGGGCTGCCGGCGGCATGAAATCCACCCGATGTATCCGAGCGATTTTGCCAGTGCACTTGAGACGTTGAGCTTGGACGAATTGCGCCAAGCGATCCACCATTTGCTTGACATTCGCAACGAGGACGTCTGGATGTTGTTCGGGACGCTCCCGTTTTACCCGTGCAGCGACAATGAAGAAGATGTGGCTCTATTGAAACGGCTGTATGAAAGCAAAAACGTCACCGTGCGCAACGACCCGGACGGCCGCTCGCGGCTCAATGTCAACATTTTCACCGGCGATGTCATCGTCACCGATTTCGGGGATGAACCGCCGCTTGGCAACATCATTCACGATTCGCTGCCGGACGTGTATGACCAATGGCGCCGTTCAAAGCTCGCAAGCGGGCTTCTTTGCCACTGCCCGGCGGCGCGCTGCCTCGGACCGAACGTGCTCGTCAAACAAACCTATTACCGGGATGTCGATTTTACAAAACGCTCGGCACGCGTTGCCCGGTAAAAGCTGCTTGGATCAAGCGGTTCGTTTCAAACAACAGACGGCCGATCGATAGCGTCACGCACATATCTTGCCATAAGAGAAGGTGTCCCATTGCCTTTGGGACACCTTCGTTACCTTGGCTGCTCGCTGACAACATAAGATACGTATAGACGATCTTGCACCGGAATCCACGCTCCGACGCCTCTTGTCGTCACGTTTTTGACGACAATTTTCTTTTTGTTTCCTCTCAAGACAACGTACACTTCGCCGTACGTCACTTTCCCTTTTTCATTCACGGCTGGAGCATACGCATACAAGTAGCCCATTTTTTTCGCCGGCACGTTGTATGGCTGATCCTTTTTCGTGCCGATGCCGATGACAGTGCTAAATGACAGCGGCAAGTTTGTCTTTGCCATGGCCTTGTTCAACATCATCCGTTTGACGGCGTCTTCATTCGGCACTTTCACCGTCAAGCCGCCACGGACGTATTTTTGCATTTCCTGTTTGTAATACAGTTTTTGTGCTGTGTCGCCGCCGCGGTTGTCGAGGAAATTCGTGTTGACCTTTTGGTATTCCCAATTCGTTGACGTCTCAAGCGACTGGTAATTGAGCGGCCATTGGCCTAAATAAATCGTCGCTCGGTAGCCGACAGCCCAAGGGGTATTCGTCGCTGACGATTCGTTAAAGAGATGAATCAATTCGGGATTCTCAATTTTTACGTTCGATGATTTTAACAGCTGTTTCGTAAACGAGCTCGGCTCTAAATGCGGCAAATCTTGCGTCGGATTCGGATACGTATTTTCTTTTGATATGTCGATCACCGTTCCGGGCGCTGGTTTTCCGGAGGCCGCCAGCACCGGGAACGCCGCCGCATAGAGAAGAACCGCACTCGTCAATAAGGAAACGGTCCACTTTTTCATCCTATTCGCTCCTTTCTGTCCCGTATTCACTGTTATTTTCTTTCAAAATACACTCTTTATCCGCAGCGATGAAAATTTCGTCCTGCTTTGGCGCTCCGTTTCCCGCGCATGGGCAAACAAACACCCGGACGGCGGGCGTCCGGGTGCATGCTTACAACAAGTAAAAGCCGATTCCCATCATCGTATATGCCGCCAGCAGCGTTGCTCCCTCAAACCAGTTCGTATCCCCATCATTGGAGAGCACGATCATCAACAGCACCGAAGCGCCCATCGCGATGAGCTCAGGAAGCGAAATTTGTTCATTCGTTTTCATTCCACCTTTCTTCGTAACGTTTTTCGTTGCATTGGCCGTCATTCGTATGTACGATGAATACGGACGATACGTCGATCCGCAAAAAAGCGGAGACCCTGTTTGTTTCGTTGTCCACCATTTTAGCAGAAATGAGGATGTACGATGCGTTTTGCCATTTTAACCGGAATCGTCGCCATCTCCGGCTTGTCCCAAGGGATGTTGCTTCCGCTGTTGGCCATGCTGCTCGAGGAAAGCGGCGTCTCCTCGACCGTTAACGGAGCGCACGCTGCCGCGCTCTATATCGGCGTGCTTGCCATCTCACCGTTTTTGGAGCGCCCATTAGGCAAATATGGATACAAACCCATGATTCTCCTTGGGGGTTTTATTGTAATCGGCTCGCTCATCCTTTTTCCACTTTTTCCTTCATTTTTCTTTTGGCTTATTCTTCGTCTTCTGATCGGGGTGGGCGACCATATGCTTCATTTTGCGACCCAAACGTGGATTACCGACTTTTCGCCGCCGGCTGAGCGCGGGCGGCGGCTGTCGCTGTATGGACTCGCATTTGGCCTCGGTTTTACAGCCGGTCCGCTTCTCGCTTCGCTCACCTCGCTCAACAGGGGGCTGCCGTTTTTTTTGGCTGCGCTCCTCAGCTTCGTCGGGTGGGTTGCCGTTTTTTGGCTGCCAACTGAAAAACCGAAGCCGTTTGAGCGCTCTTCCTCAGCTGCCGGGCGATGGATCGGCGCATGGAGGTATGCGTGGCCGGCGCTCTTGCTGCCGCTTACTTATGGCTTTTTGGAAGCGGCCATTCATTCCGTTTTTCCGCTGTATGCCTTGCATAAACGGATGAGCACCGAACAGATCGCGTTGATCTTGCCGTTTTTCTCGTTCGGCGGCATCCTCTTTCAGCTTCCGCTCGGTGCGCTCGGCGACCGGTTCGGACGCCGCATTGCCATCATTGGCGCGCTGCTGGCCGGCATCAGCTGTTTTTTGGCCGCACTCGCCGCTAGCTCATCGACTGTCGGGCTTGCTGCCTGCTTGTTTGCCGCCGGGATGTTTACGGGATCGCTTTTCTCGCTTGGCATTGCCTATATGGCCGACCTGCTGCCGAAAGCGCTCCTTCCGGCCGGCAATTTGTTGTCCGGAATGTTATACAGCCTCGGCAGCATGATCGGTCCGCCGCTTGCCGGCAGCGCCGTCGATGCGGCGGCGGACGCCTTTTTCCTTGCGGTCAGTGCCGTTCTCCTCATCCCGACCGTCGGCCTTGCCAGACGACAGGAACAGGAAAAAGCGGCTTGACCGCATTTTTTATTTTTTGTTTTTTTCAAAAAAATCGTTGACCATTTTGTTCCTTCTGTTATATAATAAAACCAAGATATAAAGTTACTGTTTTAAAACAGGGTAAAGGAGTGGCGATGATGAGCAGAGCGGAACGGAAAAATATGATCGAGTTTATCGAAAAAGTGCGGGGGTTATCGCGGGAGCAGCTGGCCTACATGACCGACGCGGAAATCGAGTACATTTACGAACGCTATTACCATCATCACGAAGAAAGCGTTGAGTAAAGCGGCTGTTCCGCATGAAAAAGGGCGCTCTTTCCAGAGCACCCTTTTTCAATGATAGCCGTTTTGGCCGTTGGCACTGCCGCTCGTTTTATGCTTTGGCCTGTTTTTTCCTTTTTGTTTCGTGCCCCCGTCTTTTTTCGTATGCTTGGCCATGGTCATCCCCCCTGTATCAAAGTCCCCCACACCGTTACGTTATCCGGTTTTCGGGCCGTTTATGCGCGCGTTAGCGCATCCTCTTCCTCCCTTCACGCTCACAATCAAAAATCGCGTTCATTTCTCCGCCTAAAACGAGAACCATGCCGGATAAATAAAGCCAAATCATCAAGACGATCATCCCGCCGAGGCTTCCGTGCATGGCCGTGTAATTGGCAAAGTGGTTGACATAATAGGCAAACGCCAGCGACGTCGCAATCCAGCCGGCAGTGGCGAATAAAGCGCCGCGCACGACATTAACGCAGCGCAGTTGTTTGTTCGGGGCAAAATAATACAGGGCGGTGAAAACGGCAAACAATAACAGCGAACTCGTCGTCCAACGGAATGCATTCCATGCGGTTAAAAAGTGTTCCGATAACCCTAATGCTGAGAACAAAAACAGCCCGATCATCCGCCCGAACACCGGCAGCACGAGCGCGATGATGATCACAGCGATCATCCCGAGCGTCAGCACGACCGACAATCCGCGCGCCACCCAAAACGGACGATTTTCCTCCACGTCGTAAGCGCGGTTGAACGCCCGCATAATGGCGCCCATCCCGTTTGAGGCGGACCAGACGGCACCGATAATGCTTAACGACAACAATTTCCCATTTTGCTCGTCCATCAGGCGATGCACATTTGTCTCAATGAGATGAAGCGCCTCTTTCGGCGCGTATTGCCGCACGAGCGCGAGCACATCTTCATGCGGAATAGGCAAATACGCCAACAGCGTCATTAAAAACAGCAAAAACGGAAACAGCGACAAGAGAAAGTAGTACGCCAATTCCGCCGACAACCGCGGAATTTCATCCTCCATAAAGCGCCGGGCCAACTCGCGGATGAACGTCATGTTCAAGAACATGGGCTGCCCTCCTTTCCCGTTTTTTCAAACCGAGCGCATCCCTTTTTGACGCTCTTTATTCGCCGGCGACAAGCTGATGGTCACGGATGATGGCCTCAAGCAAATGCTCGCATCCGGAACGGACAAGGCGATATACTTCGGCGAAATTCCCCGTATAATATGGATCCGGCACGTCGTCTTTTTCCCGTTCGGGCACAAAATCGAGCAGCCGGGCGATGACGGCCGGTGAATTAGATCCGGCCAACCGGCGCAAATCGTGTAAATTGGCGGCATCCATGGCGATAATATAATCAAATTCCTCCAAATCGCGGCGGCCGACTTGCCGGGCGCGAATGCCAGAATAATCAATGGCGTTTTCGTTTAAAATGCGCCTTGTCCCTTCATGCGGCGGCTCACCAACATGCCAGCTACCCGTTCCCGCCGAATCAACGGCGATACGCCCATCGAGCCCGCGTTCTTTCACTAAGTGGCGAAAGATCGCTTCAGCCATCGGTGAACGGCAAATATTCCCAAGGCAAACAAACAACACTTTGATCATCCGAACAACAACCCCTTTCGCTGTTTCGACAGCATATCTCCTATCGTTAGTCTTTCTTCTTTTTCCTCCGTCTAGACCTTTTATGCCGCTTTCGGGCATATCGTGTACATGCATCTATATTTTACTACATTGTCCGCTTTTCGGCAGGCAAACAAGTCATCCCCCTCCCTATTTTCACCGCCTGTATGGTACAATACATGATATCTTGCCATGAAAGGAGCCAGACGATGGACTTATCGAAACGGTCGGCGGAAAACGTCGAATATATGATCGAGCAGCTGAAGCAAAAGTTGAAAGTGCTGAACTTTGATGCCATTAAGCCGTCCCATTTTTCCGAAGAATGGTATGATGAACTGAAAGACATTTATGAGATGGTTATGAAGCGCGAGACGTTCAGTCCGAGCGAAATGCAGGCGATCGTTGAAGAACTCGGAAACTTGCGCAAAAAATGATGTTCTGCCTTTCGCCAGGACAGCATGCTTAGGCTGCCGCCCATAGCTGAACGCTCCTCACTTTCGTTCATGCCAGGTTCCCGCATTGGAATGATAAAAAAATAATTCCTATCGAAAAACTAGGATTGACATTGGCGGCAATTGTGCTAAAATTTTAATCAATTACATCCGTTACATACGCTTATCAAGAGCGAGGGAGGGACTGGCCCGATGAACTCCGGCAACCTGCTCTGTTTAGCAAGGTGCCAATTCCAGCAAAATGGGTTCCATTTTGGAAGATAAGGCGTCGCTAGTTCTTCCGCTCTTTCCAAAATGGAAAGGGCATTTTTGTCGCCGGGCTGCCGCTTGCTGAGTAAATATCCGACTAATTACGTGGATTTTCTTTGATTTATAAGGAGGGGAAACGATGCTCACGTATGATCGGTGGGAAACGTCAGAAAAACCGTCTTTTCCGTCTGACAATGAAACAAAAGGAGCGCTTGATGTTCTCGCTTGGGCGTACCGCGAGTACGGGGATGAAATTGTGTACGCCTGCAGCTTTGGCATCGAAGGGATTGTGCTGATTGATTTGATTTCGAAAGTGAAGCCTGATACAGAGATCGTCTTCTTAGACACCGGGTTGCACTTTCAAGAAACGTACGATACGATCGCGAAGGTGAAAGAAACATACCCTTCCCTCCGCATCGTCATGAAACAGCCGCACTTGACGCTGGAAGAGCAAGCCGCGCAGTTTGGCGACGAGCTATGGAAACGCAATCCAAACAAATGCTGCGAGCTGCGCAAAGTCATTCCACTGCGTGAAGTGCTGACTGGGGTGACCGCCTGGATTTCCGGCTTGCGCCGTGAACAATCGCCGACGCGGCGTCATGTTGAATACATCAACAAGGACGACAAATTCCGTTCGGTCAAAGTCTGTCCGCTCATTCATTGGACATGGAAAGACGTATGGAACTATGTGTATAAACACAATCTTCCATACAACGTGCTTCATGACCGCGGCTACCCGAGCATCGGCTGCGCCCCGTGTACAGCGCCGGCATCAGACCCGAATGATTTGCGCTCCGGACGCTGGGCCGGCCAAGGGAAAACAGAGTGCGGGCTTCATCTCGCATAGGGGGAGAACACCATATGCTCCTTGCAATTGCCTTTATCGTATCCTTTTTCTTCGCGATGAACATCGGGGCGAGCGGCGCGGCCGCCTCGATGGGCGTCGCTTACGGATCAGGCGCCATTCCCCGAAAATCGGTCGCCCTCCTTCTTTGCGGCATCGGCGTTTTTCTTGGCAGCCTCGGCGGCGGAGAAGTGGTGAAAACGATCGGCTCGGGCATTATCCCGTCTTCGATCCTTACCATCAAAATCGTTGTGATTATTTTAACGGCGGCCGCCATTTCGCTTTTTGCTGCGAACATCATGGGCATTCCGCTATCGACGAGCGAGATCACCGTCGGATCGGTCGTCGGTGTCGGCATTGCCTACCAAGCGGTGTACTTTCACAAACTGCTGTTTATCGTCTCGGTGTGGGTCATCATTCCGATCATTGCCTTCTCATTTACATTCGCCGTCGGCAAATGGTTTTTAGCGCTCAAGCGAAAATATCCGCAGCTTGAGCAAGGCCGCTGGCAAAAAACGTTTATGGCCTTGCTCATTGTCACTGGCTTTTTCGAGGCGTTCTCCGCCGGCATGAACAACGTCGCGAACGCTGTCGGACCGCTTGTCGGCGCCGGGCTGATCGCGGTCGGGCCCGCAACGATCCTAGGCGGCTTGTTCGTCGCTGCTGGAGCGCTCCTGCTCGGACACCGTGTATTGGAAACAAACGGAAAGAAAATTACGAACTTTTCCCCGTTCGAGGGGAGCGCCATTTCGGGCACTGGAGCGGTGCTTGTCATCCTTGCGTCGCTGTTCGGCTTGCCTGTGCCGCTCACGCAAATTACAACATCGGCCATCATCGGCATCGGCACAGCCAAAAGCGGTTTATCGATCTGGCAGAAGCGAATCGTTGTCCAGCTTTTAAAAGTTTGGCTTGTTTCGCCGGTTTTTTCCCTTGTCATTTCGTACAGCCTTGTGAAACTGCTGCTTGACAGCGACGTCTATACGGTCATCGCCATTTTCAGTGTTTGCTTAGCGACCCTCGGCGTCATCAGCCTGAAAAAAACGGTCGCCGAAGAAGAGCGCTCGCTTCATGAACATGGCGGCGGCATTTAATTCTAAACATGAAATCTTACCATCTATCATTCTAGGAGGTTATGAACATGAGCGTAAGCATCCCGCATGGCGGCACATTAATCAACCGTTGGAATCCCGACTATCCGCTTGACGAAGCATCCAAAACGATCGAACTGTCGAAAGCGGAATTAAGCGATTTGGAATTGATCGGCACGGGGGCGTACAGCCCGCTCACCGGCTTTTTGACGAAAGCGGACTACGATGCGGTTGTGGAAACGATGCGCCTCGCTGACGGCACCGTCTGGAGCATTCCGATCACGCTCGCGGTGACGGAAGAAAAAGCAAAAGAACTTGCTGTCGGCGATAAAGCAAAGCTCGTTTATAACGGCGACGTCTACGGCGTCATCGAAATTGCTGATATTTACCGCCCAGACAAAACGAAAGAAGCCACGTTCGTTTACAAAACGGATGAACTCGCCCATCCTGGCGTGCGCAAACTGTTTGAAAAACCGGATGTGTACGTCGGCGGGGAAGTCACGCTTGTCAAACGGACCGATAAAGGACAGTTCGCCGCGTTTTATTTCGATCCGGCAGAAACGCGGAAGCGGTTTGCCGAACTCGGCTGGAACACGGTCGTTGGCTTCCAGACGCGCAACCCGGTTCACCGTGCTCACGAATACATTCAAAAATGCGCGCTTGAGATCGTCGACGGCTTATTTTTAAACCCGCTCGTCGGTGAAACGAAAGCGGATGACATTCCGGCTGACATCCGGATGGAAAGCTACCAAGTGCTGCTTGAAAACTATTATCCGAAAGACCGCGTGTTCCTTGGCGTCTTCCAAGCAGCCATGCGCTATGCCGGACCGCGTGAGGCCATTTTCCATGCCATGGTGCGCAAAAACTTCGGCTGCACGCACTTCATCGTCGGCCGCGACCATGCCGGTGTCGGCAATTATTATGGCACGTATGACGCGCAAAAAATCTTCTCGAACTTTACGGCTGAAGAGCTCGGGATCACGCCGCTCTTTTTCGAACATAGCTTTTATTGCACGAAATGCGAAGGCATGGCGTCGACGAAAACGTGCCCGCATGACGCTGAGCATCATGTCGTCCTTTCCGGCACGAAAGTCCGCGAAATGCTGCGCAACGGCCAAGTGCCGCCAAGCACGTTCAGCCGCCCGGAAGTCGCTGCCGTCTTGATCAAAGGATTGCAAGAACGCGAAGCGGTCACCCCGTCAACGCGCTAAAGGAGGAGCGTCATGAGCACGAACATCGTTTGGCATCAGACATCGGTCACGAAAAAAGACCGGCGCGAGCGCAACGGCCATCATAGCGCCATTCTTTGGTTCACCGGGCTGTCCGGCTCGGGCAAATCGACAGTGGCGAACGCCGTCTCCAGACGGCTGTTTGAGCTCGGCATTCAAAACTATGTATTAGACGGCGACAACATCCGCCATGGGCTCAACAAAGACCTCGGCTTTTCCGCCGCCGACCGGACGGAAAACATCCGCCGCATCGGCGAAGTGGCAAAACTGTTTGTCGACAGTGGCCAGTTTGTGCTAACCGCCTTTATTTCGCCGTTTGCCGAAGACCGGGCGCTCGTCCGCCGCCTAGTTGAAGAAGATGAGTTTATCGAAATTTATGTCAACTGTCCGCTTGAAGAATGTGAAAAACGCGATCCAAAAGGATTGTATGAAAAGGCGCGCCGCGGAGAAATCCGCGAATTTACCGGCATCGACTCACCGTACGAAGCGCCGGAAGCGCCCGAGTTGACGATTGAAACACACCGCTACTCCGTCGACGAGTGCGTCGCGCAAGTGATCGCCTACTTGCGCGACCGCGGGTTGATCCCGGCGGTAAAAGCCAATTAACCACTCCTGTCTCCCGCTCGAAAAAAAGAGCGGGAGATGATTTCACAAAGTCGTTTTCGCACCAGGCCGATCCGTTTACAATGAAAACGTACCGTCTTTCGACGGCCAGCTGGATCATGCAAGAAAGGGCTGAAACAACGATGGGCAAAGTATATCTTGTCGGCGCCGGTCCCGGCGACCCGGAACTCATCACCGTCAAAGGATTAAAATGCATTCAGCAGGCGGATGTCATTTTGTACGACCGCCTCATTAACGAAGAACTGCTGTCGTATGCGAAACCGGGCGCCGAGCTCATCTTTTGCGGCAAGCTGCCCGGCTACCACGTGATGCAGCAAGAAACGATCAACCATTCGCTCGTCCTGCACGCCAAAAAAGGAAAAACCGTCGTCCGCTTAAAAGGCGGCGATCCGTTCGTGTTCGGGCGCGGCGGCGAAGAAGCAGAGGCGCTCGTCAAGCACGGGATTGAGTTTGAGATCGTTCCCGGTGTCACCTCTGCCATCGCTGCGGCGGCTTATGCCGGCATCCCTGTCACCCATCGCGAGTTCAGCTCAAGCGTTGCCTTTGTCACCGGACATCGGCGCGACGGAAGCCGTGAAGATATCAAATGGGAAAGCCTCGCCAAAGGCATCGATACAATCGCCATTTACATGGGGGTTTACCACTTGCCGTATATTTGCGAACAGCTAGTCAAGTATGGCAAGGCGCCAGAGACGCCAGCGGCGGTCATCGAGTGGGGAACGACAACGTCTCAGCGCACGGTCACCGGCACGCTGGCGACGATCGCCGGGATCGTCGCCAAAGAAAACATTGAAAATCCAAGCATGGTCATCATCGGAGATGTCGTCCGGCTGCGCGCCAACATTCGATGGTTCGAACAGCTGTTGGCATCATCCGCGGCCGCTGGCGCGACATCGTGAGGCGATCGCGATGGAAGCCATTTTATACGTCAGCCATGGCAGCCGCATCGCTGCGGCCCGCTATGAAGCGGCTCGCTTCGTCGAACGATGCAAAGCAGCCATCGACATCCCGATTCAAGAACTTTGCTTCGTCGAACTGGCGGAACCGGATATCGTTACCGGCGTTGACCGTTGCGTCGCCCAAGGAGCGACGCGCGTCATCGTCATTCCGCTCCTGCTTCTATCCGCCGGGCACGCGAAACACGACATCCCGGCGGCGCTCGAGCGCGCGAAACGGCGGCATCCGTCTCTCGAGATCGCCTGCGGCACCCCGTTTGGCGTCCATGAAACGATGATCGATATCATCATTGACCGCATCAGTGAACAAGCGACGCCGCTTGATGATCAATCGATGATTTTACTCATCGGCCGTGGCAGCAGCGACCCGGATACAAAGCGCGACATCGCCGCCATCGCCCGACGCCTGAAAGAAAAAACGAACGTGCCGCATGTCGACATTTGCTTTCTCGCTGCCATTCGTCCGACGCTCGATGAAGGGCTTAAGCAGGCGAACGCATCCACATACCGACACGTATTTGTCGTTCCGTATTTATTGTTTACTGGCGTCTTAATGAAAACGATCGAACGGAAACTAGAGGCGCTCCGTGTTTCCCCCCAACAGTGGCATTTATGCTCTTACTTAGGCTATCATCCGCGGCTCATAACGCTCATTCAACAACAACTATCGTCGCTATCGCTTGCGAAAAAAGGAGCTTGAACAAACAAGCTCCTTTTTCATGTACTTTCTGCTTCATCTATTATATCATGAAAACAGAGTGATCGTGACGAAGGAGGCATCATCGCCATGAAACGGGTTCATGTCATTGTCGAAGGACGTGTACAAGGCGTTGGCTTTCGCTATTTCGTCCAGCACGAAGCACTGAAGCGGCAGCTGACCGGCTGGGTGAAAAACAATGACGACGGGACGGTGGAAATGGAAGCCCAAGGACATGAAAGCGCCCTCCAGCTCTTTTTGGATACGATTGAAGCTGGAACGATGTTTGCCAAAGTCACGCGTATGCACATTGCACCGCGCGACCCCCGCCCTGATGAGAAACAGTTCCGCATTATGTACGGGTGTTAACATAATTTCCGAAAGAAGTCTCCCGCCTTAAGGAATGTGCAGGGCGATCGCCCAATGAGCAGGCGGGAGATGAATTCCACAACCATCGATGATCAGGCGCCGCGATGTTCACCGGCCTTTTCAGTATGCCCCGATCAAGCCGGACGCAAATGGGAAGCGGCGTAACGAAAACACGTCTCTAAAATGGCGCTGTTTGCCTGTTCATTTTTGCGCCGCGCCTCACGGCAAAGCGGATCAAATAGATCGACGGCCGCTTGCGGATATTCTCCGCATATATCTACGCCTAACACCTTTTTATAGAATAATAGCAGACGCAGACAAGCGAGCAAGCGGAAAAGCGGCATCCTTCCTTGATCCCAGTTCGTGACCGCGTCTTCGCGGCGAAGCGCGTCTTTATCGATGCTGATATACACGCTTTCGGTCGGGATGGCTTGCAGAAGCGCATTCGGCCATTCGTCATGGTCATCAAACGGAAGAACAGTAATATTCGGAGATAAACGGAGATCGCGCGGAGAAAACGATGGACCAACAATCACCACTTTTCGCAACAGGGCATGTTGAAGCACATGAGCCACCCATGATCCGCATGAAATAAGGCGGTCATCACCCTGTTCAGCGTCCGTATGGTGGTCAAACAGCACAAGGGTGAACGGTTCGTTCATTTCTTTCAACAACAAATACGTGATATAATGATAGTTGCCGCTCCCGATCAGCACCGCCCCGCGGGTTCGCCGCCGGCGCAACCGCTTCTCCATTTCGACAAGCGCGGCCTCGCTGCAATACAAGTTCGTCTCCGGTACATCAGCGAGATCGATCCACTCGTGCGGAAACCGAAACAACTGCTTTTGCGGCCGGTATGTGCCATCAACATTGAGCACAGTGACACCGTTGCCTTGAAACCCCATGTCCCCTCACCTTTCCTTTCGCTGAATCGTTATTCAACGCCTCTAAGGTGCGGATGAGTCCAAGCTGTGTCTCTTTCTATTATACAATAAAAGACGAAATAGTTCCGTTCCTATGCTCTCGTCATGTACAATATATAGAAAACAACGATAAGGAGGGACTCCGTGTGCAGCCGATTGACGCCGCCGCCGTGCAAGAGGCGCTGAACCACCTTGCCAACCGCGATATATACATTCATTTGGAGACGACGAACGGGGCGTATGCCTCTCACCATAATGAAGGAGTTTTTTCCGCTGGCGCTTACATCCGCAACGCCCGCATCCGCTTCACCCGCGGCAAAATCACCGGCCCAGGGCCATACCGCGTCGGGCTGAAGCTCGACATCGGCTGGGTGTACGCCGAAGGGTTAACCCATTGGGAATGGACGAAAGAAGGACAATTGCTGTTAGCGGGACATGACTATGAAGGAAAACTGGCTGTCGCTCTTGAGCTGAGCGGCGAGCCATTTGCCTAAGGAGGGGCTTTCGATGAACGAACGACATGTACTCGTTGTCTTTCCCCACCCGGACGATGAGGCGTTCGGCGTCTCGGGAACGATCGCCCAGCATGTGCAAAGCGGCACACCGGTGACATACGCCTGCTTGACGCTTGGCGAAATGGGGCGGAATATGGGCGTGCCCCCGTTTGCCAATCGCGAAACGTTGCCGTTCATTCGTAGACAGGAACTAGAGGAAGCATGCCGCGTTCTCGGCATTCACGATTTGCGCTTGCTCGGCTATCGCGACAAAACCGTCGAATTTGAAGATGAAGAAGAACTGGCCGACCGGATTGCCGCCATCGCAGCGGAAACGAATCCGTCGCTTGTCATTACATTTTATCCCGGCTACAGCGTCCATCCCGACCATGATGCGTGCGGGGCTGCTGTCATTCGCGCGTTGAAGCGGTGGCCAAAAGAACAACGGCCGACCGTTTATTGCGTCGCCTTTGCCAAAAACTGCGAGCAGGATCTCGGCCAGCCGGACGTCGTCCGCGATGTCAGCTCGGTGATTGATACGAAACTCGCCGCCATTCGCGCTCACCGCTCGCAAACGGAAGGGCTGATGCAGGCGGCTTCAAAACGCGGCGACGCGCTCGCGTGGCTGAAAACGGAGCGATTTTGGACGTACCGGTGGGATGATTAACAGAAGGAGCGGTCTATACAGTCTAAAAAGGGGATCCTAACGCGACGGATCCCCTTTTCGTTTCGCGCCCGCGAGGAAAGATGCCCATCTAGCCGCGCGTAACCCTCATCTTTCCACCGGTAGCCGCTGTCTTGGCCGAAGCTTAGAAACTAGCCGCTGCAGCCAGCGCTCCTTTCAACACGGTAACCGCTTCGCCTTCAAGTTGCACCTGCTCCCCCGCTACCGTCACCCGCACAACGCCGCCGCTATTTGTCAAAAAAGAAATGTTCTCCTCACGGCGGCGTTCACCCAGCTCCCATAGTACATGGGCGCTCGCTAAGGTCGCATGCCCGCACAGATCGACTTCCGCCTTGGGCGTGAACCAGCGCAGGCGATAGCCATCCTCGTATGGAAGTGAACTACTCCCACTTAGCTTTGCTTGAAGTGGGAGACTTCTTTCGGAATTATGTTAAAAAGGCGGCCTCAGATCAGTTCATCTCTGCAGCAATACGTTGCATCCATTCGTCCCGAGCCGGCTGCGGCAGCAGACAGACCGCTGCCGGGTCGCCGACAAACGACCGAGCGGTGAACGCATCAACAATGTATATTGGAATCCTCATCGTTCTCGCCCCTTCTTTCTTCGCCTCGTTCTTTTTCCTTCGCCAACAAGCCGGCTAACTCCTCGTCCCAGCGGCCGTTTTGCCGAAATGAATCAGCAGCGAGCGCCCGAAACAGCCGTTTTCGTCCCTCGACGTCATCCACTTCGCGCAATACAATGTCGCGAGCCCGTTGCAAAAACTCAAGATACGGCCCGTACTCTTCCCCATATTGCTCCTCAAGCTCGCGACGAATGCGGCGAGCGACCGCCGGGCTTGCACCTTCAGTCGAGACAGCGATCGTTAATGGACCGCGGCGGACGACAGCGGGAACGTGAAAATCACACCGCTCCGGGTCATCCACGACATTGACGAGCTGGCCCGGCGCTGCCGCCTGTGCCACCGCCTCGTTTACTCCGCGGTCGTTCGTCGCCGCGATGACAAGAAACGCACCGTCCAAATCGCCAGGTGCAAATGTCTTGATGCACCAGCCAATCGTTCCCGCCGCCGCTAGCGCTTGCAGCTCCGGTTCTGCTTTAGGAGCGATCATCACAACATCCGCCCCTGCCTCGAGCAGCCCGCGAATCTTCCGCGCTGCCACCTTCCCCCCGCCAACAACGACCGCCCGGCGGCCGCGCACCTGAAGAATGACCGAATATCCCATGACACACTCCTCCTCTCGCGGTAAACTTCATCCCTGCCTTAGGCAAACGGAGGATAAAAAAAGAAGCCGTGCACAAAACACGGCTTTTTTTCTATTATATCACCCTTGTTTGACTTCTTGAAGGCATTTTGCCAGCCGCTCGTTTTCCTTTTTCATATACTCGAGCCATTGCGGGAGCAGTTTTTTCATCGCCTCTTGGTCATTGTTCTCCATGGCTTGCCTTGTTTGCTCATGAAGCATATGGAGCTGCTTTTTTTCTTCCTTTGTCATCCAACGTTTCTTTTTATGTAACTGTTTCAGTTCTTGCTTAAACTGCTCTTTCGTTATTTTTTTGTCCGCGAGCTGATCGATGAGCCGGTCAAGGGCCGCCTCACGCTCCTTTTTCAGTTGCTTATGCTTCTCTTTCATCGCCTGTTTCACTTTTTTGTCCTTGAACTGCTCGCGCAGCGCGTTCCGTTCATCCAACACTTTTTTCCACTCGCCGGCTTGCTCTGGCGTATACGTTTGGACCATTTCCATCCACTTTTGCTCATCGAGCGCCCCGTGCTTCCACATATGTCCAACCGGCAAATGAACATCGCCGGCTTCATGATGGCCGGCAACCACCCACGACGGCATCGCCAGCACGAGGGAAACAAAAAACGCCAACCATACGTTTTTCATGCTTTTTCACTCCTTTTCTTTTCGGTTCTTCTCCATGGCAACTTCGACCTGCTCCATTCACCGTTCATTCACATCTATGGCGATCTCCCCTTTCCAATGATCATTCCTTCCTATTTTCCCCGTTTTTTGGGCATCATTGCATAAAAAAGTTAAGGAGGTTCGTCAAAAATCGAACCTCCCCATGTTTATTGAGAAAACTCATTTAGCGGAATTTTTCCTCAATGCGCCGTCCGTAATCGCGCAGCGCCTTTGCGTTCGTCTGCTGCCGCTTTTTCATCAGTTCCGCAAAGCGGAGTTGTTTTTCTGTCCATTTTTTCGTCAGTTCTTGTTTTTTCTCGTCATCCTCGCAACAGCGAAGCAAATCTTCAAGCGTCATCAGTTCTTTTCGCAATTCCGTCTCTTCCGTCACATACCCAGCATTTTTCAGCAACAAATACCCGAGCCGCAACTCTTCGGGAATATGAGAAATATCCTCAAGCTCGAGCGGCTTTCCAAAACCGGGCAAGTGATCAAACTCGCCGTTTTTCATCGCCTCGCGAATTTTCTCTTCGGCAATGCGCCAAAATCCATCCATTTCACGTCAACTCCTGTGCCTGCCGCCTCGCATGCTGCTCGGTTAAAAAATGGACAAATTCGTCATACGGAAGCGGCGGGGAAAAATAATACCCTTGCGCCTCATCACACCGTTTTCCTTGCAAGTAAGCTGCTGCAGTCTCTGTTTCTACCCCTTCGGCTAACACTTTTACACCTATATTATGCCCGAGGCGGATAATGGACGGCAAGATGACATCTTTTTTTCCTTGAATATGCTGGACGAACGAACGGTCAATTTTCAGCCGATCGATCGGCAAATCGGTCAGGTAGCTGAGCGAGCTGTAGCCGGTGCCGAAGTCGTCCATGCTGATCGTCACACCGAGCGCTTTGAGTTTCGCCAAAATATCGAGTGCACGCTCTGTATCCATTGTCATTCGTTCCGTAATTTCAAGATCCAAATGGTGCGGCGGCAGCCCGGTGTCAGCGAGCAGGCGGGCGAGCTTGTCGACAAACCGCCGGTTTTCAAATTCATACGGTGATAAGTTGACGGAGACGGACAAATGCGGAAACTGATCGATCAGCTGTTTCGTTTGCCGACAGGCGGTGCGGATCACCCATTCGTTGATCGGAATAATCATTCCCGTTTGTTCGGCGACCGGAATAAACAATGAGGGGGGGATCATTCCTTTCTCCGGGTGGCGCCAACGGATGAGCGCTTCCATGCCGATGACTTGCCGGTCATAAAGCCGAATTTGCGGCTGGTAATACAGCTCGAACTCCCCATTTTGAAGCGCACGCCGCAAATCGCGTTCCATGGCCATCTTTTCCTGCAGGCGGTCGGCCATCGGTTCAGTGAAAAAGAGAAAATCGCTCGCCGCTTTTTTCCGCGCCTCATAGCGGGCAATATCCGCCTTGCGGATTAACGTTTTCGCCTCCTCCCCGTCTTTCGGGTAGACGCTGATGCCGATGTTCACCGTTACATATAGCTCAAGGCCGTTGACAACGATCGGTTCGTCAGCAGCTTCAATCAAGCGCTTCGCTGCTTGCTCCGCTTTTTCGTTCGCGCTATCCGGCAGCACAGCGATAAATTCATTTCCGCTCCAACGCCCGATCGTTATTCCCTTCTGTTCCCGCCAAATGCCGGACAAATAAACCAACACTTCGTCCCCGACGGCATAACCGTAAAAATCGTTAATCGTCTTGATGCCGGTCACTTCCAAAAACATAACCGCCACTTCTTGCTGAAACCTGTTTGCATCGGCAAGACAACGCTCCGCCGCCTTGTACATCGCCTCTTTGTTCGGCAGCCCGGTCAGTTCGTCATGGCTGGTGATATAGTGCATCCGCTCTTCGTTTTGTTTTCGCTCCGTTACATCACGGACAGCGACGACCGTTACTTTTTGCCCTTCGTAATCGTAGCGGCGCTGCACGATTTCCGACGGAAACACCGTTCCGTCCTTTCGGCGCAGCTCGATCTCAAACCGCTCCAATCCGCTGTCCGAACGGACCGGTCTCATCGATCCGGCGACAACGATATCATCGATCGGCAAGTGGACGAGTTCGCTTTCTGTATAGCCAAGCAGGCGGCACGCCGCTTCGTTTACCTCGACAATTTTCCTAGATGCATACACGATGATTCCTTCCATCGTCATCTCGGCCAGCCGCCGCAGCCGCCGCTCATTCGCTGCCAGCGTTTTTTTATAGATGGCAAACGCCCTCCGTTCCATTTGTCGATGCAGCGCTAACAAATAAATGAAGACAGCGATGAAATAAATCGTCATCATGATGGCGGCTGCCTTTTGCCGTTCGTTTTGCAGACGCCGCTCATACATCTTCGCATCATAATCGATGCCGACGACCGCATCCACTGTCCCATCGGACCTATGAATCGGCATAAATGCGCTGATGCTTCTTCCCCACTCATCCGTTGTCGGGTGCTGTTCCATCGCAAACCGACCTTGAAACGCCGCTTCTATTTCTGGAAAATCGCGGTGGTAAATCGTCCCAGGCGGAACAGCTTGTGCATTTTTGCCGCCGATGCGGCTATTCCGGTTGTCATCGGCCGCTGGGCCGACAACAAAATACAGCTCACCGTGCGCATTCTTTTTTAACGTATATACACTAAGCACGCGGCCGTGTTGCTGCCATCGCTCGAGCGCAGCCAGCATCGTATGATACGCGGGCAGACGGTCCGCTCTTTCATCAAGATGCTCATGCCCCATGGCGGCCAAATCGCCGGCGATCATGCCGGCGATTTGCTTCGCGCTTTCCTTGTATTCTTCACGTTCATGATTCTCTGCCTCATAGATATAAGCCATTCCAGCGCCTAAAAGAAAGAGCGAACATACGGCAAAAGCAGCAGTTAGCTTTGGCGCCGCCCTCCATGGCGGCAATGCCCCATGCCGCTTTGTCACCCGCTGGGCATACATATAGACAGCACCCGCTGTCAAGAGAAATCCGAACATGTATACGAGATATTCGAACTTATTCGACATGAATCATCACCGTCATAGCTTTTTCGACGTTCTTCTTTCATTATAAAGTCGGTGTTCCTTACCCGCTTCCCTCCGCCGTTCCTATTCGTTCGACAGCTTCCGACATTTATACATGAGTCATAGGACCGAAGTATCAGAAAAGCCGTATCGCTGTCGCCACAAAAACGAACATCCTAATAGGGAACATAGAAACAGATTTCTACAAGCCATTAAGACTAGGTCCTATGTTTGTAAACGCATTGTAACATTATTTAATTCAACTGTAAAAAACAAGACCGTTTTCCTCTGTTATACTGTAGTCAGATAACGTCGAATGGAAAAAGATCTTGTCGGGGGTTAGGAAAAATGAAAAAATGGCTCACTCTTTTGTCTGTATCCATGATCGTTCTATTTTCCTCCTTCTTTGTAAGCACTTCCAGTTCCGATGCAGCAGCTAACAAAACACGGCTAATCGCCGAAGCAAAAAAGCTTGTCGGCACTCCTTACCGATATGGCGGAACGACACCAAAAGGATTCGATTGCTCGGGATTTGTCTACTATGCGCATAAAAAAGTCGGCGTCACCTTGCCGCGCTCTTCCAAAGAGATGTATAAAAAAGGGACATACGTACATAAATCGAAATTGCAGCCGGGAGATTTAGTGTTCTTTGACACGTCGAAACGAACGAAAGGCGTCTCGCACGTGGCGATTTACATCGGAAACAACCAGGTCATCCACGCTGTTTCGCGCGGTGTGAAAATCGACAATTTAAACAGCAGCTACTGGAAAACGAAATACGTCGGAGCCAAACGGTTGTAACGGTTCCAGCGAGTGAAAAGCTCTCTGTCCTATTAGATTCGCTTACGATAGGCAGAGAGTTTTTATTATGGCAAAAAAAAGCGGCTCTCCGCAACCGGAGAGCCCAATATGTATTCATAGGGGATCGGGGGAATACTTGGAAAACGTTACGCTATTATTCATTTCCTCCCTTTTCATTTTTTATACATGAAAACAAAAAAATTTTTATACTTCCTGCTCTGAATCAACCACATAAACCATTCATGGGCATCCGCCTAAAAGCCAAACGAAAAAAATCGTCTCCTCTAGTTGGTGTGGGACAGAACGAAGAAATGGGAAACCGATATGACAAAGTTGCTCCATTTGAAAACCGTCGTTGAGAAGCATGCGTCTTCGTGCATCACCGTCCTTCTCGCATGACAGACATAAATAGGCGATCGGTGTCGAATGTTATAGATGATGATTTGTTGTCCGTTCATCGATTTTGAATAAAGGCAGGTGTTTTCATTGTTCGCTTCTTCAGAGCTGGGCATCGATTTAGGGACGATGAATGTCCGGCTGTTTAGCCAAACGAAGGGGCTGCTGTTTGACGAACCGGCGGCGGTCGCCTATAATCGTCAAGCGAACAAGCTGATGGCGATCGGCAAAAAAGCAAAGCAAATGATCGGCAAAGCCCCGTCCCACGTCGAGGTCACCTATCCGCTGCGAAATGGTGTCATCGCTGATTTTGACCAAGCGAAAGCGTTGTTGCAGCAAGTCTTCAAACAATCGAGCAAACAGCTCGGCCTCGCCTTCAAAAAACCGAGCATCGTCATGAGCGTTCCGTTTCACGCCACCTCCGTCGAGCGCCGCTCTTTTTATGAAATCGCCAAACATTGCGGAGCGAAGCACATTCATTTCATCGAAGAGCCGGTCGCAGCGGCCATTGGGGCTGATTTGCCGGTCGGTGAACCCGTCGCTAACGTCATCGTACATTTAGGGGCCGGCAAAACGGAAGCCGCGATTATCTCATTTGGCGGCGTCGTTGCCTGCCGCTCGCTTCGCATCGGCGGCAACCAGCTTGATGAAGACATTATGCAATACGTTCGTCAGCGCTACAATTTGCTAATCGGCGAACAGACGGCCGAACAGGTGAAAATCGAAATCGGCAGCGCGCCGGGAGCTGGCTTGGCGCAAACGATGACCATTCACGGCCGCGATTTTGTCACCGGATTTCTTAAAGCCGTTTCCCTTGATCCGGCCGAGGTGCAACATGCCATCAAGGAATCGCTTCTGCAAATCGCCGAAGCCATTCGCGCTGTTCTTGAGGAATGCCCAGCCGAACTGAGCGGCGATATTATCGACCGCGGCATCGTTCTCACCGGGGGCGGGGCCTTGCTTCACGGCATTGAGCAATGGCTCAGCGCTGAACTGCATGTGCCGGTGCATGTGGCGCCAAACCCGGCCGAGGCGGTCGCCATCGGCACCGGGAAGGCATTGCGAGCGATGCCGAAACGGCTCGGCGCGGCGCTGTAGCGAGCTGATGTCCCTCAAAAACGAGCGGACAGCCGCATGGTGCAGCTCGACTCCTCGCCATTCATCATGAAAACCATGTTTCATCGTTCGGCAACATAGCGAACGAGCGTAACGGAAGGGTTCACCACCATAAAGAAAAACCCCGCGTCCATGGCGGGGTTTTTCTTTTATAACGGGACCTTCTTCCGTTCCATCACGTTTGGCGCAGCCTGTCTGCATCGAAATGACACCGGCCCCGCCTTATGAGGTTTGCCGGATGCGTTCTTCCTCTTTTGCCGCTTGCGCCCCTTCGGCCGCCTCCAGCAGCAAATCGACAAGATGGACAGCGCGAACGCTTTCTGTCAACCCGGCCCGCTCAATGCCAAGCTTCATTTGCAGCAAACACCCCGGGTTGGCGGTGACGATCGTCGTCGCCTTCGTTTGCTTTGCCATTTCCATTTTATAATCTAAAATTTTCATCGACATCTCGGGTTCAACCAAATTGTAAATGCCGGCCGAACCGCAGCAGCGGTCGGCGTCTTTCATTTCGCGAAACTCGACTCCGTCAATCGCTTGCAACAGGCGGCGCGGGGCGGCTGCCGTTTTCATCACGTTGCGCAAATGGCACGAATCCTGATAAGTAACCGTTTGCGGCGCAACGCGAAGCGGTAGGTGGTGAAACCCGAGTTCGACCAACACTTCAGAAATGTCTTTGATTCTCGCCGCAAACGCTGCCGCCCGATCGCGCCATGCGGGATCGTCCTTTAGCAGATGACCATATTCAAGCAAAAACGCCCCACAGCCGCCGGCGTTCGTCACAATATACTCAACGTCCAACTGTTCAAAAGCAGCAATGTTTCGCTTCGCGAGTTCTTTCGCCAGTTCTTTTTCCCCGCCATGTCCGTGCAGCGCCCCGCAGCATCCTTGGGCCGGCGGAATGATGACTTCACAACCCGCGAGCTGCAATAGGCGCATCGTCGCATCGTTTGTCGTCATAAACATCGTATCCATCAAACAGCCGGCAAAAAAGGCGACCCGTTTTTTGGCCGAGCCGTCCGGATTCAGGCGATGCGGCCGGTTTTTCAGTTCTTTTGCGGTTGGAACGTCGGGCAGCACGCGCTCCATTTGCCGGAACGAAGCGGGCAGCAGGCGAAGCAGCCCGGTTTTGCGAACAAGCGTCCGCAAGCCGGAGCGCTGATACCATCCAAGAAACGACGCGGCCTTTCGCATCCGCTCTTGATGCGGAAACAGCCCGGCAAAGACAACCTTGCGCACAAGCCGGATATGAAGCGGCATTCGCTGATGTTGGGCGATGATATCGCGCGCCTCTTCAAGCAAATGGCCGTAGCGGACGCCAGACGGGCAAACGGGTTCACACGCCCGGCAGCCTAAACAGAGGCGAAGCGACCGCTCGACTTCCTCATCCGGCTCGATCAGCCCGTCCACGACCGCTTTCATTAAGGCGATCCGTCCGCGCGGCGACTGGGCTTCTTGCTGCCCGGATTCAATGTATGTCGGACACGACGGCAAACAAAAACCGCAGCGCATACAGTTCATCAATTCATCCTCGTCCATCCGCTCTTGAAACGCTTTTTGAATCAGTGCTTGGTCTGTCTTCGATGTCATCGTGTCACCACCACCCGCTTTCTTGTGCTTTTCGCGAACACTTTGCCTGGATTCATAATGTTGTTCGGGTCGAGCGCCTGTTTAATCGCCTTCATGGCGGCAATGCCGGCCGGGCCGAGCTTCCATTCCAAATACGGCGCTTTCATCGCCCCGACGCCGTGTTCCCCAGTGATCGTCCCCCCTAATTCAATCGCTTTGGCGAAAATTTCTTCAAACGCTTTTTCCACCCGTTCCATTTCTTCACGGTTGCGGGCATCAGTCGGACAGGTCGGATGCAAGTTGCCGTCGCCGGCATGGCCGAACGTACAAATTTTCAGTTGATATTTCGCGGCGATCTCATTGATGGCTTTCACCATTTTCGCAATTTCCGAACGCGGCACGGTCGCATCTTCTAAAATCGTCGTCGGTTTCAAACGCGCCAGCGCCGATAGCGCCGCCCGCCTCGCCGTCCGTAGCGCCTCGGCCTCTTCCTCTGAACGGGCAAGCTCAACGGACACCGCTTGTTCCGAACGGCAAATATCAGCCATCTTCTTCATATCGCGTTCCACCACTTCGTTTGGCCCATCCTGCTCAATGAGCAAAACGGCTTTCACATCGGTCGGCAAACCGATGCGGGCGTAGTCCTCGACAACTTCCAACGTCGGCTGATCCAAAAACTCAAGCGTTGCCGGGATGATTTGATTGGCAATGATTTTCGACACAGAACGGGCAGCCGCCTCTAAATCTTGATAAAGAGCGAGCATCGTCTGCTTCGTCTCCGGCATCGGGATCAGTTTCAACGTTGCTTCGGTGACGATGCCAAGCGTCCCTTCCGATCCGACAAACAGGCGAGTTAAGTCATAGCCAGCCACATCTTTTGCCAGCTTGCCGCCGGTGCGGATGATATCGCCATTGGCCAAGACGACTTCCAATCCAAGCACATAATCGCGCGTCACGCCATATTTCAGCCCGCGTAAACCACCGGAATTTTCGCTAATATTGCCGCCGATCGTCGAAATTTTCATCGACCCCGGATCCGGCGGATAAAACAACCCTTTTTCCTCAACCGCCTTCATAAGGTCAAGCGTGATCACGCCCGGTTGAACAGTCGCCGTCAAGTTTTCTTCGTCAATTTCTAAAATGCGGTTCATATGTTTAAACAGCAGGGCGATGCCGCCTTCAACCGGACATGTGCCTGCGCAAAGGTTCGTTCCTGATCCGCGCGGTACGATCGGAATGCGATATTCGTTACAAATTTTCGCAATTTCCGCTACTTCTTGTGTATTTCGCGGCGCAACAACCGCATCAGGAAGCGATTGAAACTGCGGCGTTGCATCGTAAGAATAAACGAGACGTCCTGCTTTTGTATCATCATAGTTTTCCGCCCCGACAATTTGAATCAGCCGTTTTTTCGCTTCGTTTGGAATCAACTGTCTCACCTCTCCAGAGTGATTGACGCTCGTTGATAGCGGAAAAGGGGCCGGGCTTGGCGCCTCTCTTCCCCCTTCGCCAAGCCCCGTCCCCCCTTCGTTGCCGTTATGGAATCATCCATGACAATACCGTCGATTGCAAATAAACGAGAATGCCAATCAAGATGATTAAGAACAAGCTATGTTTGACCGTGAAGCGGAACAAGTCGGATTCTTTGCCCGTCAAGCCGACAGCCGCGCAGGCAACGGCGATCGACTGCGGCGAAATCATTTTCCCGACAACCCCGCCGGACGAGTTGGCCGCCAATGCCAACACTGGATCCATGCCGATCGAGGTCGCCGTCACTTTTTGCAAGTTGCCAAACAATAAGTTCGACGACGTATCCGAACCGGTAATAAACACGCCGAGCCAGCCCAAAATCGGCGAGAAGAACGGGAAGAACGACCCCGTTTTCGCCAGCGCCATCCCGAGCGTCGTGCTCATGCCCGATGAGTTGGCAATATACGCAAAGCCGACGACCGAGGCGATGGTGATAATCGGGTATTTCAGTTCATTCAACGTTTCCACAAACGTCCGCGACCAGTCTTTCCATGAAATGCCGACAATGAACTTGGTCACGACCGCGGCGAGCAAGATGGCCGTGCCGGCCGCACCAAGCAGCTCAAGCTTATACACCGCCGCAATCGGCTGGCCGCTCGCGTTCAAAATTTGGTTGTTCAACCCCGGCACCGGCGGCATAAACGTCAAATGCGAGCCGATCGCATTGATGGCCTTCAGCAACGCGTTTGTTCCTTCATAATGACCGGTGAGCGCCGCCTTTACCTGCGGGATGCCCCAAAGCGAGATCAAAGCTGTCAGCACGAGGAATGGCGACCACGCCCGGAACACTTCCCCACCGCGATGCGTTGCACGAGCCGTTTGCCCGGCAGCCGCCACCTCCGACTCGGTCGCAAAGCGGAAGGTGCTTTTCGGCTTCCAATATTTCAAAAAGACAGCCAACGCGACGATTGAAACGAGCGAGGACAAAATGTCCGGCAGTTCCGGTCCTAAAAAGTTTGACGATAAATATTGCGTCAGCGCGAACGACACACCCGAGACGATAATGGCCGGAAATACTTCCACGGTCTTTTTCCAGCCCGCCATAATGAGCACGAGATAGAACGGAATGAACACCGATAAAAACGGGAGCTGCCGACCAACCATTTTCGAAATTTCCATCGCCGGCACGCCAGTCGGCCCTTCCATCGAGATGATCGGAATCCCGACTGCCCCGAACGCAACCGGGGCCGTATTGGCAATTAAACAAATGCCCGCAGCGTAAAGCGGATTAAACCCTAACCCGACTAGAAGCGCTGCCGAAATCGCTACTGGCGCACCGAATCCGGCCGCCCCTTCCAAAAACGCCCCGAACGAAAACGCAATGAGCAGCGCCTGCAGCCGCCGGTCTTCGGTGAGCGAAACGACGGAGTTACGAATGATGTCAAAATGGCCGGTCTTCACCGTCAGCTTATATAAAAAGACAGATGTAATGATGATCCAGCCGATCGGCAACAGCCCGTACACCGCGCCTTGCGTCACCGACATGACCGCCTTTCCGGCCGGCATTCTGTAAGCGATTACAGCCAGCACAACAGCAAGCAGCAACGTCGTCAGCCCCGCAACATGCCCTTTCATCCGTTTGACGGCCAACGCCCAAAAGAAATACAAAATCGGAATGAGTGCGACAATGGCCGATAACCACAACTGATCGGCAATTGGCGTAAAATCTTGCTTCCACTGCATGCGGTTTTCTCCTCCCCTTTATGCCCGACTTGGCGGCGTTTGCAACTGATCGCCCACTTATCTTTCTGTTTCACTCTTCCAGTCATCAGATGACCGGATAAGAAACGCCGTCTGTCTCAAATTATAAAAGCGTTTTCAGCAAAAGACAATAGGTGTTTTTTTATTTTTTTGAACTTTCCATTCACTGCATCCTCTCCCCAGCCACAAAAAGCGCTTGTCTCGGCCCATGATGCTGTATCATAATAGATAGTGCAGGAGATTTCCTTCCTCACAATCGGAAATCTACTTTAAATCGTATTTGAGGTGGATCCATTGGCGTTTAAACGGATTAAAACAAAAAAAATTTATGAAGAAGTGGCCGAAGCCATTTTTGATATGATTAAAAACGGGGAGCTAAAACCCGGTGATAAACTCGATTCCGTCCAACAGCTGGCCGAGCAGTTTCAAGTCGGACGGGCCGCCATTCGCGAGGCGCTCACTGCGTTGAAAGCGATGGGACTGATCGAGCTCAAACAAGGGGAAGGAACGTACGTGCGCGAGTTTGATCCGACGATGATGACATTTCCGCTGTCCATTGCTGTCTTAATGAACAAGGAAGATATTTGGCATTTGCTTGAAGTGCGCAAGCTGCTTGAGGCAGGTGCCGCCTCGCTCGCCGCCGCCAAGCGGACAGACCGCGACCTCGATGCGATGGCAGAAGCGCTTTGGCAAATGAAAGAAGGGATCGGCAGCGATGAGCTTGGCGAAAAAGCAGATTTGGCCTTCCATATGGCGATTGCGGCGGCGTCGCAAAATCCAATGCTTATGAGCATTATGAACAGCGTTTCCGGCATGATCGTCGAAACGATGCGGGAGACGCGCCGCATATGGCTGTTTTCGAAACAAACGACGACCGAAAAGTTGCTTGCCGAACACCAAGCCATTTTCGAAGCCGTTCGCGATCAAAATCCGGAAGCGGCTCGGGCGCGCATGCTGGAGCATTTGACCAATGTCGAAAACGTGCTGCGCCGCTATATTCGCACTCAGCAGCCAAACTGAGTGCGTCTTTTACAAAAAAGAACTACAAATCTGAAAAAATCGTTTATAATAGACATATAGTCATCAGATGACCCGCTCACCCAACTAGATAAACAGGAGGGAGAATACATGAAAGTATCATTATTCGTCACCTGCCTCATCGACCTCTTTTATACAGATGCTGGCAAGGCGACCGTCGAACTGCTCGAGCGGCTCGGCTGTGAGATTGATTTTCCCGAGGCGCAAACGTGTTGCGGACAGCCGGCGTATAACAGCGGCTATGTCCAAGAAGCGAAAGAGGCGATGAAACAAATGATGCGCGCGTTCGCCGATGCCGACTATGTCGTCACCCCATCCGGCTCATGCGCGGCCATGGTAAAAGAATACCCGCACCTCTTCCGCGGCGACCCCAAATGGGAAGACGAAGCGAAGCGCCTAGCGGCGAAAACGTACGAGCTGACCCAATTTCTCGTTGACGTGCTGAACGTCGAGGATGTCGGCGCCTCACTCCCCGGGCGGGCGACGTACCATACGTCCTGTCACATGACAAGGCTCCTTGGCGTCAAAGAAGCGCCGTTCCGCTTATTAGAACATGTCGAAGAACTCGAGCTTGTTCCGCTGCCGAACGCTCATCAATGCTGCGGGTTTGGCGGCACGTTTTCCGTCAAAATGGGTCCGATTTCCGAACAAATGGTAGATGAAAAAATCGCGCATATCGACGAAGCGGACGTCGACTACGTAATCGGCGCCGATTGCGGCTGTTTACTAAACATCGGCGGGCGTATCGAGCGGCTCGGCAAACCGATTCGCGTCATGCATATCGCCGAAGTGTTAAATCAACGCAACGAAAAGGAGGGAAACGACGATGCCGATGAAAATCGAAAACGGGCCGTTTTGGAAACGGGTCGAGGAAAACTTGCAAAATGATTTTATGCGCGGGGCGGTCGCCGGCATGCAAGACCGCGGCTATGTGCGGCGGCTTGGCGTCATTGAAGAGCTCGGCCATTGGGAGGAGTGGCGCTCGCTCGCTGAACAAATCCGAAAACATACGCTCGAAAACCTGGACTATTATTTAATGCAGCTTAGTGAAAACGTTGCCAACCGGGGCGGCCACGTCTTTTTCGCCCAGACGGCCGAAGAAGCGAACGACTACATCCGCCGCATCGCTTTGGAAAAACAAGCGAAAAAAATCGTCAAATCCAAATCAATGGTGACCGAGGAAATCAATTTAAACCCGGTGCTTGAGGCCATCGGCTGTGACGTTGTCGAAACCGACCTCGGTGAATACATTTTGCAGATTGACGACCATGACCCGCCGTCGCATATCGTCGGCCCGGCGCTCCATAAAAACAAAGAGCAAATTCGCGACGTCTTCCGCCGCAAGCTTGGCTATGATAAATCGTCGGATCCCGTTGAACTTGCGCGCCATGCCCGCGAAACGCTGCGGCGCGACTATTTGACGGCTGACATCGGCATCACCGGCTGCAACTTCGCCATCGCCGAATCAGGCTCGATCACGCTCGTTACAAACGAGGGCAACGCCGACTTAGTGACCGCGCTGCCGAAAACCCAAATTACGGTCATGGGCATGGAGCGAATCGTTCCGACATTTGAAGAAATGGAAGTGCTTGTGAGCATGTTGACACGCAGCGCCGTCGGGCAAAAATTGACGAGCTACATCACCGTCCTCACCGGCCCGCGCGACGAAGGGGACGCTGACGGACCGGAAGAGTTCCATCTCGTCATCGTCGACAACGGGCGCTCATCGATCTTAGGCACGGAGTTTCAGCCGGTGCTGCAATGCATCCGCTGCGCGGCCTGTGTCAACGTCTGCCCGGTATACCGCCATATCGGCGGCCATTCGTACGGCTCGATTTACTCCGGCCCGATCGGTGCGGTCTTGTCGCCGCTCTTAGGCGGCTATGACGACTACAAGGAGCTTCCGTACGCGTCCTCCCTTTGCGCGGCTTGTACGGAGGCATGTCCGGTGAAAATTCCGCTTCATGAATTGCTCATCAAACACCGCCAAATCATCGTCGAGCGGGAAGGAAAAGCGCCGGTCGCGGAAAAACTGGCGATGAAGGCGTTTCGTCTCGGGACCGCCTCACCGTCATTGTACCGGTTCGGCACGAAGTTGGCGCCAAGCGCTTTCGCCCCGTTTGCCGAAGACGGGCGCATCACAAAAGGCCCCGGCCCGCTGAAAGCGTGGACAGAAAGCCGCGAGTTTCCGGCGCCAAGCAAAGAGCGGTTCCGTGACTGGTTTCGCGATCGGCAAAAAGGAGGGAATCCATCATGACGCGTGGTACGATTCAAAACCGTGACGCGTTTTTACAAACGATCGCCGGGCGTCTCGGAAGAAGCCCCCGCCTGTCCGGCGTCTCCCGGCCGCAATGGGATTATGGGCCGCAATGGACGGTGTTTGCCGGCTATAGCCAGGACGACTTGCTGGCGGCGCTTCGCCAACAGTGCACACTCATTCATACGGACTACATCGAGACAACAAGCGCCGAACTGGCGGGCGTGCTGAAGCGACAAGTGTCGGCCTACGGCGGCGGACCGGTCATCGTGCCAAACGATCCGCGCTTTGCCGAGTATGGCCTGTCCCCCTTGCTTCAGGAGGAATGGCCGGCGGAACAAACGAGCGTTCACGTGTGGAACCCGGCGCTCGGCCGCCAAAACATTGACGCCGCCGAACAGGCGAACGTCGGCATCGCCTTTAGCGACATCACCCTCGCCGAATCGGGAACGGTCGTGCTGTTTTCCCGCAATGAGCAAGGACGGGCCATTCACTTTTTGCCGAAGACGTATATCGCCATCGTTCCGAAAAGTACTGTCGTGCCGCGCATGACGCAAGCGGCGGCGCTCATTCACGAGCAAATCGAACAAGGCGCCCTCGTTCCGTCATGCATCAACTTCATCACCGGCCCGAGCAACTCCGCCGACATTGAAATGAACTTGGTCGTCGGCGTCCACGGGCCAATGAAAGCGGCGTATATCATTGTCATCGACCGGTAAGCAACGCGAAACGGTGCCCCTTGTTCATCGGGCACCGTTTTTTTCGTTCAATATTGCCGGCTGACATCAACCGCATTGGCAAGCGGCTCCCCGGTTTCGATGCAGGCAAGCGTGTCCAATATAGAGCGGGCGGCGTCCTCGGCCGCAGTGAGCGCCGCGATATGCGGAGTGATGATGACATGCGGATGACCCCATAGCGGCGAGTGCGGCGGCAGCGGTTCTTCTTCGAACACATCGAGCACGGCGAGGCGCACGTTTCGGTTTTCCAGCGCCCCGACAAGCGCCGTCTCCTCGACCGTGGCGCCGCGGCCGACATTGATAAAGCCCGCATTGTGCAAGCAGGAAAAAAACGTCTCATCAAAGAGGTGATGCGTTTCCTCTGTCAGCGGAAGCGCGGCGATCACCCAATCGGCGCGAGCAAGCGCTTCCGCCGCCTCGTCATGGCGGTAAACAGCCGAAAACGGCGGCGTGTCTCGGCCGCTTCGCGAGACGCCGACGGGCGAAACCCCAAACAGACGAAGCGTTTCGGCAATGCGCCGGCCGATCTCGCCCGTCCCGTAAATGACCATCCGCTGTTCGCTAAGTCGCTTCGGAGCGACCGGCTTCCATTGCCGCTGTTCTTGATACCAAGCATACACGTCATGGCATTGGGCGTCGCGCAGCAAGTGGCTGAGGCAATATTCAGCGATCTGCTCGCCAAATGACCCGATCGTCCGCGTCAGCAGCACGTCCGGCTTCCATTTCCGCTTCCACAAAAACGCGTCGACCCCCGCGCCGAGCGAATGCACCCAGCGCAAATGGGCAAGCGAAAACGGCCCGGCCGGCCGAAAGCCGATGTACGCATCCGCCCAGGCAAAATCCGCCTCCTGCAATTCGTCTTCAGCGACAAAGCGAAACGCTTTATCGGGCCGCTTGTCCGGAAGAAGAGCGGCAAGCTCGGCATAAAGCCTTCCCGTCACGAGAATGCGTTGGACGTTCATGGACGCACACCACCTCCAGCCGCTCAAATCAACGTCCCTTCTTCACGCGCTGCTTTTTTATTCGCGATGTAACCGGCAGCCAAAACAAAAATCGTCACACCGGCCGCGACGGCATAGACGAACGGACCGTGCGAAAGATGAAGCAAATGGAGCACCCCTTCATCGCCAACGATCATCTTCCCGGCCGTCCACGCCAAAATGCCCGACCCAACATACGCGATCCATCGGTGTTTTTCCATCACCCGGACGATCGCTTTGGAGCCGAAAATCATAATCGGGATGCTGATGGCTACCCCGAGCGCCAGCATGCCAAGATGCCCTTCGGCCGCCCCGGCCACAGCAACAACGTTATCAAGGCTCATCACTGCATCAGCAATGATAATCGTCATAATCGCCTTCAGCAACCGGTCTGATGATTGTACGTTCGCTTCCTCTTCCCGCTCAACAAGCACTTTATAGGCGATCCATACGAGCAGCAATCCGCCAACGAAGTGAACGAACGGAATGTTCAGTAAAAAGACAATGATGGCTGCAAACAAGATGCGGAGCAACACCGCCCCGGCCGTCCCCCAAAAAATCGCCTTGTTTTGCTGGTGTTTCGGCAGCCGCCGCGTCGCCATCGCAATGACGACCGCATTATCCCCGGACAAAATGATATCAATCGCAATAATCTTCCATAAGGCCAACAACGCCGCGGCAGAAATTGTCAATGGTCTGTCCACCCTTCCCCTTTCTCTCTTTTTCATCTTACCGCAAATCAAGGAAAGGGACAACTGTACAATACGCCGCGAGAGGACAAGACTTTGCACGAGGTTTTTTCAGTTCGCCAACTTCGCGCAATAGGAAAGGATGAGTCTATACAAAAACGGCAACAGCTCTGAAATCAGCTGTTTATTGAGAAAAGGGAGCGAAAAAGCGCAAAGAAAGACGGCTATGCATCGCTAAGCCGCCGGCCTTTCTGGCACTTTGGCCGTTTTAGCGGTGCTAAGCCGTCACATCAAACTTTTCGGATCGTAAAAAACTTGCGCAGCAGCCATGGTCCTGGAGCAAATCCAAGCGTAAGCTGCCATGCTCCAACGCCGGCAAGTTGGAATTGCCGGGCTAACCTCATTTTCTGCCCCATGCTTCGGCTATCTTCAAACCATACTTCGTGAACGTTTCCGAGTTCATCAGTATACCGGAAAAACGGGGATTCGTCCGCCAATGAATACTGAACAGGAGATTGATAGCGCATAGCCGTACGCACCGCTTCCTGATTGGAACGTGCCGTGGCGATTGTTCCAGGTCGGTACGGGATGATCCAGTCATATCCGTACAGCGGGAGCCCTAGCAAGATTTTTTGCCGAGGTACGCGTTCAACCGCAAACTGCAACGCCGCCCTCACCCCGCCGATCGGCGCCACAGGGCCAGGCTCACTGGCCAAATGGTGCCAATCGTAAGCCATGATAAACATATAATCAACAACAGCGCCAATTCCTCCATAGTCGTATCCTTGCAGCCATGGAATATCTTCGCTCGTTTTCGCCGGAACCGCGATCGTCACGACGTATCCGGCCGGCTTGAGCCGATCGCGCAGCTGGCGCAGAAAACCCGTGAACAAATCGCGGTCCTCGCCACGGATTTGCTCAAAATCAATGTTGACCCCGCCATACCCCTTTCGCGATACTAAATAAAAAATGTTTTCAATGAGATTCGTCCTGGCCTCCGGGTTGTTCAATACTTGGCTCGCAAGTATCGGGCTGAATCCTTGTGGTGTTAAATTTGTAATGGCAACAAGCGGCGTCACCCGATTTCGCCATGCTTCCTCAACAGCAGCCGCATCATCCAGTTCATTCACCATATCGCCGTTCGGGGCAAAGTGATATTCGAAAAGGGTGATATACGACGAATACGGGGCAAAATCACGAATAATCGCCCGGTCGGCGCTCGGTTCGCGAACGACATAGTAGCCTAACGTTGTCGCCTGATACCATGAAATATTGGGAATTGTGATTTTCATTCCCGGGCGCAGGGCATTCGGCTGAAGATGGGGATTGGCCGCTCGCAATTGTTCAAGTGTGACGAACGCCCGCCGGGCAATGGCCGTCAATGTATCCCCTGGCTGCACCGTGTATGTGTAAAGCGGGATAAGCAGCGCCTGGCCGGGGACGATGTTTGACGCCGTCAACCCGTTGACAATGCGAAGATCTTCTACCGGATAATCGTACCGGCGGCCGATGGAAAACAGCGTATCACCCGGTTGGACTGTATGGGTAAACATTGGCACCGCCTCCGTGATGACTTGATGTGAAAAATGGGTGACGATATCTTCTAATATATGCGCTTAACCGGGTGTTGCATGTTGTCTATGATTTTTTAAACGCTCGCTCCACTGTTCGAACAGCTGCTGACCGCCCGCTGCTTCAACCAAGCATCCATTGCCTCAATATCGCGGGAAAACACGCGGTCTGCCACAATGGAAGGAACGATGCGGCGCGCCTCGTGGTAAAACTGCCTCGTTGACGCAGCCAGTCGCTCGATGCCGCGCGCTTCGACAGCCTGCAACGCGCAAATGAGCTCAATCGCCAGCACCTTTCTTGCGTTTTGCACGATCATGTACGCATGGCGGGCGGCGGTCGTCCCCATGCTGACATGATCTTCTTGGTTGGCCGATGACGGAATGGAATCGACGCTGGCTGGATGAGCGAGCGTCTTGTTTTCCGATACGAGCGAAGCCGCGACGTATTGCATAATCATCGCCCCCGACTGCAAACCGGGCTGCGGGCTTAAAAACGGCGGCAAGCCTTCATTAAGCTGCGGGTTGACGAGCCGCTCGATGCGGCGCTCGCTCATGTTGGCCAGCTCCGCCACCGCGATTTTCAACAGATCCATGGCGATCGCCACCGGCTGGCCGTGAAAGTTGCCGCCGGAAAGAACGTCCCCGTTCGCAAAGATCAGCGGATTGTCCGTGGCGGCATTCATTTCGATTTCGAGTGTTTCTTTCACATAGCGGAGCGCTCTGAGCGACGCCCCGTGCACTTGCGGGATGCAGCGGATCGAGTACGCATCTTGCACGCGCCGCTCCCCTTGCCTTGTGGTAAGCTGGCTTCCAGCGAGGTAACGGCGCATGCGTTCCGCCACCTCCGCTTGTTCCGGAAATCCGCGGGCTTCGTGGATGCGGGCGTCAAAGGCATCGGTCACACCATAAAGCGCCTCGATCGTCAATGCGGCGATCGGCTCGCTGTCGTAAGCGAGCTGTTCCGCCGCTAAGCAAGCTAAAATTCCGACGGCCGTCATCGCCTGCGTCCCGTTAATGAGCGCCAGCCCTTCCTTCTCTTTCAGAGAGAGCGGCGGAATTCCCGCTTGCGAAAGCGCTTGGACGGTAGGCATCCGCCGGCCTTGATACACCACTTCCCCTTCGCCGACAAGCGCCAGCGCCACGTGAGCCAGCGGCGCCAAATCGCCGCTCGCACCGAGGGAACCTTGCTGGGGTACGATCGGGTGAATGCCGGTGTTCAAAAACGTAAGCAGCTGCTCAATGACCGCCGGCCGCACGCCGGAATACCCTTTTAACAAAGCATTGGCCCGCAACAGAAGCAGCGCCCGCACCACTTCCTCGGCAAACGGTTCGCCGACAGCACAGGCGTGTGAGCGGAGAAGGTTGATTTGCAGCTGCTCAAGGCTGCTTCCTTCAATGCGCACATCAGCGAGTTTGCCAAAGCCCGTATTCACCCCATAGATCGTTCGTCCGCTCGCAATCGCCTGTTCCACAGCCGCCCGGCTTTTTCGAACCGCTTCCATGCTCTCTAAAGCGGCCGCCACTGGTTCTCTCCCATAAATGACGCGTCTTGCCTCGTCAAGCGTTAACGAATGTCCGTTCAACACAATCATCATTTCATCCCCTTTCGTTCATGTCCAAACACAAAAAGAGGCGCCCCTGCCGTTTCCGGCAAGATTCGCCTCCTCATGACTCATTGCTTTAGGCTGATCCGTCTCTATCGAATGGCCCGAGCCGCCGCGTTATATATGATTGATGCCGAGCCCAACCGCCTCGTGCTCGAGCCCGCGCACCGGAGCCCCGATCGTCCCGTACAAGGCGACGGCGATCCACTCTCCTTCTTTTGGCCCTTCATACGGTGTGCCGCGCACGACGGCGAAACGAAGGCCGGCAGTTCTTAACAAATCTCCTAGCTCCATCTGCCCCCTCGTCACACCGTGCACCGCCTCTAAAATCGCATGATACAAGGCGTGCATATCGCGGTACAAGCCGCCATCAACCACCTCATGCCGTTTCGCCGCCGTCTCGATCGCCGCGACGATTTTTTGCGGCTCCATCGCCCCGACGCGCCCTTGGCAATAGCGCCAAGCGAGCGACTCAAGCTGATGAAGGACCGGGCCTTCCTCTCCTTCGTCAAGCATCGCCAGCAAAAGCGCCTGCCGGCCAATGCGCACCGGTTTTTCTTTTCCCATGGTCGATACTCCTGTTTCCCTCTTTTTTTCTATTGTATGCCGGCGAGAAAAACAGAGTCAATTGTTTTTTCCATATTTTAACACGCTAACTTGTTATCGGAATAAAGGCCTATGGTCAGAAGGTATGACAAGTGAGGTTGTTTTCCAAACCCCGGTGCTTGATAAATGTTTCCCGACAGATCACACATGAGGGAAAGCAGCGAATGGCTAAAAACCACAATAATACTCGATTTACATTTTATTGAATGTATGATATCATAAAAATATCAAGTTAATATGAATTAGGGGGGGCAATTAATGAAAGAACAGAAAGCTTGGTATCTCGATGGATTCATCGGTATCGGCGGCATCGCTATGCTTCTCATCGCCGGGTTTCTCCTCCTCGTCCAGCAATTGTTTTTGCCCGCCATTTTGTTTTTCGTCATGGCTGTGCTGCTCGCGACCGGCATCACGATCGTCCAGCCGAATCAAGCAAAAGTGCTCACCTTTTTCGGCCGCTATTTCGGTACGATCCGCGACAGCGGGTTGTTTTTCACCGTGCCGCTCACGGTCCGCACGAAAGTGTCACTGCGCGTACGCAACTTCACGAGCAACAAACTAAAGGTTAATGACACTCAAGGCAACCCGATCGAAATCGCCGCCGTGGTTGTCTTCCGGGTGATTGACTCCGCGAAAGCGGTATTTGACGTCGATGATTACGAACAGTTTGTCGAGATTCAAAGTGAAGCGGCGATCCGCCATGTCGCGACCAAATATCCATACGACACGTTTGAAGACGACAATGAAATTACGTTGCGCGGCAATGCGGATATCATTTCCGATGTGCTTGCTGCGGAACTGCAAGAGCGGCTGCGCGTCGCCGGGGTCGAAGTGATCGAAGCGCGCCTCACCCACTTGGCGTACTCCCCGGAAATTGCGGGCGCCATGCTCCAACGCCAGCAAGCTGCCGCCATTTTGGCGGCGCGGAAAAAGATCGTCGAAGGAGCGGTTTCCATGGCGCAAATGGCAATCGAACAGCTTGACAAAGAAAACATTTTAGAGTTAGATGATGAACGAAAAGCGGCGATGGTCAACAACTTGATGGTGGCAATCGTCTCCGAACGAGCCACCCAGCCCGTGATCAACACGGGCAGTCTATATTAACGGTTGTGGAGTGCGATGACAAAGAAAAAACCATTCCCTTTGCGCATTGACTATGAGTTGTATGCCGTCTTGGAACAGTGGGCGCAAGAGGAATTCCGCAGCGTCAACAGCCATATCGAGTATTTGCTGCGGGAAGCCGCCAAGCGGGCCGGACGGCTCGGGAAAGGAAAAACGGATCAAAAAAGAAGCTAGCTGGCAACAGCTGGCTTCTTTGTTTTTCAGTCATGGGCATTTGTTACAGAAATATAATGATAGCAGAGCCTTTTTTAAAAGGGGGCGAACCGATGCCGCACCCGCTGCCGCCGCTTGCCTTTTGGCAGTTCATCACGCCGCCGTTTCGCGCTGAAACAGGCGTGCCGCCGTCACAGCTTCCCATCTACGCAGCAACGACGCCTATACCTCCCCCGTTTTTGCCGTACCGTTCTATCCACTACACATCTTCGTATCCATCGTACCAGCAGCTGCGAGCGATTATCACCGCCGATCATTTATCCTTCGTAAGGGGATGACATCATGGCTTGGGAGACGCCGCGCGACGATATGAGCGTATATACGCAAGGCGAAATGGGTGTATTCCACTTGCGGAAGGAGGATAAGCATGGAAAGCTACTATGCCGCGCTCGATGCCATGGCCGCCGCGCCGAACGATGGTGTATTCGCCATCACGATTGACGTGGAAGGCTCGGCCTACCAAAAGGAAGGAACATGGATGTGGATCGGAGCAGACGGAAAGACAACCGGCTTATTAAGCGGCGGATGCCTTGAAGAAGCGGTGGCTGCGCATGCGATCGAAGTGCTGTCAAGCCGGCAGGCGGCGGCCCTATCGTTTGACTTGCGCGCAGAAGATGACGGAGGGTGGGGGCAAGGAAGCGGATGCGACGGCGTCATCCATGTTTGGCTTGAGCCGGTCACAAACGAGACGAAACCGGATTGGCTTACGTTGAAACAGCGCCTTGACCGCGGCGAACATGTGCTGATGGCGCGAAGCATCGCTCATCCTAAGGAACCGCCGTTTTTCCAAAGCGAAACAGGGGAACGCTTCGGCGGCTATGTTTCACCGCCGAGGCCGGAATGGCTCAACGCGCTGCATGGCACCCCGTTTTTCCACGGCCGGAACCGGGTGCAGGAAACAGACAGCGGCGCGTTTTACATCCAACATTTTTGGCCGAAACCGCGCCTCGTCATTTTCGGCGCCGGCCCGGACGCCCCGCCGCTCGTTTCGGCGGCCAAAGCCGCCGGGTTTTCCGTCACTATCAGCGACTGGCGCCCGGCGTTTTGCCATCCGTCGCACATACCGGACGCGGACGCTTGGGTTGTCGGCTTTCCGCATGAAACGGTGCCGACGCTGCACCTTACTGAACGCGACTTTGTCATTATAATGACCCACCAGTTCGAGCGTGACCGAGAACTTGTCCAATGGTTAGCCGACATGCCGCTCGCTTACCTTGGCGTGCTCGGGCCGCGGCGGCGCACGGACCGCCTTTTTCCTTCCGGCTCGGCTCCGCCGTTTGTCCGTTCACCGGTTGGACTGCCAATCGGCGCACACAGCCCGCAGGAAATCGCCATTAGTATTCTTGCTGAGCTGATCAGCGTCCTTCGCGCACAGCCGATGGAGGCCGCCCGATGAGCAGGGGCGCAATCGCCGGCATTTATTTAGCCGCCGGGCAGAGCCGGCGGATGGGAACAGATAAGCGCGCCTTGCCTTGGGGAGATGGGACGCTCGGGGCAGCCGGACTCAAGGCAGCGCTTCGTTCCTGCCTTTCACCCGTCATCGTTGTTGTGCCGCCGGCCGATGCGCTCGTTTGGATCCCTGACGCGCTGCTGGGCCATGA
Source organism: Geobacillus uzenensis (assembly GCF_002217665.1). Classification (NCBI taxonomy): domain Bacteria; kingdom Bacillati; phylum Bacillota; class Bacilli; order Caryophanales; family Anoxybacillaceae; genus Geobacillus; species Geobacillus uzenensis. Next base: position 70,360 of record NZ_NEWL01000009.1, read on the forward strand.
CAAATGCCGCCTTGTCCGCTGCACCGCCTGTCACCGCGGACAGGCGCATTCCCTTGCCTGCGGCTTGCAAGAGGCGATCGCACAAGGGGCGGACGCCGCCGCTATATTATTGGCGGATCAGCCGTTTGTCACGCCGGAAGCGATCGATGTTCTTGCCGTTTGTTATCGCCGGCACCGCCCTGATTACACCGCCTTTTCCCGCTCTGGCACACCGATGCCTCCGGTCATCTTTGGAAAACAGATGTTCTCTTCCCTGCTGATGCTTGAGGGGGATGCAGGCGGACGCCGGCTGTTTCGTGACCCTCAGTGGCGCGGCCTCTTATACGAAGGCGGTGAGCCGGTTGGCATGGACATCGATACAAAAGACGATTATGAGCGCGCTGTCATCTACCGGGAAAAAAAGGAGGGACATCCCCGTGGCCGTCGGTAAAAGCATCATCCGTAAAGAAGCATGGGATAAGGTGACCGGCCGGGCGAAGTATACGAACGATTTCAAAGAACAAGGAATGCTTCACGCCAAGCTTGTCACTAGTCCGTACGCCCATGCGCGCATCATCTCCATCGAAACAAGCGCAGCGCTTGCCGCCCCCGGCGTCCGCGCCGTCCTGACCGGCGAAGGACTGCCGCTCACAGGCGAAGACATGCGCGACCGCCCGCCGATCGCTGCTGATAAAGTGCGCTACTACGGCGAGGTCGTCGCCGTTGTCGTCGCCGATACATTGGCGCAAGCCGAACAGGCAGCCCGCCTCATCCGCATCGTCTATGAGCCGCTGCCAGCGGTCGGCTCGCCGCGCGAAGCGCTGAAAGAAGGCGCTCCCTTGCTTCACGAAGAGCTCGGCCGTTACGAAAAAAACAAAACGACCTACCCTGAGCCCGGGACAAATATCGCCCATCGGACCAAAATCCGCAAAGGAAACATTAACCAAGGGTTTGCAGAAAGCGACGTCATCATTGAAACGAGCGTCTCATTCACCCCGTCCGACCACGCCGCAATGGAAACGCGCTGCGCTACAGCAGAAATTCGGCCGGACGGCACGATCTATATCACTGCTTCGTCGCAGTCGCCGTTTATGATCAAGAAGCTCATTCATACGTACTTTGGCGAAGAAACCGGCAAAATCATCGTCCATACACCGCTTGTCGGCGGCGCTTACGGCGGCAAGGCGCCCGTGCAGCTTGAGCTGCTCGCCTACCTCGCCGCGAAGGCGGTCGGCGGGCGGAAAGTGAGCGTCTGGAACGACCGCGAATGTGACATGGTCACCTCGCCCGTCCATATCGGCTTAGAGGCAACGGTCAAAATCGGCGCGACAAAAGACGGCGTTTTCAAAGCGATGGAAATTCTCTTTTTGTTTGACGGCGGGGCTTATTCTGACAAAGCGATCGACGTCAGCCGCGCCGCAGCCGTCGATTGCACCGGTCCGTACCATGTCGAACACGTCTGGTGCGACTCGCTTTGCGTCTATACGAACCGTCCGTATGCGACACCGTTCCGCAGTTTTGGCCATTGCGAGCAGTCATTTGCCATTGAACGAGCCATCGACGAACTGGCGAAGGCGCTTCAGCTTGACCCGTGGGACGTGCGGCGCAAAAACGCCATCCTCCCAGGGCATACGACCCCGACGCAAGTGCGGCTCACGAAAAGCAATGTCGGGGATATGGCGGCCTGTCTCGACCGGTTGCGCGAACTGATGCGCTGGGACGAGTGGCAGCGCGTTGAGCTTGACGCCTATACCGTGCGGGCAAAAGGTATCAGCGGCGGTTGGAAAACGTCAACGATCGATCCCGACGCGAGCTCCGGCGTCATTTTAACGTTCAACTCTGACGGAAGCGTCAACGTCATCTCCGGTGTCGTCGAAATCGGCACAGGCACGAAAACGGTGCTCGCGCAAATGGTCGCCGAACGGCTGAAAATGAATGTGGACGATGTTCATGTCAAAATGGACATCGATACACAAACGACGCCGGAACATTGGAAAACGGTGGCGAGCCGCGGAACGTTTATGGCCGGGCGCGCGGCTTTGGCCGCCGCCGATGACGCCATCCGCCAGCTGAAAGAGATCGCCGCCTGTGTGCTGCGGGCTGCGCCCGCCGACTTGGAAGTCGGCTTCGGACGCGTCTTTTTGCGCGATGACCCGGCCATTTTCATCCCAGTAAAAGACATTGCCTACGGCTACAAATTTCCAAACGGCAACGCCATCGGCGGGCAAGTGATCGGGCGCGGCCATTACATTTTACGCCACTTGACTCCGCTTGACCCGGAAACCGGCGCCGGAAAACCGGGGCCTGAGTGGGGCGTATGCGCCGAAGGAGTCGAAGTGGAGTTCAACCGCCGCGACTACACGTACCGCATTGTGAAAGCATACGCGGTCATTGATGCCGGCAAAGTGCTCAACCCGAAAGCGGCGCTCGGCCAAGCGATGGGGGCGATGAACATGGGACTGAGTTTTGCCAGCCGTGAAGGATTTCTTTTTGATCAAGCACAACATGTCTTAAACCCGCAGCTGCGCACGTACCGGCCGATCCGCTTCGGCGAACATCCGGCATACATCGTTGAGTTTGTCGAAACCCCGCAAATCGACGCTCCGTACGGTGCGCGCGGCATCGGCGAACACGGCTTGATCGGCATGCCCGCCGCCTTAGCAAACGCCTTATCGCTCGCCGCTGGTGTGTCGCTTAACGAACTGCCGCTCGTTCCTGAACTCATTTGGCGGAAACAGAAAGGAGACGGCTATGGTTCCCTTTGACTTTGCCTACTATCGGCCGGAGTCGATCGCTGAAGCGGTGGCGTTGTTTACGGAAATGGAACAAAAAGGGAGACGGCCGCTGTATTATGGCGGGGGCACGGAGATCATCACCCTATCCCGCCTCGGCTTCGTTTCTACCGCCGCTGTCATTGACATCAAAGCCATTCCCGAATGCCGCGTGCTTGACGCCGACAGCGATCCTCTCGTGCTCGGGGCGGCGCTGTCGCTCACCGAGCTCGAGGAAGCAAATCCGTTCCCTTTGTTGACAAAGACGGCGAAAGAAGTTGCTGACCGGACGGCACGCAACCAAATTACGCTCGGCGGCAACCTATGCGGGCAAATTTTTTACCGCGAAACAGCGCTCGCGCTGCTCGTCGCGGAGGCGGACATCATCATCGCCGGTCCGGACGGCGTCCGTCAGTCCCGCATCAATGATTTGTTTCACCAGCAGCTGCAGCTCGGCCGCGGCGAGTTTGTCGTTCAAGTCAAAGTGCGCCGCTCCGATGCGGAACTTCCCCACTTTCACCACAAGCGCCGCAAGCAAGGTGAAATCGGCTATCCGCTTGTCACCATCGCGGCGCTAAAAAAAGACGAAGCCATTCACACCGCCTTTAGCGGCGTCTGCCCGTTCCCGTTCCGCTCGGCTGACGTCGAGGCGCACCTCAATGACCGAAGCCGCCCCGCAGCCGAACGGATCCGGGCGGCGGTTAGCGCCTTTCCGCGCCCGATTTTGCATGATATTGAAGGCTCGGCGGATTATCGGCTGTTTGTCGCTGCCCAACTGCTCGAGGATGCGCTTCGCGAGTTAGGGGAAACCATCTAGACGGGAGGTTCACATACGGACATGGAAGAAACAACAAAACGGGAGCTTGTGCTGCACATTAACGGAGAACAACGAACGGTCGCCGCCCGTCAAGCCGACACGCTGTTGTTTGTCTTGCGCGGCGGGCTCGGGCTGACCGGGGCCAAACCGGGCTGTTTAAACGGTGACTGCGGCGCCTGCACCGTCTTAGTCGACGGCACGCCGATCAAATCATGCATGATGCTGGCGATGGAGACCGTCGGCAAAGAAATTACCACGGTCGAAGGGCTTGGCGATGCCCCTATTCAACATGCCTTTGTCCGTCACTTCGCCTTTCAATGCGGCTATTGCACCCCCGGTTTTATTATGAACGCCCATGCGCTCATCGAGCGGCATCCGGGTGCGGATCAAGCGATGATTCAAGAATGGCTGGAGTCCAATATTTGCCGCTGCACGAGCTATCAGGAGATCGAGGCAGCGGTAAAAGAAGCGCTTGAAGCAAAAAAAGCGGACATATAGCCCTCACATAACCGGATATCCCGAGTCTAGCGGGGATATCCTTTTTTGTGCGACGTTTTTTTCCATCCCATCCCAAATGCCTATTGCAGGCCGCACGATCGTTGTAGACAAAAAAACACGTCCGTTTCCAGCCGCGAAACGGGCGTGTTTTCTACCGTGATCATTTGCCTCTTCCCATCACTCGCTGCTTTTTTATCAACGAACCGTTCTCTTCTCGCTAATCACTACTCCGCGCTTTTTCATTTCGTCGATGTACACATCTCCGGGAACGATTTGCTCGGGCGGATAGACGCCGCGCTTTGTGATTCCCCCGCGCCCGATGAGCTGGGCGACGACGGAAATCGTATAGGCGGTGGTGCGCGCCATCGCCGTCACCTTGTGCTCGCGGTCGTTGAACGTGACCGTTTCATATTCAAACACCGTTTCTTTTCCATCTTTCCGCCCGCCGACGATCACCCGAAGCAAGACGACATCCTCTTTTCCTTTTAAATCGAGGAGCGGAGTCAATACGGCAAGCAGCACATCACGCGGCTTGACTTTGTGGCCGTCCACTTCCACTTCGACATCGTTGCGCGTCAAATGCAAATCAACGAGGAGTTTAAACTTTTCCGCATGGCCGCGATAGCGGATCGTTTTATATTCAAGCCGCCTCAAGTTCGGAAACGAGCGTGACAGCGTCGACGTCCCTCCTGATGTATGGAAGGCTTCAAGCGGCCCGAACCGGTCGAAATAAATCGGCTCGACCTCAGAAAGGGACGGCACTTCTTGCCTTTGCCCATCACGAATAATGAAGGACGGATCGGTGTAATGATCAAGCAGCCCTTCCAATGAAAACACATGGTTATACTCGAGCGGCGGTTCAGGACGAACAGGAATGCCGCCGACGTACAGTTGAATCGATTCGACCTCATCAAGCTGGCTTGCGCCATACCCGGACAAAATGTTGATCATTCCCGGAGCGACGCCAAGGTCGGGGATGATCGTCACCCCGGCTTCCCGGGCTTGGTCATGGAGCTCAAGCACCCGGTCGGTAATATGGCCGATATGCCCCCCTAAATCAACCGAATGAACGCCCGCAGCGATCGCCGTTTTTGCCACTGTTTCGTTAAACCGGTAAAACAAGGCGTTGACAACTACGTCATGCCCTGTCATTAAGGCGGACAGCTGCCGCTGATCACCGGCATCCACCCGCACGGCGGCAAGCTTTTCGGACTGAAGCTGCCGCACCGCCTCCTCCGCTTTGGCCAATTCGACATCCGCGAGTGTCACCGCCTCAACGCCTTCGCTTTGCGCCAAATCGCGCGCCGCTTCTTTGCCCATCAACCCTGCGCCAAGCACGAGCACCTTCACCGCTCGCTCCCTCCTCTGTCACCGATTCTTTTTCACCCGTTCACATGGCGGCTGCTTTTTTGCCTGTTCGGCCACCGTGTTCATCCATCACGTATGTTCACTTCTCGTTCGTCAACCAGAGAGGCGACAGGCCGGTTCAATCACCCGTATCGATTTGTGCTCGTTGCAGCTTGCCGCTGAAGTCGACATAAATGCTTCGCCATTCGGTAAACACATCAAGCGCAGCGACGCCGGAATCGCGGTGGCCGTTGCCTGTTCCTTTCGTGCCGCCGAACGGCAAATGAATTTCTGCTCCCGTTGTCCCTGCGTTGACATACACAATGCCCGTATCCAAATCGCGCATCGCCCGAAACACGTTGTTGACGTCACGGGTGAAAATAGCGCTTGACAACCCGTAGTCGACACCGTTGTTCACGGCGATCGCTTCGTCCAAACTGCGGACGGAAATGATCGACACAACCGGACCGAAAATCTCTTCGCGGGCGATGCGCATATCGGGTGTGACATCGGTGAAAATCGTCGGCGCGTAATAAAAGCCGCGCGCGTAGTCTCCCTCGCGCAAGATGTGGCCGCCGACGAGCAGCTTCGCTCCTTCTTCCCGGCCGATGTGCACGTAGCGATCGATTTTTTGCAGCGCTTCTTCATGAATGACAGGGCCAACCTTGACCGTTTCATCCAGCCCGTCGCCGATTTTCAGCGTCTTCACCGCTTCAAGCAGGCGCCGCTCGAGCTCTTGTTTCACCCGCTCATGGACAATGACCCGGCTGCACGCCGTGCACCGCTGCCCCGATGTGCCGAACGCGCTCCAAACAATGCCGTCGACCGCCAATGTCAAATCGGCGTCATCCATGACGATCACCGCGTTTTTCCCTCCCATTTCAAGCGATACTTTTTTCAACAGGCGGCCGCATTTCTCAGCAATCTGGCGGCCGACGTCATTCGAGCCGGTAAACGAAATAACCGGCACGTCCGGATGCTCAACAAGCGCGTTTCCTGCCGTCGGACCATCGCCGTGAACGACGTTAAACACGCCATCCGGCAGACCGGCTTCAGCGAAAATCGCTGCCAGCTCGCGCGCCATAAACGGGGTTTCAAGCGCCGGCTTCCAGACGACGGCGTTGCCGGCGACAATGGCCGGAAATGACTTCCACGTCGCGATGGCAATCGGAAAATTCCATGGGGTGATGATGCCGACAACCCCGACCGGCACGCGGACGCTCATGGCAAACTTGTCTTTCAGCTCGGACGGAGTCGTATCACCGAACAACCGCCGCCCCTCACCCGCCATGTAAAACGCCATATCGATGCCTTCTTGCACTTCGCCGCGCGCCTCTTCGATCACTTTCCCCATTTCCATCGTCAGCAGCCGAGCCAACTGTTCTTTCCGCTCCTTTAGCAACATCCCGACTCTATATAAAACTTCCGCGCGTTTCGGCGCCGGCACGAGCGCCCATTTCTTTTGCGCCGCTTTCGCCGCTTGAACGGCGGCATCGACATCAGCCGCTGCAGATACCGCTGCCTCCCCGATCGTTTCCCCGTTTGCCGGATTCACCACCGGCGCCCATTGCCCGCTTAAAGCCGGTTGCCATTTTCCGTTAATAAAATTCAACGCTTTCATAACCATCCTCCTTTGCCTGTTGGTTCGCTGTACAGGTGCTTTGCCACATTCGTCCTTTTCATCACATTGTTCGTGATCTCAATCGGTCCCCATGCGAAAACTCTGCTCAACCGCTTTCATCTGCCCGGAAGTCTCATCGTAACGGACAATTGTTCCGGTTCTGTCATCACCTCAATCACAGTCGGTTTCGCCGCGACAAGCGCCTGCTTAAACGCAGCGGCAAACTCATCGACCGTCCCCACCGTAACGCCGTTGGCGCCTAACGCCATAGCCAATTTCGCAAATGATACTTCACCCAGTCCGCTGCCGACCACCCGTCCCGGAAACTGAAGCTCTTGATACATGCGAATCGTTCCGTACATCCGATTGTTAAAAACGAGGCTGATGACCGGGACGCCATAACGGGACGCGGTCTCCAGTTCGGCCGCTGTCATGAGAAACCCGCCATCGCCTGATAGCGAAACGACCGGCCGCTCTGGATGAACAAGCTTCGCACCGATGGCGGCCGGCAGCCCGTATCCCATCGCACCTGATGTCGGGCCGATATACAGCTGCCGTTCCTTGAACGAGAAAAACGTGTGCAGCCAGCCGGCAAAATTGCCGGCATCGTTCGTAATGACGCCGTCATCCGGCAGCCGCACTTGCAGCTCGGCGATGATGGCTTCTTGCACGTTTCGCGGCGGCTGCGGCCGTCTTGCTGTTTCCTCATAGGCGCGCCGGCGCGCCGAGACCCATTCGTTCCAGGACGGGACAATCTGCCGCCCTGACAGCGCCCACAATGCTTCACGGGCGTCGGCTGCGACAGCGATGTCCGCGGAAAACACTTTGCCGAGCGCCTCCTCGTCGATATCGATATGGATGAGCGTCTGGTGCGGCAGCGGCCATGTATAATCTTGCGTCGTCACTTCCGACAACCGCGTGCCGACCGCCAAAATCAGATCTGCCTGCTTGGCCGTCTCAACAACGGCCGCCGGTGCGCCAAGACCGAAGTGGCCGACATAAAGCGGGTGGTCATGCGGAAACACGTCATGGCGGCGAAACGCGGCAGCGACCGGAAGGGAATATTGTTCAGCGACGCGGCGCAGCGCCTGCTCAGCGCGCGCCCGCTTCACCCCGCCGCCAGCGACAATGAGCGGCCGGCGGGCAGCGGCGAGCGCCGCTTCGATCCGTTTCACCTCATCATCCGCCGGAGCGGGGCGCGGCGCATCCATCGCCAGCAACACTGCCTCAGCGACCGTTGCCGTAAACACATCTTCCGGAATCGAGACAACCACCGGCCCGGGCCGTCCCGTTTTCGCCACCCGAAACGCCCGTTGCACAAGTTCTGGAACGCGCTCAGGGTCGGTGATCTCGACCGCCCACTTCGCAAGCGGACGAAACCATTCGTCTAGTTCCACCTCTTGAAAGCCTTCACGGCCGCGAAATCGGCGGTGCACTTGTCCTAACAGGACGACAAGCGGCGTCGAATCTTGACGTGCCGTATGAACCCCGATCGCCAAATTGGCCGCGCCGACCCCACGCGTCGCCAGGACAACGCCCGGTTTGCCGGACGCTTTCGCATACGCCTCAGCCATAAACGCCGCCCCGCCTTCATGGCGGGTGGAAATGAACTGGAGCGTCGGTTCGTCGTACAACGCATCCAACAGCGGCAAATAACTTTCTCCCGGCACGCCGAACAAATGAGAAACACCCTCTTGTTTTACACATTCGACGATTGCCTGCGGGACGGAAAGACCGCGCATGATCCGCTTTTTCATGGCCGTCCCTCCCAGTCAATCGCCTTCCAGCGCCGCGCGGCGTCGAGCAGCCGTTCCGTCGGGGCAGCGAGCGATATGCGCACATACCCTTCCCCTGCCGAGCCAAACGCCGTTCCCGGTGTCACGATCACTCCGGCCTCATCAAGCAGCCGGGCGGCGAACTCAGCGGCGGAGTAACCAACCGCCGTCGGCACCCAAAGGAAAAACGTCGCCCGCGGCGGCCGGACGGGCACGCCCATTTGCCAAAGCGCAGCCGTCATGGCCTTCATCCTCTGTTCGTAGATGCGGCCGTTCTCCTTCGCGGCTTCGATTCCTCTCCGCAATGCAGCGGCTGCCGCCTTTTGCACCGCTAGAAACTGACACGTATCGATATTGCTTTTTAAGATCGAAAGCGCCCGAATGGCTTCTTGATTGCCGACGATGTAACCGATGCGGCAACCAGCCATGTTGTAGCTTTTCGACAAGGAACCAAATTCGACGGCAACTTCTTTGGCACCATCGACTTGCAGCACGCTCGGGGCAGAGGCGTCACCGAATGTCAACAATGAATAAGCTGAATCATGAGCGATGAGAAAACGGTGTTTTTTGGCCAGCGTGACCGCTTCGAGGAAAACATCGATGGCGGCTAGTGATGCTGTTGGATTGCTTGGGTAGTTTAACAGCATGATGTTGGCTCGGTCGTATGTGGACGGATCAAGAGCGGAAAATTGTGGTGCGTAGTCACAAGCGGCGTCGAGCGGCAAATCGATCGGCGTGCCGCGGGCAAGGTGAATAGCGGTGCGATACACCGGATAGCCCGGATTCGGAACGAGCACCGCATCCCCCGGATCGATCAGCGCCTGCAATAGATGGACAATACCTTCTTTTGAACCGATCAAAGCGAGCACTTCGGTATCTGGATCAAGCTTGACGCCATACTGCTGCTCGTAAAAGTCGGCGACGGCTTCGCGATATTCGCGGCAGCCGGCGTACGGAGAATACGTATAATTGCGCGGGTCATCAAGTTCGCGCTTCATCGCCTCAATAAGAAACGGCGGCGGCGGCAAATCTGGCGCGCCGATGCCTAAGTCGATGACATCAATGCCTTTTTGCGCCAGCTCGGCTTTTTTGCGCTCAAAGGCGGAAAACAAATACGGCGGCATTCCTCTCACTAAGTCGGAAGCCATCTTCATCGCAGCCTCTCCCCCCTTCGATTCGATGGTTTACGCGCGGGGCAGGCAAACGGCAGGGCGTCCGGTTCCGGTCGAAGCCGGATCATCGCCATCGTTCGAATACGTGCTTAGCGAGTGGCCTCTCTGAACGATGGAACCGTTGCTTTGTGGGCGCATACCATTTGTCTCATCTAGCTCTTCTCCTCTCGTAAATCATTTTATTATTCGTTTGAAACAATTAGAATATCGATCGCGGTGAATGATTCCTCTTTCGACGCGCTTTTCCTGCCTTTCTTTTCACGCTAACGCTGTACAGGCATAATATCCGAAAGAAAAACCGGGCGTCTAGTCACGCCCGGCACACATATACAGCCTCTTCTTACCGATAGAGCGACGAACCGCCGCGCACAAATTCGTCCGCCTTTTCTTTCATTCCTTCTTCTTTGATTTTCCGTTGCAGCTCGTGCGAGATGTTCATTGAACAAAATTTCGGTCCGCACATCGAACAAAAGTGGGCGGTTTTCGCCGCCTCAGCCGGCAATGTTTCATCATGGTATTCCCGGGCCCGCTCCGGATCGAGCGATAAGTGGAACTGATCGTTCCAGCGAAACTCAAAGCGCGCTTTTGAGAGCGCATCGTCGCGCTGCTGGGCAGCCGGATGCCCTTTCGCCAAGTCAGCGGCGTGGGCGGCAATTTTATACGTAACGACTCCGGCGCGCACGTCCTCTTTATTGGGCAACCCTAAATGTTCTTTCGGCGTCACATAGCAAAGCATGGCCGTCCCGTAGGCGCCGATGATCGCGGCGCCAATCGCTGATGTAATGTGGTCGTATCCCGGCGCGATGTCGGTGACAAGCGGCCCTAACGTGTAAAACGGCGCTCCATGGCAAAGCTCTTGTTCCCGCTCGACGTTTTCGCGGATTTTCTGCATCGGAATATGCCCCGGCCCTTCGATCATCACTTGCACGTCATGCTCCCAGGCGATGTTCGTCAGCTCGCCGAGCGTCTCAAGTTCGGCAAACTGCGCTTCGTCGTTTGCATCGGCAATGGAACCCGGACGCAGGCCGTCACCGAGCGAAATGGCAACATCGTATTGTTTTAAAATCTCGCATATTTCTTCAAAATGCGTATACAAGAAGTTTTCTTGATGGTGAGCCAAACACCATTGGGCGATGATCGAGCCGCCGCGCGAGACGATGCCAGTCGTCCGGTTGACGGTGAGCGGAATGTAATGCAGCCGCACGCCGGCATGGATCGTCATGTAGTCGACCCCTTGTTCAGCCTGCTCAATCAACGTCTCGCGATACACGTCCCATGTCAACTTCTCCGGCACGCCGCCCACTTTCTCAAGCGCTTGGTAAATCGGCACTGTTCCGATGGGAACCGGCGAATTGCGGAGAATATATTCACGCGTTTCGTGAATGTGTTTGCCGGTCGACAAATCCATCACTGTATCGGCGCCCCAGCGCACCGCCCAGAGCAGTTTTTCCACCTCATTCTCAATCGAGGAAGAAACGGCCGAGTTGCCGATATTGGCGTTAATTTTCACATGAAAACGGCGGCCAATAATCATCGGTTCGCTTTCTGGATGATTAATATTCACAGGAATGATCGCTCGGCCGGCAGCAACCTCCTGGCGAACGATTTCCGCATCAATTTGCTCGCGAATCGCGACAAATTCCATTTCCGGTGTAATGATTCCCTTTTTGGCGTAATGCATTTGCGTTACCACTTTTCCCGGCTTCGCCCGCAGCGGACGGCGCGCAAACGGAAGCGACAACGCACGGCTGCTGGTTGCCTGCGGCTCCGTTTCTTCGACATCGCCGCGCTCAACAATCCAGTTGCGGCGTAGAAGCGGCAATCCTTTTTCTACATTCGGTTCAAAATTAGGATCCGTGTACGGACCGGTTGTATCATAAACGCGCACCGGCTTGTTTTCCACCTCTCCTTGCGGCGTTTTCGTCGGCGACAACGCGATTTCCCTCATCGGCACGCGCACGTCCGGACGCGATCCTTCGATGTACACCTTTCGGCTGGCTGGAAACGACATAAACGAGCGGATGTTCTCCATGCGGCTTTCCTCCTTTGAAATGGTGGTTGAGACCTGCAGCCGCACCAGCAAAAGAGAGGCAAAAACGGGGGATATTTACGCAAAAACGGGTTCCGCAAAACGAACGGAACCCGATCAAGGCAAAAAGACCAAATGAACAACCCAAGCGTCCATCTGTTCCCGCTGCCTGCTTCCCTACGCTGGCATGACCCAGATCAGGTTCAAAGGGTCAAAGAACTTCATCGCGTTCTTTTCTCAGCCCGGCTCCCGGACTCCCCTAGCAGATGAGCGTATAACCATGATGACTGACTTTTTTTATTTTACTGCACAATAGGCCAATGCGCAAACCATTTTGTTCCATGCCACAGCTTTACAAACACACTTTTTCTCTACTCATACTGAAAATTGCTTTAGCATCACCCGCATCTCGTCCGCCATCTGGCCGAGCGATGTCGACGAAGAGGCGATTTCTTCGACCGAGGCCATTTGTTCTTGGGTTGCCGCCGATACATTGGCAGCGCTAGCAGCTGACTGTTCAACGATTTGGGTCATCTGTCGGAGCGCCTCATCCACCTGGCGGGCATGGCCCGTCATTTGTTCAATCGCGGACGATACTTGTCGAATTTGTTCGCTTACTTGACCGACCGCCTCGCGAATATCAGCAAACGACTGACCGGCGACAGCGACGACGTCCAACCCTTGCGTCACCTCAGCAACGACCCGCTCTGTGGAGGAAATCGCCAACTTCGTCTCTTCTTGAATGTAGCCAATGAGATCGGAAATTTGCTGCGCTGAACGTGCGGACTGTTCCGCCAATTTCCGCACCTCGTCCGCGACAACAGCAAACCCTTTCCCTTGCTCGCCGGCGCGCGCCGCTTCAATCGCCGCATTGAGCGCCAGCAAATTCGTCTGTGACGCAATGCCCGTGATCGCTTCCGTAATTTGCCCGATCTCATTCGAGCGCTCCCCGAGCCCTTTGACAACTTGGCCGAGCGCTTGAACGTGGTCGTAAATGAATTGCATTTGCTCAGCCATTTGCGTCACGGACTGCTTGCCGGCTTCCGCTTTCACCGCCGTTTCTTGGGCGCTGTGAGCCACTTCTTTCGTATGACGGGCAACGTCAACGAGCGTTTGGGAAATGTCATTGACCGATGCCGCTGTGCCACGGGCCGCATCCGCCTGCTCTTCCGCATGGGCAGCGAGCCTTTCCATCGTTGCCGCAATTTGTTCTGTCGCTCCCGTCGTCTGCTCGGCGACGGTGGCTAGCTGGCCGGAAAACTGCGACACTTCGTCAGCATGGTGTTGAATGCGGCCGATCACCTTTTGCCAAGCGTCCGCCATATCGTTCAATGATGCGGCAATCGGCCGCAGCTGCTGCACGCTGTCCAGCGGCACGCGCACCGTTAAGTCCCCGCCTGTCATCTTGTCTAAATATTTGTTAATGACGGCAATCGGAGCAACAAACCGTCGGTAATTGAGCGTTGCTGAAATGAAACCGACAATCGCGCCAAATAGCAATGTAGCGGCCAATGTCCACCAAAACGCCGCCCCGCGAATGCTGTTGGCCAGGCATATCGCAAGGCCGATCGCCGCCGTTCCCGGGATGACGACGAACATCGTGCGAATGATATAACTCATGAACGACAAACTGTTTTCCCCCTTTTCTATCGTCAAAAAACTTTTTACTATTCCTATCGCATGGACATATTCGCCAGCACACATGTATTTTCCTTCTTTAGTGCCCTCTCCGATAGCCTGAAATAAAATTTCTATTGCCAGCAAAAAGGAATTGCATTAAAATAACGATTGTCTTATAAATATTCATTTGCTAGATCAATAGAATGGAGGATCATTCATGGATAAAAAGAAAATGATCGGCGGCGCGCTTGCCGTTGGTTTGCTGGCCTTTTCCCCTTGGACAGCTGCGCAAGCCGGACCGGTCAAATGGACGAACGTCAATGCGTTTGAAGAACAAAACGGAAGCTTGTTTAACCAAGAAAACTATGACTTTGTCAAGTTTTCGCAAATCGGCGCCAAACTGAACGAAATTGAAAAGCGGTCGAACCGCGTCAAGGTGGAAGTGAGAGGAACATCAGTGAACGGTTATCCGCTTTATGTCGTCACGATTGCCGACCCGTCGACGCGCGGCAAATTCGGCAAAATTCAGGCGCTCCGGAAGCAAATGTTCAAAAATCCGGGCAAAGCGCAAGAATGGGTGGCGAACAACGAAGACTTCAAAGTGCCGATTATGATCAACGGTTCAATCCATGGAACTGAATTTGTCGGCACGGACGCCATTCTTCAACTGATTGAACGGTTCGCCACACAAAACGATCACGTGACGAAACAAATTTTAGCGAACACCGTCCTCATTTTTAACGTCGTGCAAAACCCGGATGGACGCGTGCAGGCGACGCGGTTTAACGGCGTGGGAATCGACTTGAACCGCGATTTTATCACCCAGTCGCAACCGGAAACACGGGAAACCGTAGAATTAATCAAAGAATGGAATCCCATGGTCTTCCTTGATACGCATGGGTATGTCAAAAACTATGGGCCGAACCTGCAAGGGCTGATCGAGCCTTGCACGCCGCCGCATAACCCGAACTATGAATATGATTTGTACATCAAATGGGCGCTCGAGCAGGCAAAAGCGATGGAAGCGGAAATTCTGGCCGACAAAGCCTCTTATCAAGGCGAACTGTACAAATCGATGGAAGGCGTCTATATTCCGTATCGAGACGACGCGGCCGGCTGGGATGACTATCCGCCGATTTTCACGCCTATGTACGCCATGTACCATGGCGCTTACGGTCACACGCTCGAAGCGCCAACTAACGATTGGGACGGCGTTCGTTGGCAATACAACGCGATTATGGGCGCGTTGAAATTCGCTGTTGAACATAAGCAAGAAATGATCGCCGACCAAATTGAAATGTTTAAACGTGGAATTACATTCAGCCATCCGCATCATCCGGAAGGCTTTTTCCCGAACGCCTATATTTTGCCGGTCGATGAAACTGATCCGACCGTCACCTTAAAAGCGGTGGAACATCTGCTCCGCAATGACATTGAAGTGAAACAGGCGGCGCAGCCGTTTACCGTAGGCGGGACAACGTATCCGAAAGGGACGTACATCGTTCCGATGGACCAGGCAAAAGCGGGCTTAGCCAACACAATGCTTTGGGATGGCGAAGACATTACGGACGATACGCCGGCGATGTATGACATCTCGGCATGGAGTTTGCCGGAATTATGGGGATTTGCGGCCATCCCTGTTAACGAGAAGGTGAACGTCCCAGCGACAAACGTAGGAAACGTCCAAGTGCAAGGGTCGTTAACCGGGAAAGGCCCGTACCTCATTCCGAACAGCTCGGTCAGCGCCGTCCGTCTCGTGAATACGCTGTTGCAACAAGGCATTGCCGTCAAACGCGATGAGCGCGGAAACTTCTATGTGGAAGCGCCGGCCAACCGCATCGCAGCAGCGGTGAAAGAATCGGGACTGCATATTTCTACCGCCGCTGTTCCGGCTGATGCCGAACCGATTACAAGCGTCCGCATCGCCCTATTGAAGGACGGCGGGATGAATAAACAGCAATCCCATTCCGGCACGAAGCTGGCGCTGCAGCGCCTCGGCTTCCAAGTGACTGAATTGACGCCTGTCGAAGTGGCCGCAAACGGTCTTGACGGATTTGACGTCTTTATTTACAGCGGCACGGAAAACTTGATTTCTTTCAAATTGAGTGCCGCCAATAAAGAGTTTGGCTTGCAAAGCGCAGAGCAGTACAACGCCTTCAAAGCCAACGTCACCGCATTTGTCCAACATGGCGGCAAATATATCGCTGTCGGCGCTGGGGCGTCAAGAGCGACCTACACGCTCGGCCTCACCGATGACACGGTTCATATCGGCGGCTCAAACAGCAACGGCATCGTCCGCGTCAACTACAGCGGCACAGGGACAACCGTCGGCTACGGCCAAGACGACATCGGCTTTGTGTACCGCCCGGTATGGTATACAAATACGGGCAATGATATCATCGAAGCGACATTTATGAACGATTCAGGCTTCTTCGTCGCCGGGCATTGGAAAAACCGCGATGCTGCCCAAGGGGCGGCTGTCATTGTCCGCGAACGAAACGCCGACGTCACGTTGATCGGGCTTGAAGCTGGATTCCGTGACCATACCGACTACCTGTTCCGCCTGCTGGCGAACGCCATCTGGGAAAACAAATCGCTATGATCAAAAACGGGGGCTTCGACAATGGGGCCCCCGTTTTCGCTTTTGTTTTGTCCTGCGGCAAAATCGCCTGATGATCGGCCATCCAATCGAACGAACTAGTCGGTTTTTCTTACTGTCCGCTTCCTCCCCTTGTACAGAAGGACCATTTTTTTGTTTCATGTTGAAAATGATAATCATTTGTATTATGATTTTTATCGAAATTGATAATCGTTATCAAATGGAGGGGTTCCCTTGCATTCGATCCACCTCTTTCTTGATGAGGAAGAGAAAACCTATCAGTCTTTACAAACGATTGATCCGTCGCTGGCTCGTTTGTTTTTGTCTATTTTGCCAAATAGCCGGCGGCGCATCGCCGGCCGGCTGCTGCAGGCGCTCATTCGCGAACGGCTCATTCCCCCTGACCGGGTCATCTGGAAGCGCGCCGGGGAAGAATGGGAACTTTTCATCCCCCTTTCCGGGACAAAACAGATCAACGCGGCAGTAGCCGAACGGTTCAGCCTCGGTCAATTTGTCACTGTGCATCTTTGGCTGCTCGACGGAAAGGAGCGAACCCCCCTCTCCTCTCCTTTGGAGCTGCTCGAGCTTCTTCGGAGCGAAGGGCTCATCGGTTCCGCGCCAAACTGGAGCGGATTTTGCGCCGAAATCGCCAACAGCGTTGTGAACGATGCGCTCGCCTTAGCCGCGGCCGAGCGGCGAAGAAGCCGGCGGCGCGACGCCTACGGGAAGTGCTCCTCTTCGCTCGAGTGGGTGCGCGCTCAGCGGCGCCCGTTCAGTCCGCTCGTCTTTTATGAACAGTCGGTCATTGACGGACATACGCTGCATCCGTGCGCCAAAACAAGGCTTGGCTTCAGCGTCCAAGATATGATTGAGTATTCGCCGGAATGGGAAGCCACTGTCTCTCTCCCCTTGCTGGCGGTGCATCGCAGCCATTGCCGCTTTGTTTCCTTTTCCTACGGACGGATGGCAGATTGGGTTTACGAACAAGATGAAACGTTGCAGTCCGTTGTACAAAACACGTTGCGGGCATACGGCCTGTCTGAATGCGAATACGACGTCATCCCTGTTCATCCATGGCAATGGAAACACGTCATCCAACAGCGCTTCCAACAAGAGCTGGCCGCACAAACCATCGTTCCGATCGATGGCGGCATACTGCCTGCTTATCCGCTCGTTTCCGTGCGGACGTTTATGATCCCCAGCGCTTCCGGCGATCATTTGAAAACGCCGGTCAACGTGCAAATGACAAGCGCCATCCGCACCGTATCCCCGGCGGCGGCAGCCAATGGGCCGCGATTATCGGCATGGCTGGCCGATGTACTCACAAACGAACGGCTCGCCCCCCGCTTTCGGATCGTCAGTGAAAAGGCAGGCATCTGCTTCTTGCCTCGCGGCCGAACGGACGAGGAGACGGCGGCCCTTGGCAAACAGCTCTCGGCCATCGTCCGGGACAATCCGGAACGCGGACTGGCTGAAGGGGAGATCGCGCTGCCGGCCGTGGCGCTTCTTTCCCCGTCTTTCCTAAGCAACAAACCCGTGGCGGCCGAACTTGTCGAGGAATATGCGGAAGATCAAGCGGCAAGCTCCATGCATGAAGCGGCTTTGTCATTTTTTCGTCAATATGCGGAAACGCTCATTCCGCCGCTGCTCGTTCTTTTATGCAAGTACGGAATCAGTCTCGAAGCCCACTTGCAAAACAGCGTCCCTGTCTTTCGCCGCGGTGTGCCTCAGGCGATGCATATTCGCGATTTAGGGGGCATTCGCCTTCATTCCGGCCGCTTCGGACGTCATTGCTATCCGCTCGATGAGCTCGCACCGTCAAGCATTGTGACAGCGGATATCGCCGAGCTGCAGCACACATTCACCCATGCTGTCATTCACAACCATCTTGGCGAGCTGATCGCCTGCCTGTCTCGCGTATTCTCTGTGGAAGAGCCACTCTTTTGGCAGACGCTGGCCGACGTGATCGAAGAGGCGTTCGCTTTGCTTGCCCGCGACAGCGAAATCAAAGAACAGATCAAACAAGATCGCGAAGCGCTATTTTCCCCGATGCTGCCGATGAAAGCGCTCGTCGCTATGCGCTTAACGGACGATCTTCGCAATCATTTCATTGAAACGGCCAATCCGCTGGCCAAATGGAAAAGGGAGGAATGAAAACGATGAGCACCCGTTTATTCGCCCCGACGGCTCCTATGACGCTCTATCCGCACGAGCAGGAATGTGCACAATTCATCCGGAAACGGTTCCCTGACCGGCTTCCTGCTTACTTCCGCCATGTCGAGCGGGCGCGAACAACGATGTTGCAGCGCACTGTCGCCGCGTTGCTGCGGGAGGACGTATTCGGTCTACACTCCCGTTCCTACAACTTGCAAGTAATCGGCTCAGTGTATATCACGAACTGGCACGGGCTGACGCCAGAATGGGAACCGGCTGTCCGCCAGCTGCCGGCCGCCCACTTGCAAGAAGGGATCATGTATAAATTGTTCCCCGTTGCTCCCGGCCAATGTTTGCTGATCCCGATCCGCGGCGAGTCCGCCTTCCGCCAATGCGACGTCGGCGAAGAGGTCGTTTGGATCGGCGAAGGCATCCAAACGGTGCGGGACGCCCTTTCCTTCCTTTCGTTGCTAACGCCGCTCATCAAAGCGGCCGGCGAGGAACAAGCATGGGCACAGCTGGCAAAAGAGTTGGAAAACGGTACCGCCAATTTGGCGCTTGCCTATTGGCACTTTGAGGAAACTTGCCGGATGATGCGGACGGAAGCTGACGACTTGTTTGCCTACATTGAACAGCGGCAGAGCGACCCGTCATTTTGCCCGACACTGTTTTTCGAACAGCTTTGCATTGAAGGACATCCTCTCCATCCGGGCGCCAAAACGAAACTGCCGATGTCTGCGGAGGATGTGTTTGCCTACTCGGCGGAGTTTGGCGGCGCACCGCAGCTGCCGATCGTCGCCGTCCGACGCAATTTGTGCGATTTTCGTTTTGATGGATACGAGGACCCGAACGCCTTCTTGCTCGACCGTTTCCCGTCGTTGCGCCGCCCGGTTGCGGAACGCTTTCGGCAAGCGAACAAGCAGCTGGAAGACTATGTGCTCGTACCTGTCCACCCTTGGCAATACGGGCATATCATTCCTGACGTCTACCGTGAGGAGCTGCGCGACGGCCGCCTTTGGCTGATCGAAGGGGTGACGATCCCGGCGCAGGCGACCGCCTCGTTCCGGACCGTTTTGGCGAAAGAAGCACCGTTGTATATCAAAACCGCCGTCCATAGCCAAATGACCTCGACGGTCAGGTCCATTTCCCCCCAGTCGGCCAACAACGGCGCGGCATACAGCCGGCTGTTTCGCACGATTATGGAAAGGGAAAACATATTGTCCGGCATCTTTCTTCCCGTTTGTGAAATCGGTGGCTGCTCGTTCCGCTCGGAAGACCCAAAAAAGGCACGGAACTTATCGGTCATTTATCGCGAAGGACTGGGCCGTTTCATCGGCGAAGGGGAAGTCGCCATTGCCGGCACCGCCTTATATGCCCCATCTCCATTTAGCGGCCAGACGATCATCGTGGAGATCATCGAAGCGTACGCCAGCGGGTGCGGCCGGCCATCGTCCCACGAAACGGCGCTTTCCTTTCTTCACGAGTACGCCGCCATCGCCGTCCGTGGCTTTTTGACGCTGCTTGTCAAATACGGCATCGGACTGGAAGGACATTTACAAAATACGGTTCCTGTCTTTCGACAAGGAAAACCGGTCAAATTGCTGTTTCGTGACTGGGGCGGCATCCGTCTGTACCGGCCGCGCCTCACGCGCCAAGGGCTCGAGATCGACGTCCGGCCGGACTCGATCACCGTCACCGACGATTTGCGTGAAGTGCAAAACAAAGTGTTTTATACGGTCTTTCAAAATCAGCTTGGGGAAATCATCCGGCATATCAGCCGCCGATGGGGCATCGCCGAGGAACAAGGCTGGGCGTGCGTCCGCCGCCAATGTGATGCGGTGTTTGCCGAATTGGCGAAAGACCCGAGCCTAACGTTCGCGGTAGACGAAGACCGCCAAGCTTTATACCGGCCGCTCGTCGACCATAAGGCGCTGACAAAAATGCGGCTGCAGCCAGAGGCGAAAACATATTGTTTCGTTTCCGTGCCGAATCCGCTAGCAACAAACCGATAAGGGGAAATCGATATGCTTCTGACATCAAAAAAACCGTCCCCTTCCTTCGCATTATTTTGGCGTCCGTTCCGGATTTATTGGGGCGGAACGCTGCCGGCGCGCATCGGGGAGTGGGCTGATTTCATCGTTTTAAACTGGGCCGTGCTGCAGCTTTCCCGCTCGCCGCTCGACCTCGGCGTTCTCAACGTTTGCCGGCTGCTGCCGATCTTTCTATTCAGTTGGCTCGGCGGAGTGCTCGCTGACCGCCTTCCGCGGCGCCAAGTGCTGGCCGCCTCCTTGCTTGGCATGGCAGGATCTACTTTGGCGATCGCCTGGCTGTTGCATGAGCCGTCCTCCCTCATTTGGCTGTTTGCCGCTGTCTTCGTCCGTTCGGTTTTTATGGCCATTGAGACGGCGGTGCGCAATGCGTATATCGCTGATCTTGTTCCAGGCGCGGCACTCTCGAGCGCCATTTCACTGCATACCGCCGCGCTTCATATCGGAAAAATGTTCGGGCCGGCGGCGGCCGGATGGTGGCTCGCTTCGATGGATGGCGCCCCGCTGCTTGTCGTCTACAGCGCGCTGCTTATTGCCGCCGCTCTTGCGGTATCGTCTTTAGAGGACGGCCGTCCCCGCCGCCCAGCTGTGCGTCCGGCGGAAGGCGACAAAGGAGAAGCCATCCGTTATATCAGGGATACCCCGCTCATCCGGGCGCTGCTCGCCCTTTCGCTCATCCCGATGACGTTCGGCTTTGCCTATTCGGCGGTCACCCCGCTTCTTGTTGACGCGTTGGCCAAAGGCGATGCCGGGGATTTCGCCTTGCTTCTTTCCGTCTCATCCGCCGGGGCATTGCTTGGTACGGCTTGGCTTTCCTTCCGGCCGGTCGAGGCGGTCGGCAAATGGCTGATCGTTTCATTGCTCGCCTTTTCTTTATCGTTGCTTCTATGGATCGTCTCGTTTGAACATCAGCTGCTTTGCCTTGCCGCCATGGCGTTGGCCGGGCTGACCGGGCAGCTGTATCGGACGCTATGCCGCCTGGCCGTCCAACTGACCGTTCCGGATCAGCTGCGCGGGCGGATCATGAGCATCGCCTTAATGGACCGCGGCTTCATCCCGCTCGGCACGCTTTTGCTTACCGCCATCGCCGAGTACGCGGGGGCAAAAACCGCCGGCTATGCGATGGGATGGCTTTGCCTTCTTTGCGTCCTTGCCTTTTGGCGGCGAAAAGAACTATGGAACATCTCCACAGGAGGACGAACATGGAACGATTGAATACTGTCATTCAAACGATCGCAAGCCGCAAGACCAAACAGCGGTCTCCGCTTTGCGCCTATGTATATGACTTGGAAGGCCTGCGCGCCCACACAGCAAGCTTATCTGCCCCGCTTCCCCCTTCCGTGCAGCTCTTTTACGCCGTGAAGGCGAACGCGGATGAGCACATCTTGAAAACGGTCGCGCCACATGTCACGGGTTTTGAAGTCGCCTCGGGCGGCGAGCTGCAAAAAGTCCGCCGCCTGTTTTCTGATGCGCCGGTCATTTTCGGTGGGCCGGGAAAAACGGATGAGGAACTTATCGCAGCGCTCGAGGCGCGCGTCGCTCTCATTCATATCGAAAGCCTTTGGGAACTGCAGCGGCTCAGCTGGATCGCCGCCGAACGGCAAACGACCGCGCGCGTGCTCTTGCGGGTCAATTTGCGGCAAGCTGCCTCAGGCGCGACACTGCATATGGCTGGAAAACCGACCCAATTTGGCATCGACGAACGGCATATCGCCGAAGCCATCTATATAGCGCTGGCGCTTCCATCTGTGGATCTGCAAGGATTTCATTTTCATTCGATGTCCAATCATACCGACGAGCAGGCCCATCTTTCTTTTATCGAAACGTGCCTGTCGTTCGTCGCGCAAGCGGAAAAAACATACAGGCGTCCGTTTTCGGTCGTTAACGTCGGAGGCGGAGTCGGCATCCATTACAGCGATCCGGATCGGCCGTTTCACTGGGATTGGTTTGCCAAAGAACTGAACCTTCTGCTGCGCCGCCACGCTTCCCGGCATTGGACCGTCATTTTTGAGCTTGGCCGTTTGATCACCGCTCATAGCGGATATTACGCTGCAGAAGTGCTCGATCTGAAAAACAATTACGGAACGTATTTTGCGATTCTCCGCGGCGGCACCCATCATCTCCGGCTGCCGGCGGCTTGGAAAATGAACCATCCGTTTCTCATTATTCCGGTCAACGAATGGCCTTACCCGTTCGACCGCCCGTCTTTGTTCAATGAACGGGTGACGTTAGCCGGCGAGTTGTGCACGCCAAACGACGTATTGGCCCGGGATGTGCCTTGCGCCCGTCTGCGCGTCGGTGACATCGTGCTGTTCCGCTGTGCCGGCGCCTACGGCTGGGACATTTCCCACCATGACTTTCTAAGCCACCCGCACCCGGAATTTATTTACCTTGAGCCATCGACATAACAAAGCGGGCCTCCATTTGGAAGCCCGCTCGTTTCCTTGTTTACGCCGTCGGCTTTTCTGTTGTCACATACGTGCCGGCGATAAAATCGTGAATCGATCGTTTGTCTTCCCTTGCAGCTACCATAATCGCACTGATGATCAGACCGATGCCAAACGTAATAAAATAAACGATTCCGCCGACGAACGAGCGCAAAAACATCGTGCCGATGCCGACTTTGCCGCCGTTTACTTTTGCAATCCGGATGCCAATCATCCGTTTGCCGACCGTATAGCCATACCAGACCGCCGGAACAACTAAAGCGTAAAGCAAGTTGGCCAATGTCGTAAACCAGTTCGTTTCCATACTACCCGTAATCAAATAGCCGATGACCGAAATCGGAATGCCGATCACAATAGCGTCCAACAAGTTAGCCAACAGCCGCTTCCAAAATCCAGCCGGGTTCGTCACCGCCATATGCCTTCCCCCCTCCTGCCTTTTTTATATTGTATTCGCTATGAACAGTACAATTGTCATTTTAACCTAAATTCAGGCAAGAAATCCATACGTCAAGGGCGGTCAAGACTTTCCGGCCCAGAGTTCTGAGCCATCTTCGGATCGGCGAAGATGAAAAGTTTCCCTAAAAGGGTGGTATTTATGAAAAATACGTATATAGTAGACTAAGAAGCGTTCCTTTTGCGTGATGAGCTCAGCAGCTGGCATGGGCAGGCGGCGACATTTTTCATGAAAGGCATGACAACATATGTGGGAGCTTATTTTCGTATTTGCCATTCTGTTTGTCGGCAGTTTCATTCAAGGGGCGAGCGGGTTTGGCTTCGGCTTGTTTTCTATGGGACTTTTGCCGATTTTATTAACGTTTAAGGACAGCACATTATTAGTGCTCGCTTTGACCATCCTTATATCGCTCCACGTGGCGGTCAAATTCAGAAAATCCATTCGCGGTAAAGACCTTCTTTTGATTTTGAGTTTCGCCTTAGCGGGGCGCGTGTTGTCGTTCTTTATCCTGAACTTCTACGGCGAGACAGAGGCCATGCAAAAACTGTTGGGCCTTGTGCTCATGGGGATGGTTATTTATCTTTATATGAGCGAAAAAAACGGTTATGCCCGATCATTTGAAAAGCCCGTCTTTCCTATGTTGATCGGTTTGATCGGCGGAATGATCGGGGGAATCTTCGCCGTAGGCGGTCCTTTTTTCGTCTTTTACTTTCTGATGCGCTATAAAGAAAAAGAAAGCTATCATGCCAATCTCCAAGCGTCCTTTGTCATCATGAATAGTTTTACGATCCTTTTGCATGGCATTCATGGAGACTTTACCGATTCGTTCGTTCTTTACTTTTTGCTTGGGGCCGTTGCTGTATTAGCAGGTGTACACGCAGGGCTGAAATGGTTTGAACGCCTGCCGCATACACGGATTAAAAATGTGGCTTCTTTCATTGTGTTTGCAGCGGGAATGAATTTGTTGATCTTTTCGTAGCATGTGAAAAAGGATGCCCGAAAAAGCGGGACATCCTTTCCATTTGCACAATGGGGAAACCGACCATGATCGCCATATCAAACTGGCCGACATGGACAGCTTTTCTCCCCTCTTTACCCCAGCTTAGCGACCACCGCCGAGAAATCGTCCGAAAGCGGCCCTTTTTGGGCAAAATGGCGGCGCAGGCGGGCTAACAGCGCACGCTCGTCGAGCGAAACATACGGCGCCAACGCATCGCGGAACGCCTCGATATTTTTCCGGACCGAACCCACCTCCCCTTCGATGGCTCCATCGGAATACAATACAAGCGTCGCTCCCGGTTCATAGCGCAGCTGACCGCTCTCGATGAAAAGGCGCGGGAGCAGCCCGATCGGCGCACAACCGCGATCCAATTCGGCCACCGTGCCGTCCGGCTGGAACAAAAACCCTGGCGGATGGCCGGCCGATGCATACTCGATCACCCGTTCCTCCACATCAACAAGGACATACACGGCGGTGAAATAATACGTCATCCGTCCGTTTTCATGGTACAGCTGGCGCATATGCCTATTCAGCTCGCGGAACACTTCTTTCGGAACGATCCCTTTGCGGATGATGCCGTTAAGAAGCGAACGGACCGACATGCAAATCAGCGAAGCCGCTGCTCCGTGACCCATCACGTCCATTAAAAAAATACCGTACCGCTGTTTGTCGATCGGATACCATGCATACATGTCGCCGCCCAGCTCCTGCGACGGGATGTATGTTCCAGCGATGCCGATCCCGTTGGCTGACAACGGCTTGCTTAATACGCGCTTCTGCACTTCGCGGGCCAGCGTTAAATCATCCTTCATCGCCTCAACGTAAGGCGACTCGCGGAACGGGCCGGAAAACAAAAACAAGTAAAAGGAAATGCCCCCTTCTTGGCTATAAACGGCTCGCACCGTCGTTCGCCTAACAGACACGGAGCCGTTTTTCTGCCGCCAGCGCACCCGTCCTTGCCATTCCCCGCCTTCGTCAATTCCGGTTTTGATCACTTCGTAAAACCAGGAATCATAATAGCCGGCATAAAGCGTATGCAGCGGCTGGCCGATGACTTCTGCACTGTAGCCGGTGATTTTCGTAAACGCCGGGTTGATGAACCGAACGGCGAACTCACCGTCGGTTACGAGCATCGCCTGTTCGATGGCGGCGTACACTTGCTCAGCGAGCCGAAGCTCATCTCCGTTCCGTTTCGCCTCCGTAATGTCCGTGACAAAGCCGCTGATCAATTTTCCTTCCTCCGGTTCGCCAAGCACGGGAACCGTCCGCTCAAGCACCCAGCGTACAGACCCGTCCCGCTGGTTAACAATGCGATATGTTTGCACATTCGCTTCAACTTCCCGAGGGAACGCCCACTTTTCCTCCGCCTTAGCGCGGTCATCGGGGTATAATAGTTTGATCCATACATCTGTATCATGATAAAAAGCGGCCGGAGGCAGACCGTATAGCTGCTCACATGACGAAGAAATAAACAATATTTTCCTTTGATCCGGCGCCGCCAACCAGTATACATCATCACGCGGTGCGAACAGCACGTTCATTTTTTCGAGGCTGTCGAGCAGTTCCCGCCATGCGAAGTCTTTGTAGTGTCGAAGATATTCCAAAAACCCGTTGATCATGAAACGTCATTCTCCGCTGAAATAATCGATGGCGTCCTTTTCTGTGGCGAATAATTTAATAAACGAAGAAAATTTGACAATATGGAAAATTTCCGCGAGTGACCCTGTCACTCCGGCAACGACCAGTTCTTTTTGCTGGGCTCTGGCGGCCATCACGCTGTCGGCGATCATGCCGAGCCCGGCGCTGTTGATGTAGTTGACCGCTTCCATGTTAACGATCAACTGGTCAGCCTGTTCGGCTAACAGCCGTTCAAGCGCTTGGCGAAACGATTCCACATTATTTAATGTGATATCTTCCGTCCATGTCAGTGTGCAAATTGCCCCTTGTTTCGTCTCCATCCTGCTTCCTCCAATGGTTACTCATTTTTTTTGCATTTGCACATGCAAAGCAAAACGTTATTTCCCGTTCGCTTCACGTATACATCGTCGACAATATGGGCGATTAGCTGCAGCCCCCTGCCGCGCGGCCCGGTGTTCACGCCGTCGGTTTTGGCGACGGAAAAGCACCCCCCTCGCTGCTTCACAATAATCGTGAACTGGGTTGTGTCCATTTTCCAAAATATTCTAAACGGTAGTCTTCCTGTTTTTTGACAATATTCATACGCGTTCGTACACGCTTCCTCCGTCGCCAAGCGAAGAAAAAGGCAGTCGCGCGGCAAAAATCCCACTTCGTTTGCCAGCTGCTCGGTAATGTCCATCGCTTTTAAGATGTCTGCCGTTTTCATGATCGTCATCGTTCGGATCATGATGACATGCTTCATCGGCATTCCCCTATCTTTCTTTGCTTGCACGCGCAGTCAAACGCAACATGGCAGCTTTTTCACTATAACACGCTCGGATGCTGGGAAAAACGGATTGGAATGCTATCTTTTCTTCCTTATTGTTCCACCCCTACAGGAAAAATAGTGCTTATTTACTATATTATCATTATAATACAAAATGGATTCCATTCCAATTTCCTACACTTTTTGTCCCCAGCGTTCGCTTTCGAATACAACACTTCCTTAGCTTGCATGATAAAAAAGGAACATCATGGCTCCTATCGTCCGATGATGCTCCCCTAATGACGCTGCCGGCGGTGACTTAGCTGATACACAAGGGCAATCAGCTGCGACCGGTCATTGACACCTATCTTTTGAAAAATATTCGTGATGTGATTTTTCACTGTATGGACACTGATGAACAGCCGTTCTGAAATTTCGCGGTTGCTGCAGCCTTGGACAAGCAGTTCAAGCACATCCATTTCCCGAGCCGTCAGTTGTTCAGACAACATTTGAACATTGACCGCCTGCCCGCCCCCTCCTTGAGCGGCGCCATTCATCATCATCACTCCGACGGACACTAGCGCTGTCATATACACTTCAGCCTCTTTCGCTTCGTCCGTTTCCTTTAAATGGACGGCAAGAACGCCATAATGACCGTCGCGGACAAAAAACGGCACCTCCATTACTGTTTTGTCCCCCACTTGGCGCAAAGCCGGGACTTGGTTTTTCGCCACCTGTTCAATGCCGCGGCCATAACGGCGGAGCACATCATCCCGGTAACAGGACGCCATCTCGTCGGAAATCGCCCCTTCATGAACGGTGACTGCCTTGCCGCCGCACAATATCGCGCAAACGAAATCGCCATAAGCAAGCTCGATCGCGAACTCGGCCATCATGCGGACGATTTCTTCCTCCTGTTGTACAACGCGCATCGCTCGGCCGATTTCGATTAACATTGATAAGCGCATGAAATGACGGTCCATTTTTGCATCAGCGGCCGCACATCGCGCAAGCAAATGCCCGTATTGAACGAGCGCGGCGCCAAGCGGCTGCATTGCCTCCGGCAGCGAGGAGGCAGTCTCGCTGCCAACAACGACCCACCCTTCCGCTTTTCGCCCATATACCGCCGGATATACGATCATCGCTTTCGGACGGATGCCATGGCGGACAAAAAATGAAAAGCGCGGATCTAACGCCGCATCTTGAAAATAAGCAGGATAGAGCGGTGGTTCGAGGAAAGAGAGCGGCGGAAACAATTCATCAACCATCTTGCCATATAGCTGCCCGGCTTTCCCGCCGCTCGTTGCCGCCACCACCCATCCTTGCTGGCACTTTTCAATATACAGCGCCATATCAAGGCGCTCGTCCATCTTGCGCAGCTGGTGAAGCAGCTTATCCGCACCATTTAGGGCAGCGCGATCGGTTACCGCCGTTTTCAGCAGCTGTCCGTATTCATTGTACCTCTGTTTGCGGCGCTCGCCGCCGATCAACTCTCCACAAATAGCCGCCATCTTTTCGATCTCGTTCAGCTTTGCTTCGATCGCCCGGGCCGGCAGCGCGTCTGCCTGTTCGAGGGCGGCCGTCCACTCCCGGGCATCGGAAACTGGCTGTTCGCAAATGAGCCATTTCGTTTCTTCTTCTATAAACACGCCAGCCCAAATCCAATATTCTGCCCTCCCGTCGACAAACACAGGAGCCATGATGCTTTTCATCCCTAAATGCCCGGCTGGTACAACGGCCGGCCGACGCCACCCGTCAACCGCCAACTCCTCGGGGCAAAAAAATGATGAGGCCCTCTTTTTCGCAACAAATAAAACGAGCTCCGCCAGCTCGGTCATATTCGATACTTTCGTTACTGGATTGCCGCTGCTATCCACAATCATGATGCTTAACTCCGTTAATGACGCATACGCATCTTGGACATATTGCAACAAATCATTGATCGCCAATTCGCCCTCAACTCTCCTAAATCATGTTTTTTATCCTCATCTATTATGAACAAACGAACTGCAAGAAATCAAGTTTCCGCCCCGGCCGAAAGCAAAAACAATCCGGCGCGGCGCCCGCATGAAACAGGCGGCCGACGCCGGGGAAAATCGGTGCCGTCTAGGCTGGTGAACAAGCGGACGGCATGAGCCCCTCCCGCCAGAAACCAAGTTACCAATTGACATGCAGCTCAAGCGCACGCAAACTATCAGCCAGCTGCCGTTTAATTTCTGCTAACGCTTGTTCGGTCTTCGCCTCAGCGCGCAAGACAAGAATCGGCTGCGTGTTCGACGGCCGCACCAATCCCCAGCCCTCATCAAATTGAATGCGGGCGCCATCGACATCGATGATTGGATAACGTCCGGCAAATCGATCTTTCACCGCGGCGATGGCCAACGGTTTTTTCTCCTCTGGGCAAGCGACACGCGTTTCCGGCGTCGCCACATAGTGCGGCACATCGGCAAACCATTCAGAGAGCGGACGCTTGTCGTGCGATAAGAGACAAAGCAGCCGGCCCGCGGCGTACAAGGCGTCATCGTAACCATAAAATTCGTCATTGAAGAAGAGATGGCCAGACATCTCACCGGCAAACGGAATGGACGGGCGGCGCCGCAGCGTCGCTTTTACGTGCGAATGGCCGGTGCGATGGAAAAATGGTTTTCCGCCAAGACGCTTAATTTCTTCCACAAGCGCTTGCGAACATTTTACCTCAACCGGCGCCTCAGCTCCCGGATGGCGCTTAAGAATGTCGCGCCAAAACAATACCATCAGCTGGTCGCCCCAGCGGATTGTGCCCGTTTCATCCACCACCCCGATCCGGTCGCCGTCACCGTCAAATGCGATACCTACATCCGCCTGCTCCTTGCGCACCGTTTGGATCAAATCGGCTAAGTTTTCCGGCACGACCGGGTCAGGATGATGGTTCGGGAACGTCGGATCGGATTCGCAATAGAGCGGAATGACATCGCAGCCCCACTCTTTCAGCACTTTTGGCGCAACGATCGACGGAGTGCCGTTGCCGCAGTCGACGACGACTTTCAGCTTGCGCGACCCGAGCTGGATTTTCTCCTTCAACATCTTGATATATGCCGAGGCAAAGTCAAGCGTTTCCTCGCGCCCGCGCGCCGTTTCCGGAGGCGCCTGTTTTTGGCTCAGCCGCTCCATCGCCCGCCGCAACGCTTGAATGCGTTCACCATAAATCGTTGTTTTCCCCATGGCGATTTTAAATCCGTTCTCATCGCCCGGGTTGTGGCTTGCCGTGACGATCATGCCGCATGCAATGTCTGTGTTGTATAGGCTGTAGTAAAACATCGGTGTCGTCGAAAGCCCGATATTAACGACATCGCAGCCGCCATCGAGCAACCCGTTTTTCAGCGCCCGATGCAATGCCGGCGACGACAGGCGGTTGTCATGGGCGACGACCGCCTTCCGTTCGCCTTCATTTTGCATCATTTCGGCAAAGGCCCGTCCGAGCCAATAAGCAAACGACTCATCGAGCTCCTCGCCGGCACGCCCGCGAATGTCATACTCTTTAAATACGTGTGCCGGCCATGCGAACGGTTTCGTGATCGATGTCTTCATCGAAAACCACCTCCACCGAAATCGATTGAGCGATTGCTGCTGTCAACAAGTATGATAGTGTTGATTCCGCCCCCCGATTCGGGTTCGGGCCGTTCGGACCAAGTCCATCGCAACAGCTGCCGTCGCTTCGATCGGCTAACGGAACGTTGCCATCGTTTTTTCCGTAAAACCAAGCGAGACAGCGGCGGACAACCTCGCGGTACCGCCCGTCCTCCGTCGCCCAATACGCTTCGCGCGCCGCCAAGGCGAGCTTCATCACGTCAAGCGGCTGCTGATCCCAATCGGCGCGGTAGCGGCGGCTGCACCAGCCGCGGTTGCCGACCGGGCGGATCGTTCCCTCCGGTCCGCTCATCATTTGTATTAAAAAGGCGAGACTTTCTTCCGCTACCTCCCTCACCTCTTGCCTTGGCGCACGCCGGTATGCCGTCCAAAGCGCCCACGGCAGCACGCCGTTCCCATAAGTCAGCTCCGGTTCGTACCAACGCCAGCCATCATCCGCATTCGTCCAATACGCCGCAAGCAACCGCCGCTCAAAGCGCCCGGCCAACGTCGCTAATTCCTCCTGATCGACACCGGGGGGGCTTGCCTTCTCAAGCAAGACGCCGCAAGCTGCCAAGCCCCAAGCGATGCCGCGCAGCGAGCGAAGCTCCCACGCCGCCGGCATCCCCCGGCGCAGCACATCCGCAGCCGCCTCGCGCCGCGCCGGATCATTCAGCTGGGTGTACGCTGTCGCCGCCGCCCAAAACGACCGCCCGAAGCAGTCTTCTGACGGCGTTTCCGCTTCTTTCGTCCGGTCGAAGAAAAAATTGTTATGAAATGTTCCATCGTCGTTTTGTGCCCAAAGCAGAAAGGCCAAATACCGGTCAAGCAGGCGGTACAGCCGTTCCGCCATCTCTTGATCCTTAAGCAGGACAAGCCACTCTAAGCACGCCCATATGGCACGGGCGTTGTCATCAGTCGAATAGCCTTCGCGCCGGCGCGGAATGCGGCCGAGGCTATGCTCGAGCAGCCCGGTGTCGTCAGTCATGCGCTCGAGATGGTCGAACTTAATGACTGACAAAGTCAACCGCCTTCACCTCCCTGCTGTTAACGGCAGCGCATACGCGCGCAAATAAGGTGACATGCTGTTCGCCGACGCGCGGCCAATGCGTGTTTGCCCCCATTTGGCGCACGATCCCCTCCCATCGCTTCAGCGCCGCCTCGTCGGCCAACAGCTGCCCGAGCCGTTCTTCCCAGGCGGCCGTATCACCATACGGCAACAACAGCTCTTCACAACCTTGCAACAAATCGCGCGCATGCTCATACGGCGTCGAAACGACCGGACGGCCGACGCCGACCGCATAGGCAAGCGTGCCGCTTGTGATTTGCTGCATGCCCGGGTACGGGGTGACGTATAGATCGCACGCCGTCAAATAATCGATCAATTCCTCTTCGCTGAAATACCGATCTTCCATGTGGACATGGCGCTCAAGCCCTAAACGGTGAATGAGCGATTTCAACTCCTCGCGATATGCTTCTCCTTCCCTCTTTTTCACTTCTGGGTGCGTCTGTCCGGCAATGACATACAGCGCTTCCGGCACCTTGCGCACAACGCCCGGCAATGCGGCCAAGACCGATTCAATCCCTTTGCCGCGGCTGAGCAGCCCAAACGTCAACATCACTTTACGGCCGCTGAATCCGAGGCGTCGGCGAAGCGAATCGCGATTTTCGCTGCTTGGGCCTGGAGCACCGTGCGGAATGTAGACAATTTTTTCTTCCGGCAGGCCAAACGCTTTGACCAAATACGGAATCGCCTGCCGGTTCATGACGATGATCGCATCGCTTGCCGCCGCGATTTTCTCTTGAATCGGGCGATACGGCGGCTCAGGCTCGGCAAATACCGTATGGAACGTCGTCACAAGCGGTTTTTCTAGCACGGCGATGAAATCAAGAATGTATTCGCCCGCCTCGCCGCCGAAAATGCCGAACTCATGCTGCAATAAAACGACATCGATGTCGCTTTCATTCACCCGTTTGGCCATCTCGGCATACGCCGCGCGGTTTTGCGCCGGAAGCGGCCAATACGCCGGGTTGTGGCGGTAGGCGTCATCGCCGTCGCTTTCGTTATAAAGAACAATCACCCGGTCGCCCGCTGACGGCCCGCGGACGCTGTCAATGCTTTGACGAAGATGTTCAGTAAACGTGGCTAATCCGCACTTGCGCGGCGGATATGTACTGACGTACGCAATTCGGGTCATGCTTGCACCGCCTCCTTGAACTGATTAATAATCGAATCTTCGAACACTTCTCCCGCCGGCGTCACCGTCCGATAGCCGAAAATGCTGTTTTGCAAACGGCTGCGGTCACGAATAAGGGAGCGATCCCAGACAATCGTATGCGCGCAATGAACGCGAGCGCCGATTTGACAATGGTCACCGATGACGGCATATGGACCGACGACCGCTTGATGGCCGATTTTTACATTATTGCCAATTAGCACAGGAGGTACAAACAGTACACCCGAACTAATCTTGACATTTTCTCCAACAAACACGCCCGGCTGAATCTCGCGCCCTTTGATCGGCAACGGAAACTCCCGGTTCAAGGCATCCCAATGCACTTGACGGTAACGGGCCGGAGTTCCCATATCGCGCCAATATCCACTGCTGACAATGCCGTAAACGCCGGTGTTTTCTTCGATCAAGCGCGGGAACGTTTCGCGTTCGATCGACACTTCCTGCTCAGCCGGAATGTAGCGCATCACGTCCGGCTCCAAAATATACATGCCGGCGTTGATCCGGTTGGATGGCGCTTCCTCACGGCGCGGCTTCTCGATAAAGCGCAAAATTTGTCCGCGGTCGTTTTGTTCAACTACTCCATAGGAGGACGGATCGTCGACTTCCGTTAAGACAATCGTCGCGATGCCGCCGTGTTGCCGGTGAAAATCAAGCAGAGGAACCAATTGCGGCAAATGCACGATATCAGCGTTAAACACGAGGAATCGTTCGTCAAGCCAACGTTCGGCATTTTTAATCGCCCCGGCCGTTCCAAGCGGGAACGGTTCAAGCGCGTATGTAATTTTGACGTTCAAACCCTTCCCGTCGCCGAAATAACGGCGGATCACTTCTGAACAATGATGCGCAGCGATGACAAATTCATTGACTCCTTGATCGCGAAGATGAAGAATGAGGTGTTCAAGCCATGGCCGATTCGCAATCGGGGCCATCGGTTTGGGGATGTTTTCGGTCAATGGGCGAAGACGCGTACCTAATCCTCCTGCCAGCAACAATGCTTTCATTTCGTCATCCCTCCATATGATTTTTTTCGCAAAAAACAGACACACATTTTGACGGATGAACGAGCGAATGAAAGTGATTCATAAATTGCTAGCACTCATCTATAACGGTTGCTAATAATAATATACATAATATTCCTTCTCTTACGCAAGCAAAATGATTGTCGGGTGGTGTCGATGAATAATTATTCATTGTTTGCAAGTTTAGAAGCTTGGATTCTCTCCCCCCTCCTTTCTTTGCGGTATAATGAATGCCGGTAATGCTATATATATGTGAGGGAGGAGGAGAATACGCCATGATTTCTTCATCTTTCTGTTACCGTGTCGGTATTGCCGGTGCCGGTGCGTTCGCTGAATTTCTCGCCGGCGCGCTCGCACCGCTTCCTTCCTTTCATCTCGCCGCTGTCGCCGGGCGGACGGACGCCAAGCGCCAACGCGTCATCGACGCGTATCTTCGCCGAAAGCCGCAGGCAGGCGATGTGTGCGAATACCACCAAGCAGAAGAACTGATCGCTGATCCGCATGTAGACATCGTCATTCTGACCACCCCACCGCACTTGCACACCCCGCTCGCCAGGCAGGCGCTGGAGGAAGGAAAACATGTGCTGCTCGAGAAGCCTGGCGCCCTTGCAGCCAGGGAGCTTCAAGCCAACCTCGAGCTTGCCGACCGCCAAAATCGGGCGCTGGCCGTCAATCTCGTCTTGCGTTACCATCCGCTTGCGGAGGCCGTTAAACAGCTCGTCCGCCATGCCTTTATGGGGGCTGTCGATTATGCGAGCTTGCACAATGCGGCCCACCGCGTCGCAAAAGGCCACTGGTTTTGGGAGGAACAGCAAAGCGGCGGCATTTTCATCGAGCATGGCGTCCACTTTTTCGAAGTCGGACGCGACTGGTTCGGCGAGGCGGCCGAAGCGCAGGGGTTCGCCTTAACCGATCCGGACGGCACACGGCCGCGCGTCGGGGCCACTGTCATCCATGAACAGGGCGGCCGCCGCATTCCGGTACATTATTACCACGGCTTTACGATGAACCCAGCCGCTCCGGAGTCGACGCATTGGGACGTTCATACGACGCGCGGACGCATCACGCTTGACGGTTGGATTCCGATGCAGCTGTCCGTCTCCGGCCTCGTCTCAACCGATGAGGCGGCGTCTATGGACGCTTTGCTTGATGCCATTCCGAAACAACCGTCCGCTCACGCCATCGAACAAGTCAGGCAAGCGGCCGACCGCCTGTTGCCGTCGGTTCCGCCGTCAGACGCCCCGCGCATCCCGTACGAGCGCACGGTTACGCTTTCGGACCGCCACGGCTGGTACGAGGCGATCGCTCAAGCGCGCTTTCTTGACTTTTGCCGCTTGATCGAAAATCCGAATGAACGCGGTCTTGTCACGCTGCAAGACGCCATCGCCGACCTCGCTTTGGCCGAAGCGTGCACCGCCGCAGAAACATCATCGTCTGCCCGCTAGGCAGCGAAAAAACAAGCCTGTTGGGGCTGCTGTAAAGGCAGCTGTCAACAGGCTTGTTCGCGTTGATTTTCCCGCAATCACGTGTTTTCAATTGACGCCAACCGACATGCGCTTCCCGCTGACTGCGCGTCTTTGCCTTTCACGCGTTTGAAGCGGGAGTCTTCTTTCAGAACTATGGCAAAGAAGAGACAAATAGTAAAAAAGTGCTATGTGTTTTATAAAAAAAGAAAAATAGTAATTTAAATTACCCAAAAAAAAACATGTTACCATATATTTGCAATATCAACCAGGATGCGCCATTAATTCATAAAAGAGTGAAATCATTAGAAAAACGTTCTGAAGAAATTGAGAAAATCCTTGATGTAATCAGCACCATCGCCGACCAAACAAACTTGCTGGCACTAAACGCAGCCATTGAAGCCGCTCGAGCCGGCGAGCATGGAAAAGGATTTGCCGTTGTCGCCGATGAAGTGAGAAAACTTGCCGAGCAGTCGCAATCATCCACGAAACAAATCGAGGAATTGATTGGGAAAATCCAACAAAGCACAACAGAAGTGGTCCGATATATGTCCCGTGTGACCGAAAATGTTGAAGGTGGCCTTCACATTTCTACGCAAACAGCCCAACGCTTTTTACAAATCGTCCAAAATATGAAAGAAGTAGCCCCGCAAATCGAGGAAATCTCCGCGATTGCTGAGCAAATCTCAGCCGGCACCCAGCAAGTCACCGCATCCGCCCATCAGTTAGCGGGTATCGCGCGGGAAAATGCCGCCACATCCGAAGAAGTTGCAGCATCTGCTGAAGAACAGCTCGCTTCTATGGAAGAGATCACATCATCTTCGCAAATGCTCGCTAAAATGGCCGAAGATTTGCGGACATCCGTTCAAAGGTTCACATTGTAGACCATAGCGCGAATCAAAAACGGTTCTTCCTCCGGGAAAAACCGTTTTTCTTTCAATAGAGTCGACGCCCCATTCCCCGAACCGACATCTTTCTCGGCTATGAGCGACTCTTCGCCAACAGCGCCTCAACGGTAGGGAGATCGGCCGGCGCCCATCTAAGGTCACGAAGCTGGGAGAGCGGCACCCACCGAAGCTCGGCATGCTCCCGCGCCCGCGGCTCCCCATCAGTAAGGCGAGCTTCGTACGTCCGCAAATGAACGATGGCGTGTTCATACTCATGAAACACATCAACCAGCAGCTTGCCGACCGAAACGGTGCAGCCAAGTTCCTCACGAACTTCCCGAACTAAAGCCGCTTCTGGGCTTTCCCCTTCTTCCACTTTGCCTCCAGGGAACTCCCAAACGTTCGGCAGCGACATATTTGACCCTCGCAATGCGCATAAAACATCTCCCTGTTCATTGCAGATGACTGCCCCAACGACGTGGATAACCCGTTTCATTGCTGATCCGCCTTTCTCATCCATATGCGCTATTTTAGCAAAAACCGTCTTGTTTTCCAAAATAGTGGAACTCCCTTAGGCATTATGTTACCCTTAACAATGGATAAACAGAAGAAGGAAGGGATAGCGGATGATGAATTGATCAGCCTTGGTGTCGTGGGCGGCCACATATCAGAAAACTTAATCGACAGCGGTTATGTTCTCATCGTCTATAACCGGATAAAAAATGGAACCTTTTTACTAGACGCTGCGTATTCCCGGATGAGGAAGAAACTAATCAACAAGGGGGAGAATCGATTGTTTAAAAAACTGCTAAGCTCTATCGGCATCGGATCCGCTACGGTCGATACGAAACTTTCCAAAGCGCAATACACCCAAGGGGAAACAGTCGAAGGAGTCGTCGAGGTTCGCGGCGGCAGCGTTGAACAGCGCATTGATGAAATTTATCTAGCCTTAGTAACAACGTATATTCGCGAAATCGATGATAAGAAAGTCGAAGAAAAAGCCGTGCTCGCCCGATACAAAGTGTCTGACTCGATGACAATCGGGCCGAATGAAACAAAAACGATCCCGTTCCAATTCGCCTTGCCATACGACGTACCGGTCACGCTCGGCTCTTCCAAAGTGTGGCTGCAAACCGGCCTTGACATTAAAATGGCGCTTGATCCGCAAGACCGGGACTACCTCACCATCGAACCGCATCCGCTCGTCACAGCGTTTCTCGAGGCAGCCCGCCAGCTGGGATTCCGCCTCCGTGATGTGCAATGCGAACAAGCACCGCGCTATTGGCAACGGCGGCTGCCGTTTGTCCAAGAGTTCGAATTTCGCCCGACAGGGGGAGCCTTTCGAGGCCGCCTTGATGAATTGGAGGCCATCTTCTTTGTGTCCGAACATGGAGTGGAAGCCATTTTGGAAATCGACCGTAAAGCGCGCGGATTCGCTGGATTGCTCGCCGAGGCGCTTGACATGGACGAAACACTCGTCCGTTTCACCTATGGGCCGAACGATATCGCATCGTTGCCGCAATTGCTGGCCAATGCCATTCGTCGACATAGCTGAACCAAAAAAGCAAAAGGGGCCATCGGCCTCTTTTGTCCCATAATGAAACAGGTCAACCACTTGACTCTCTCGCGAGTTTTACGCCATTACTGTTTTGACGAACATAGAGCTTTTTTGAGCGAGGAAAGCAGGGGGAACTTACACCGTCCATTTGACCATGAACAGTCCCAACTAACCGCCATGTGTCGCCATCTTGTTCAAAGACAAGGCACAAGCTCTGCCAATAATACTGACGTCTTCTTCACCGTTACAGAAAACTTATAAAACTTTTATAAAGCTCCTAGCCCCCTCCTCTCCCCCTCTAGAACAAATCCCCCTTCAATAGACAACCGTCTACCGAAAGGGGATGTTCAGCAACTCCAGCATCACCTTACTCTATTACGCTTTGACCGTCGTATCTTTATCTTTCGGTTTCGTAAAGGAGCGATACGCTTCAATGACGAGGAAGATACACAAGACAAACAAGATAAACCCACAAACCACAAGGAAAATATTCCCGTTTAAGAAATTCGTTCTCATGAAGACGAGCAATGCAGAAAGCGTCACAATAAACATAAAGATCATCGGGATGATCGTAAACCACGACTTCGTCCCTTTTTTTACAAGCCAGACGCTGACGGCCAGCAACGCCAACGCACCAAGCATTTGGTTAGCAGAACCGAACAGCGGCCATAAATCGCTCCACGTTCCCGAGAGCGCCAGCGCCGCCGCACCGACGACGATCACTCCTGTTGCTATATGAGGGTTGGCAAACGTCTTGGATCTTCCTTCCGCAAACTCTTGCACACCGTATCTCCCAAGCCGTGTCGCTGAATCTAACGTTGTCATGAGAAAAGCTGAAGCCGCCAGAGCGACAAAGGTCGTACCTGCCGCTTCTGGGATTCCGAAATGGCTCATAAAATACCCAAGACCGGCAGAGAAAGCCGGAATCGGCCCACCCAGCTCAACGAGTCGCTGTGTGAACTGCTCCGTCGTCAAATACGCTACCGAGCAGACAACAATCACCGCCAAAAATCCTTCAATCAACATCCCACCGTAGGCGATAAAACGGCCGCTTCGTTCGTTGTCGAGCTGCTTAGCTGTCGTGCCGCTCGCCACCAAGGAGTGGAAACCAGAAATCGCGCCGCAGGCAATCGTAATAAAGAGAATCGGGAACAATGGACCCAACTTCTCATTGTAAAAACCGGTAAACCCGGCAAGCTGAAGTGTCGGATTCGCGAAAAGAACACCGATAAACCCGCCGAGCATCATGCCGTACAACAAATACGAATTTAAATAATCCCGCGGCTGCAACAACAGCCAAACCGGCAACACGGATGCTATATAAGAATAAGCGATCAAGAAAAACACCCAAAACGCAGCGCTCATTTTAATAGGGAAAATCATGCCGGCCCACACGCAGACAAACATGACAATGACGCCAATGACGCTCGCCAACACGAAATTAACGCGCATTTGGTTAACGAAAAAGCCGAACAACATCGCAACGAAAATAAAAAGGACAGAAGCAGTCGCCGCCTCTGGGACGTTCGCAAACGTATCGGCAACCAGCACGATAAACACACCGACAATCAAAATAATGGTCGCCGTGGAGAATGATAAAAACAATGTTTGGCCGCGCTTGCCGATATACCCTTTAATTACTGCCCCGATCGACTGCGCTTTATGGCGGATCGATGCTTGCAATGAGGCGTAGTCGTGCACCCCGCCAAAGAAAATACTTCCCAGCACAATCCATAGCACCGCCGGAATCCAACCGAATACCGCTGCAGAAATCGGACCGACAATCGGGCCGCCGCCTGCAATCGTGGCGAAATGATGACCAAGCAAAACCGGCCGGTTGGTGGAAACATAGTCCTTTCCATCCGCCATCTCCACCGCCGGCGTCGGCCGGTTTGGATCGACCCCGAGCTTCCGGTCCAGATACTTGCCATACGTAAAATAAGCAACGATAAAGGCAATGGCCGAAATCAGCAATAACGTCACCGCGCTCATAGGCTGATTTTATCCTCCCTCATTAAAGTTTCGATCGACTTAACGAACGACCTTCCTTTCGGGTGGATATGCACGGTTTTTTGATCGGGATGGAGGATGGCTACATATGTTTCAACCCACCCATGCCAGCCGAATTTTAAAAATTTTACTTTTCGAAACTTCCTCACCTCCTTCAAAACCGCTTTATCGAGCGCGCCCTCCGCAACAATAAGACCGAGCACAATCGTAGACATATGTTCCGCATCTTCTTGAATAAACCGATGTTTATGTTGATCGATGACATCTTGAAATCGTCTGACAAACTCCAGCGAGACGGGCTCATTTGCGACAGCGGCAAACACAAGCTGTTGGTTTTCTACGCCGTACACTTTAATCTTTTTCATCACCATATACCGTTCGTCTCTTCGTTTGTAATGGGCAATAAACGAAAGGGGGAAATCGCTTGGTTGTTCGTCGCGGTATACATCAAAATATAAGGTGAATTTGTTAGCCAACTCACGGGCAAAACGAGTCAACCGATCTCCCACCATCCATCTTTCCCTTCTTTAAAAATATTTGAACCCTTCCACCCGAATCGTGTTAAAAAAAGGAGAGAGGGCCATCTTTATCTGCAGATGGTTTTGTTTACACTCTAACCCTTTTTCTATAAAACACGTAATCCCCTCTTGCACAATCTTTTCGTAAAGGCTTTCATTTTCAGGCTTTCGAAATTCAATCCAAAGTTCCGATCCCGGGACACAACAATGGGCCGCTTGAAACTTTGAAATGGTCAGTACACCGCCTTTTCTCTTCAACCATTCCCTCGCCTTGTCGTCGATGGAAACGGAGTAATCCACCGCTCATCCCGCCTTATTAAGAATTGATTATTTTTTCTGTATATTCAGCACATTATATTATACATTCGTACAGTCGAAAAATATAACCTTTTTCTTCCGCTTCCGATCGAAACAATCGCGAATATGGGCCGTTTTTTGCTATTATCCCCTTATGCCACGCCGGGAGGTGAAAGACTTTCCAATCGACAATCATAAAGCCCGTTTCCCCCTCACTTAGGGGAACGGGCTTTTCCTGATTTATGATGATTTGACAAGCAACGCACAGCACTCGACGTGCGCTGTATGGGGAAACATATCGACCGGTTGAACGGTTTTCAATGTATAGCCGAACGGAACGAATTCCGCAATATCGGCCGCAAACGTCTCCGGATTGCACGAGACGTACACGACCCGCTCCGGCTGGGCCCGGCCGATTTTTCGCATCACTTTTCCGCCCGCGCCGGAACGCGGAGGATCCAAAAGCAACAGCTCCGGCCGCCCGAACTGCTCCAACACTTCATCAATCCCGCGCCGCGCATCCCGCGCCAAAAAGTACGTATTGTCAATGCCGTTGTCTTTCGCGTTTCGTTTCGCCGACTCGATCGACGTTTCCACAATTTCAATGCCCGCCAACGCCTTCACCCGCTTGGCGAACGGCAAGGAAAACGTGCCGACTCCGCAGAAGAGATCGATCATTTTCTCATGGGGCTTGGGCTCGCCCATCTCCAACGCCAGTTCAACCAATTTGGCCGCCTGCACCGGGTTCGTTTGGAAAAACGTATCAAACCAAAGACGGTAGCGGAACCCGCACAATTCATCGTAAATGAAATCCCGTCCGGCCAGCACGTGCGTTCGTTCCGCCTGGGTGCGGTCGGCCCACGCCCGATTCTCCAGCCAAAGCAAACTTTTCACGTCCGGGAGCGCCTTCGTGATCCGCTCCGTCAAATCAGCCGCCGCTTCTTTCAACTCCCCTTCCGGCGCCTCGGTCGCAAAGAGCGCCACCATCACCTCTCCTGTCGCAAACGACTCGCGCACCATGACGTGGCGAAGCAGCCCTTCATGGGTGTCTTTGTGATACCCAGGCAGCTGATGATCGCGCGCCCAACGCGCCACCTCCATAGCGGCTTTGACGATCTTCTCGCCGGCAATGAGACATGTCTCCAACGAAATCACTTGCCGGAAATTCCCTTGCTCGTGCAGTCCAAGCAACCCTTCCGGAGAAAACGTAAACTCCATTTTATTGCGGTAATGCCACGGATGTTCCATGCCAATCGTATCGCGGACAACGCCAGGGTCAAATCCGTGCTCTTTCAAGAGCGTCTTGACATGCTCCGTTTTATGGCGC
This sequence comes from Geobacillus uzenensis, assembly GCF_002217665.1. Classification (NCBI taxonomy): domain Bacteria; kingdom Bacillati; phylum Bacillota; class Bacilli; order Caryophanales; family Anoxybacillaceae; genus Geobacillus; species Geobacillus uzenensis. The sequence continues at coordinate 111,996 of NZ_NEWL01000009.1, forward strand.
AGCTGCCCTTCATAGCGCCAGTGCTGCCAGACACAGCCGCCGCAGCGGTCAAAGTGCGGACACGGCGGATCGAGCCGCTCTGGATGCCGCTCGATCACTTCTTCCACTCGGGCATGGGCCCTCCGGCGTTTCGGCCAATCGATCAAAACCCGCACCTTTTCACCAGGAAGCGTGGACGGAACAGTGAGTTTGAGCTTTTTTCTCCTCCCTTCTTCTTCCTGCCAAACGACCGCTTGTCCCGCTCCTTTTTTATCCAACTGATGAATGTCCGTAATGAACGATTGTTTTCCGCTGTCTGTCAATGGCTTTCCTCCTTCCGAGATGAACGATGTTGTCACCCTTTATGTATTGTACACGATCAGTGGACGAATCCAAAGCACCTTTCCGTCACGGCGTCAACCCCTCTTCTCTCCGGCGCGGCCTTTGGCGGGGATTTATCCCTTTCCGACCGGAAGCACGATTGATCCAAAACGGCCAGCACCAAAGTTGACTTTTCCTGAAGATATAACTATAATGGTTACAACGGTGGTGTTTTACGTGAAACAAATTAGCACACGATTTTCGATGGCCGTGCACATCCTTTGCTTGCTTGCGACCAGCCCGGCCGATTGCACCGGAGATTTCATCGCGCAGAGCGTCAATACAAACCCTGTCATCATCCGTCGAATTATGGGCATGTTAAAAAAAGCGGGGTTGGTTGACGTCCGCCCCGGAGTCGGCGGCGCTTCGCTACGCAAACCTCCCGACCAAATCACGCTGTTAGACGTGTATCGGGCCGTCCGTGTCGTGGAAACGGATCAACTGTTTCGCATCCATGAACATCCGAACATTCAGTGCCCGGTCGGGCGGAATATCGAGGCGGTTCTGCAAGCCGAACTGAAAGCGGCGCAGGCGGCCATGGAAGAGCGGCTTTCGCAAACGACGATCAGCCGGCTGATCGCTCAATTTCAATAATAAAAGCTCTTAACAGGGCTTTTATTTATACATCGGTTGTAACCAAACTGGTTATAACAAAACAAATGAGGAGGTCTAGGCGTATGAACATATTAGTCACCGGGGCAACCGGAAAATTAGGAACGAAAGTCGTCGAAACGCTGTTGAAATCCGTGCCGGCTCACCAGCTGGCCGTCAGCGTCCGCCAGCCGGAAAAAGCCGAACATCTTCGGGCCCGCGGAGTCGACGTTCGCCATGGCGATTTTGACCGCCCCGAAACGTTGGAGACAGCCTTTCAAGGGATTGACCGGCTGTTGATCATCTCCACCGACGGAGACAACGAAACAAGAATCCGCCAGCACACAAATGCCGTCAACGCCGCCCAACGCGCCCAAGTCGGATTCATTGCGTACACAAGCCTGGCGAATGCGAATGAAAGCCGGCTCGCCTTGGCCGAAGTGCATCGGGTGACGGAAGAAGCCATCGCAAACACCGGCATTCCGTACTCCTTTTTGCGCAACAACTGGTATTTGGAAAACGAAATCGGAACCGTTCAAGCCGTCCTCGCCGGGGCGCCTTGGGTGACATCAGCCGGGACAGGCAAAGTCGGCTGGGCCCTTCGCCAAGACTACGCCGAAGCCGCCGCTGCCGTCCTCGCCGGAGATGGCCATGAAAACACAATTTACGAACTTTCCGGCCCCCTCATGACCCAAGAAGAACTCGCCGCCGCCCTCGGCGCCGTCTTAGGCAAAGACGTGCCGGTGCAACAAGTCGACGATGCTGCCTATGCTGATATCATGAAAAAGGCTGGTTTGCCCGATCCGCTCGTGTCGTTTCTCGTGGACATTCAACGCGGCATCCGCGAAGGCTCCTTAGAAATCGAAAGCAACGACTTTGAAAAACTGCTCGGCAGACCGGTGACGCCGATTCACGACGCGCTGGCCCAACTTGTTCGTGACCTAAAGGGAACAACCCATTAATTTCCACAAAAACCGGCCCTGCGGCCGGTTTTTTTACGAAACAAACTTCCTCCCCCTCTCCCCTTTTCCATCTTCCCGACCGCCATCCCCGTCAGCTCATCAACCGTTTCGTCATCATCTCCTGTTTCCAACCTTTTTTTCAATATCTGCTTTGCCTAACAGGATTCCAAAGCGGCCATTCCCAGGATGCCGGACGCACAAAAACGGTGTCCCGAACGCAGCGGGACACCTCCAACTCTACAACGTATGATGGCTTATAACGCTTGTTCCTTCTTTTCGTCCACTCTCGTATACCCATTTTCCCAAAATGTCGCGTTCTTGATCCCGTATTTTGACGCATTGAATTCCGGATCCTTGCCTTGCTTCAGCTGCTCCTCATAATCTTTTAGCGCAATATAGGCCGGTTTAAACAACAACAAGATCGCGATCAAGTTGAGCCAAACCATGATTCCAAGCCCGATGTCGCCCATCGCCCACGCCGTCGTCGCCGTTTTGACCGTTCCGTAGAAAGTGGCGGCCAAAAAGATGACTTTGAGGGCAAAGAAGGCCATCCCCCTCTTTTCACTGCGCACCAGATAAGCGAGGTTCGTCTCGGCAATATAGTAATAGGCGTACATCGTCGTAAACGCAAAGAAGAAAAGGGCAATCGCAATAAACGCCGAGCCAAATCCCGGGAAGAGGGTGTCCACCGCCGCTTGCGTATACCCTGCACCCGGTTCTACCCCTTCAAGGTTGACGACAATCGGCTCCCTGGTTTTTTCATTAATGACATTATACTGGTTAGTAAATAAAATCATCAGTGCAGTCGCTGTCACGACTAAGAACACATCCAAATAGATTGAAAACGCTTGCACAAGCCCCTGCTTGGCCGGGTGGGATACTTCCGCCGCCGCCGCCGGATGAGCGCCTGTCCCTTGACCAGCTTCATTGGCGTAAAGGCCGCGTTTGACGCCCCACATCACGGCCGATCCAAGAATTCCGCCAAACACTTGATCAGCGCCGAACGCGCTTTTGAAAATCAGGCCAAAAACATCGGGGACTTTTTCAATATTCACCGCAATGATCGCAATCGCGACCAACAAATAGCCAACTGCCATAAACGGAACGACAATTTCCGCCGTTCTGGCGATCCGCTTCACCCCTCCAAAAATCGTAAAACCAAGAATCGAAATGACAATAATTCCTGTAATCAGCTTCGGAATGCCAAACGCATTCGAAAAGCTGTCGGCAATCGAGTTTGCTTGAATTCCCGGCATCAGCACCGCCATCGAGAGAATGATCGCCGCGGCAATCACAACCGCAAACCATTTCCAGCCAAGGCCCTTTTCAATATAGAAAGCTGGCCCGCCCCGGTACTGCCCGTCTCGTTCCTCTTTATAAATTTGCGCCAGCGTCGACTCGACATACGCCGTCGCCGCACCGATAAACGTAATGACCCACATCCAAAAGACAGCGCCCGGTCCCCCGTAGGCAATCCCCGTTGCCGTCCCAGCGACGTTCCCGACCCCAATGCGGCCGGATAAAGACATCGTTAACGCTTGAAAGGACGAGACCCCCGCGTCAGAGCCCTTCCCGGTCGTCACAAGCCGGATCATCTCTTTCACATGGCGAATTTGCAGGAAACGGGTGCGAATGCTAAAATACAAACCACAACAAACAATAAAACCAATTAAGAAAGGACTCCATAATAACCCGTTCACCGTTTCGACCATTTTTTCAACCAAACAAATCCCTCCTATATTTTTGTTGTATAACACGAGCCCAAATTATATTATAAATATCACAAATTTTTGTTTCAATAATTTTTTATAATAGGTTTTTTATATATTTTCTGGATATATCCCGCACTTCTCACCTCAGCATTACAAGAACAAAGGACATTTTATTTAGTTTTCTAACGTAACTCAGTATGGATATACTCATTTCGTTCTATACGCATAAGAAATATAAGGCATCTTCAAGACACTTTCAACCTCAAAGATGCCTGAACATCGAAGAAAAACAAAATGGATTACTTTTCCTACGCCCCCGCGATCTCTTCGGAATTTCGGTTAATCTCATCGATAATGCGAATAATCTTGCGCGCGTCGTCCATGTTGTCCTGAAACAGTTCAACGATGCTGCCGACGGTTTTAAACGGTTCTTCCTGCAGCACCCGCTTGTCCATGACTCCATTTTTCACAAAGTAATCGACGATCAATTTGACAAAGCGGCTTTGTTGGATGTTCAACCGTTCGCTTGATAAAAATTCGGAAAACGCTTCGTTGGCGGCCTGTGGGTCAAGGCCGACGATTTGGCGGACGAGCTTTGTAATCGGTGTGTCTCCGAATTCTCTTTTATAATCTTCCTGTGTGCCAAGCTCATTCCAAAGAATATGTTCCAACGTTTTTACGTCTTGGACGGTTAGCTTTTTATTATTTCGCAACTTGTAAATGGCCATCTGGTCGCGGTGTTCGTGCAGATAATGTTCCACCTTTTTCCGATAATTTTTCAGATCATTGACAGTAAACATCGGGCCGTTTTCTTTGACCTCTAAGACTTGGTCTTTAAAGTTCGTATAGTAAATTTTTTGCGTTTCTTTTTCAAGGAATTTGACTAAGTCACGCAACGCTTCGCGAACAGCTTCCAATTCGAAAATATCGGCTTCGCTCCAAAACTCTTCCGTCTGCACCTTTTCGATGATGTATTTTTGTTCCATCACTTGAGGAATGGAACCGAGTTTCGACAACGCCTCTGCGGTGCGAATCACACTCCGAATCGGCTTCGTCGCATTTTTCGTTTGCAGCTTCGCCAATTCGATCGTGTACATAAGCAAATCAAAGCGTTTCGCAAATTCATCGTCATTTAACGGGACAATCAACGGCGAAAGATGTTCTTTAATCTCATGAACATCGAGCGCCGTCAAACCATTCCACGCTTCCCTGTTTTGGAACTTGTGCACATACTGGATGTGCTGGCGCACGCGGAAATTTTCTTCATTGAGCTGACGAATTTCCGCCAGCACTTCGTCAATCAACTCATTGCGATGAGCAATATAGTCCTCTTCTTGGTGCTGTAAATGCTGCAATTCGTGAATGATGTCTACCTTCGTGTTAAACAGCCGCTCCGTTAAACTTTCCACCGCTTTTCCTTCGATTCCTTTCGGATTTTCGCGGAAAAACGCAAAGTTGCCGCAATAGTCGAAAATCAAAAAATGCGTTTTATCTTGCCCGGCTCCGAATAAGTCTTTGCATAAACGGGTTCCGCGTCCAATCATTTGCCAAAACTTTGATTTGGAGCGTACTTTCTTGAAGAACACAAGGTTGACGACTTCCGGAATATCCACTCCTGTATCGAGCATATCGACCGATACGGCAATCTGCGGCCATTTGTTACGGTCGGAAAAATCATCGATTAAGGTTTGGTAGTAGTTCACGCTGTAATCAATGACTCGTGCAAAGCCGCCCTTGTATTCAGGGAACAATTGATCAAAGCGCTCCACGATTCGTTCCGCATGGCGATGGTTTTTCGCAAAAATAATCGTTTTGCCGAGTTTGTCTCCGCCTTCGACGCGAATTCCTTTTTCCATTAAATCTCTCAGTACCGTATCAATCGTATCGTCGTTAAACAGCCATTCGTTTAACGCGGCACTGTCAATATCCTCGCCTACTTCATCATCAAATGTTTCTTCATATCGTTCTTTTTCTTCATCCGATAACTCATCGTAATGAATGCCTTCTTCGAGGAACTTTAATTTTGTTTCAATGGTACGATAATCCACTAAATAGCCGTCCTGAACGGCTTGATCTAACTCATAGGCATAGGTCGGCACACCGTTTTCCAGATCAAACACTTCATACGTATTGCGGTCAATTTCATCTTTTGGTGTGGCGGTAAGCCCAAGCAATATTGCGTCAAAATAGTCAAAAATAGCCCGATATTTCTTATAAATACTGCGGTGGGATTCATCGACGATAATTAAATCAAAATGGCCGACGGTAAAGAGGCGTTTGCCGTCTTTTCGTTTCGCTTCGTCAATCGCGTTCATCATTGTCGGGTACGTCGAAAACACCATGCGGCTTTCCTCTGGATTGTCTTTGTTATCGAGCAAATTGCAAAGCGTCAAGTTCGGAAGCAAATGGCTAAAGCTGTTTTTGGCTTGCGTTACCAGCGTTTTGCGGTCCGCTAAAAACAAAATATTTTTTACCCAATTGTGGCGAGTGAGAACATCGACAATCGAAATCGCTGTCCGAGTTTTGCCGCTCCCCGTTGCCATGACAAGCAATGCTTTGCGCCGTTTGTTCTCGAGCGCGTCACATACGGCTAACACCGCTTCTTTTTGGTAATATCGGTTTGTAATATTGTCATTGATTTTTACATTTCGTAACGGCCGCTTCATCGTGCGGCGGTCTATAAGCAAGCTTAATTCTTCCTTATTGTAAAAACCGGAAACCTTCCGCGCCGGATAGTTAAGGTCGTCCCAAATATACGTTTCAAAACCGTTTGTGTAAAAAATAATCGGACGTTGGCCGTGCATTTTCTCAATGCAGTCGGCGTACAATTTCGCCTGTTGCTTTCCTTTGTTCGGGTCAGCGGTTGTCCGTTTCGCTTCGATGACCGCCAGCGGCTTTCCGTTGTCGCCAAAAAGAACGTAATCGACATAGCCGACTCCTTCTTGATTCGGCATGCCAACGACAGGGTATTCAACAATAACGTCCTTTTTAAATTCCCAACCCGCCAGCTTCAAATCTAAATCAATATATTTCTTTCTTGTTTCCCATTCGCTTAGTTCATCGACTTGGAAGTGGTACTCTTTTGTATTCGCTTCCCGTTTGGCGGTGAGAAGAGCGCGGAGCTGTTCATTTTCTTTCATCATTTCCTCAAGACGCTTGTCTTTGGAGCTTAACCGTTCGTATAAATCTTTTAATTCTTCCGGACGCTCGCGCTTTTCCTCTCCGATTGGCAACAACGATTCATCAAAATCCGTAGCCGTATATTCATCTGAATAACAATAATCAATCCAAGACACAAACTGATGAAGATGATGCAGGGAAAGAATCGCTTCTTCCCTCGTAATCATCGAGTTCGTATGAACCGCGACATTTCCCAGTTTGACAATGTAACGCAACAACGGCAACAAGTCTTCATCAATAATGGACAAAAAGACGTTGTCATGAATCAAACTGGAAAGATTATCTTGATACGGAACTTTCAACGCGCTGTCAAAGCTGTACACCCACTTCACCGCGAGTTCCAGCGCACGGCGCGTTAAAATCGCGCACGTCGCTGGACTCACAACCAAACTTTTCTCCGCTTCTAAACACGCATTCGTAAAGCTCTCATAATGAGGCTTGCCTACTAAAAACTGAAAGTTGGATAACAACAATACCCCTCCCTTGATCAGCGCAAATTCCTTTTACATTTGCTTAATCGTTGAATAACTCTCCCTTAAACGCCCGTTGCATGAGGGAGTTGAAGTTTTTTTCTAACTCAACTAATCCTTTTTTAAAAAGTTCTCTTTGAGATTCTATTTTTTGTACAATCTCAGCAAATTGATCTTGGAGTTGTTTAGGAGGTATATATATTTTTATTGATTTTAGTTCCTCAGCATTGATATTTGCCATCCCTACGATATTTTTAGCCATTGAAAATAAAATACTTTTTCCGTACTTCGAGTTTAAGTACGCAGATATAAACTCGGCATTGGCTTTTTCATTAGGAATTACCTTAACTAAATATCCTGCAAAGGCCATTGGTTTTTCAAAGCGATACACAGCTGTTTTTCCTACTAGTTCTTTACTATTTGTTCTATTAAATAAAAGCTCTCCTTTATGAACCAGATATTTTTCAACTTCCTTATCATCTAAATCAACGTATTTAAGATCTGTGAGATCCCAATGTCCTTCATACGTAATATTGTTCATTCTCAATATAGGATATTTCCCTGTATCCTCGCTTGCTTTTTTGCTTGTACCATATTGTGTTTTTAGAGCTAAATCCTTTATAAAACCCATTGGCCATTTCTTAGGATTAGTAGCTGGATCTCCAAACACCTCTAAAAACACACTTTGCGTTAACTGGTCTAACGCTTCAATTTGGGCTTTTCTTTTAAAAATTATTTCTTCTGCTTGTTTAAGTAATTTAGATATTTTTTTTTGAATCGCTTTACTTGGTAGATCAATATCAATCTCACCGATATCACTTAAACGAATACTTGGATAGGATGAATCCAATACTAGACGACTTGGTGGATTAGCACGAAAAAAATAGTATAGATAATCCGGCTCTATCTCGTTAGAACAAATTATAGCTGCTAAGTGATTTACAATATACGCTTCATGAGTAGTTTTATATACTCTATTTTTTAATATACTCATTCCACTTTTTGCAAATAGAATCGTATTTTCCGGGACAAGAACCATTTTCCTATTTTGGGCAACGCTTTCTTCTATTTTTGGTAATTCCATTAAACTTTTTCCGTTACATAGCTCCTCTAAGTGTCCTGCTCTGATAAAAGGTTTTCCGTTATTCTCGCTAAATTCATTATCTTTAGGAGCTGTACTCCCTGATAACACTTTAGCAATTTTTTTTAGTTTTATTTTCATCATCAAGCACCTCTAGAATTTAAGCATATCTTCTAACTCTTTTATACCTTTTATTATTTCTTCTTCTAGCTTCTTTACTTTTTCAATTATTTCTATCGGTTGTTGATACTTCACTTCTTCATACTCAATTTCTTTATACTTGTTAATCGAAAGGTCATAGTCGTTTTCACGAATTTCTTCCACCGGCACGAAGAACGACTGCTCCGTGCGCTTCCGTTCTTTTTCCGCTTCACGGTTATGGAATCGCGCAATGATGTCCGGAATGTCGTTTTCTTCAATCGGAGTACGCTTGTCGTCCAATGAATAGCCGTCCGCTTTCATATCATAAAACCATACTTGATCCGTACCGCCGACTCCCGTTTTCGTGAAAATCATAATCGCTGTCGATACGCCCGCGTATGGTTTAAATACGCCGCTTGGCATCGAAATAATGGCTTCTAATTTATGATTTTCCACAATCTCTTTGCGGATGTCTTTATGCGCCTTCGAGCTGCCGAACAATACCCCGTCCGGCACAATGCACGCGCAACGTCCGCCCGTTTTTAAAATGCGTAAGAATAATGCCAAAAATAAAAGTTCGGTTTTCTTTGTCTTTACAACTTTTAACAAATCATTTGAAACTGCATCATAATCTAATGAACCTTTAAAAGGCGGATTGGCAAGGACAAGGGTGTATTTGTCCTTATCTTTGTTTTGTTCCGACAAGGAGTCGCGATATTCGATATTTGGATTTTCAATGCCATGGAGCATCATGTTCATCGCGCCAATCCGCAGCATCGTGCGGTCCATATCAAAACCGTAGAACATATGGTTATTAAAATGTTCTTTTAAACTTTGCACTAAAAATAAGTCACTGCGATGTTTGCGCAAATATTCGCCCGCTGCGACTAAAAACCCTGCGGAACCTGCGGCCGGGTCGACGATGATGTCTTCCGGCGTCGGTTTCATCAGCTCGACCATCATGTGAATGATATGACGCGGGGTGCGGAATTGGCCGTTCGTGCCTGCGGTGGCGATTTTCGATAACAAATACTCGTACAAATCGCCTTTCGTATCGCGGTCTTTCATCGGAATGCGGTCAATGCCGTCGACGATTTTGACGAGCATTTGCGGCGTCGGGATCATGAAAATGGCGTCGCCCATATATTTTGCATAGGCCGATTCCCGATTGCCGTGCAAGTTTTTGATGAACGGAAACACTTCATTGGACACGACATCGTACATATGGGCGGCTTCAAAATGTTTGAATTTGCTCCAGCGCAAGTGTTGCTTATCGGGAGGAAAGATGCGTTCCGATTCAATGCCGAGCAGCGCATCCTCCTGCTCGCGCTGTGTTTCGACTTCATCCAAGCCTTTGATGAACAATAAGTAGGTAAACTGTTCAATGACCGTCAGCGGGTTCGTAATTCCGCCCGTCCAAAACGTTTCCCATATTTTATCGACTTTATGGCGCAATTCGCCTGTGAGCATGGCTTCTATGTACCTCCTTGTGATTTCCAATCTCCATTATATACGGTTTTCGGTACAAAAGGGGGAAGAAAAATATGTTTTATGCCGGTTGACGCTCAGGAAGACAGAGGGTGACATTTGGGGCAAAGAAACTCCGACTGTGCTTTGCATGAAGCGGGAGTCGTTCACCATAACCGTTCGAGGAACACTTGCAAGTGGTGTGGATTCTCAATAGGATGGATCTCATCCAGCCCCCAGTTTTGCAGGCGGATGAAATCTTTATCATGTCATTCGTGTCGTCATGGCCGTTTGCCCAATTCGACTGCAAACAACAAGGCCGGATCCACCGGCCCGTTGTCTTATCTCAACCGAATTTTCGCCACACACTCCACATGCGCCGTGTGCGGAAACATGTCCACTGGCTGGACTTCGATCGTTTCGTAGCCGCCGTCTTCTAGGATGCGCAAGTCGCGGGCGAGCGTCGCCGGGTTACACGAGACGTAGACGACGCGCGGCGGTTTCATGGCGATGATCGTCTCAAGCAGCGCGGCGTCACAGCCTTTGCGCGGCGGGTCAACGACCAAGCAGTCGGCGCGGATGCCTTCTTCGTACCAACGCGGGATGACGTCTTCGGCGGCGCCGACTTCGAAGGTGACGTTTTGGATGCCGTTGAGTTTGGCGTTGCGCTTGGCGTCTTCGATCGCTTCGGGGACGATTTCGACGCCGTAGACGTGTTTCGCTTTACGCGCCAAAAAGAGCGAGATCGTGCCGATGCCGCAGTAGGCGTCGATCACCGTCTCCCGCCCGGTCAGCTCCACGTATTCGAGCGCTTTGTCATACAGCACTTTCGTCTGTTCGGGGTTGACTTGGTAAAACGAGCGGGCCGAGATGGCGAATTGAATGCCGCCGATGCGGTCGGTGATGAACTCGCTTCCCCATAACACCCGCGTTTTGGCGCCGAAAATGACGTTCGTCCGCTCGGGGTTGACGTTTTGCACGATCGATTTCACGCCCGGAATGGCGCGGACGATGTCACGGACAATGTCCTGTTCGTGGGGCAGATGGTCCGTGCGGGTGACAAGCACGACCATCACCTCGCCTGTTGCCGCGCCGTAGCGGGCGACAATATGGCGAAGAACGCCCTTGTGCGTGGTTTCGTCGTATGGGGGAATACCATAGCGCTCGGCGATGCGCTTCACGGCCTGGACGACGACATCGTTCGCCTCTTGCTGGATGAGGCAGGCGTCCATATCGATGATTTCATGCGTCCGCTCCTTGTAAAAGCCCGCCACCAAGCCCCCTTCGCGCTCGCCAACGGGCACTTGCGCCTTGTTTCGATACCGCCATGGGTTCTTCATCCCGATGACGGGATGGACGGTGACGCCTTCTAGCTTGCCGATGCGGGCGAGCACTTCTTTCACCTGCTTTTCCTTCGCTTTCAGCTGGCCTTCGTAGCTGAGGTGTTGCAGCTGGCAGCCGCCGCATTGGCGATAGACGGGGCACGGCGGCGCAACGCGGTCGGGGCTTGGTTCGTACAGCTCCACGAGGCGGCCGTACCCATACCCTTTTTTCACTTTGATCGCTTTCACCTTCGCCCGCTCGCCGGGAAGCGCGTGTTTCACAAACAACGGAAAGCCGTCGACTTTCGCCACTCCGAGACCGTCGTGGGTCAAATCCGTGAATACGACGTCATAATATTCATTTTTGGCGACTGGTGGTTGCTGCTTCGTCATGTCGTTCTCCTTTCTGCCGTTCCTCTGTATATGTAGCGTGCCCTTTATAGGGGAAAGGCATAAGAAAAGAACAGGCTTATCTTCCTGTTCTCACTTGTTCTGCCTTTTCTTTTGGCATCAATACGTCAATATGGCGGCGCAAATTGACGAACTCCCCTGGAAGCATGCCGCCGAATTCGCCGTCTAAGTTCAGCTGCATCGGCGAGTGCACTTTTACCCGGTTCGCTTTCGTGTAAATGACGTGCGGGTCGTTGATGTGCTCGCCGCGCGCCGCGAGGGTGACAAGGCGGATGAATTCGGCCAAGTTCGTTTTCTTGACGATGATAAAATCGAACAGGCCGTCATTCAATGATGAATCGGGTGCCAGTTTTTCAAACCCGCCGACCGAGTTCGTGAGCGAAACCAAAAACATCATAATCTCGCCTTCGAACAGTTTGCCGTCATACTCGATTTGCGCTTCGGTCGCCTTGATGGACGGCAACATCTCGATCCCTTTCAAGTAATAGGCGAGCTGGCCAAGCATCGTTTTCAGCTTGCTCGGCACTTCGTAGGTGAGCTCGGTCAGGCGCCCGCCGCCCGCGATGTTGATGAAATAGCGCGTTTTGTCTTCGTTCGTCACACAGCCGATGTCAATCGGGACGGGCTCGCCCGTGGCGATCACGTCGCACGCCCCTTCAATCGAACGGGGCACGCCGATGGCGCGGGCGAAATCGTTCGTCGTCCCAACGGGAATGACGCCCAGTGTCGGCCGATGCGGCTGATCGGCGATGCCGTTGACGACTTCATTGATCGTTCCGTCGCCCCCTGCGGCGACAACGAGATCAAATTCCCGCAGGACGGCCTGGCGCGCTGCTTCCGTCGCATCCCCCGGCCCTTCGGTGGCGTGGCACGACGTTTCATAGCCCGCCTTTTCCAACCGCACGAGCACATCAGGCAAATGGCGCTTAAACAGCTCCCGCCCTGATGTCGGGTTATAAATGATTCGAGCTCGTTTCATTATTCTCAACCTACTTCCTTTTTTCCATTCCACCCGTTCCCATCATAACGAAACAACGCTTCATGCGCAACTCCGACGAATGTCGTGAACAAGGCGGCGAGAAACAGCGCCCTCGGGTTCAAGCGAAGGGCGCTGTGGGAGGATAGGCATCATTCTGTTGTCTTCGCCTCTTGGGACGATGCTGGCGCACCGAGCGGCTGGACATGGGCCGCTCCACCCTGGGCGACGCTCTCGAGCAGCTGCTTCACATCGATGCCGGTTGACGCTTTCAACGTCTCCTGCAAGCTCGCCATTAAGTTCGTCGCATAGCCCGTGACGCGGTTGGCGCCGCCCCCCGCTCCTGAGCCGGTGTCGACGATCGTCAGCTTCTCGATGTTCGCAAGCGGGCTCGCCACTTGTTTCGCATACTCCGGAAGCATCTTGATGATCATGTCGAGCACCGCAGCCTGGCCATAGCGCTCGAACGCTTCGGCGATCTTTTGTTTCGCTTCCGCTTCGGCGAGGCCTTTCAGTCGGATGATTTCCGCTTCCGCTTCCCCTTTCGCTTTCTCCGCCTCGGCTTTTGCCAACCCGTCGAGTCGGACGCGCTCCGCTTCCGCTTTCGCCAGCGTTTCGACGCGGTACTTTTGCGCATCGGCTTCGGCGATTTGTTTCGCCTTTTCCGCCGCTGCTTTTTGCTCGATCGCATAGCGCTCGGCATCAGCTTTTTTCTTCACTTCTGAATCGTATTGCCGTTCGCGGCGCAAAATTTCTTTTTCTTCGAGCTCGATTTGTTTTTGCCGCTCGATGATTTTAATTTGCATTTGTTGAGCCGTCACTTCTTGTTTGGCTTTCGCTTCTTCGAGATGGTACGCCTGATCGGCGCGCGCTTTGGCGATATCTTGCTCTTGGCGGAATTCGGCGAGTTTGAGCTGGTTGATTTTTTCCGCCTCGGCGATTTCCGTCAGCCGCTCGAGTTCCGCTTTGCGCGCTTCCTTGTCCGCTTCGGCCCGCTTGATGCGCGTCTCTTTTTCCGCTTCGGCCGTCGCGATATCGGCGTCGCGCTTCACTTGGGCGATGCGCGGCTTCCCGAGCGCGTCAAGGTAGCCGTTTTTGTCGCGCACGTCTTTGATCGTGAACGAGACGATGACAAGCCCCATTTTCGCGAGATCTTGCGAAGCGACACGCTGCACTTCTTGCGAAAATTTATCGCGGTTTTTATAAATTTCTTCAACCGTCATCGACCCGAGGATGGAGCGAAGATGGCCTTCAAGCACTTCACGCGCTTCGTTTTCCATATCTTGGCGCGTTTTGCCTAAAAACTGCTCGGCCGCGGTCGCGATTTCGCTGATCGAACTTCCGACTTTGATGATCGCCACCCCGTCCGCCATGACGGGCACGCCTTGTTCCGTATACACTTCCGGCGTTTGCACATCGAGCTTGATCGACAATAAACTGAGCGGCTCAGCCTGCTGGAAAATCGGCACGACAAACGTGCCGCCGCCGCGGACGATTTTAATTTTGTTTCCCGATTCGTCCACGTGAACGTTTTTGCTTCCTAAGTAGCTGCCCGTCACAATGAGCGCCTCGTCCGGCCCGACGGTGCGGTAGCGGGCGATAAAAATGGCAATAAGTCCGACAAGAAGCAAGACGACGACGCCGATCACGACAAGCCATGGCGCAATAGTCATCACTTTTTCCCCTTTCTCTGTTTAAATCAAAGCATGATACGGATCGCGCTTCGCCACTACAGCGATGCCGTTTTCCATTTGCACGATGACGACTTCTTCCCCCGCAGCGATTTCCTCGCGATGGAGGCTTTTCGCTGGTTTCGCCACCGCCCCGCTTTTGCGGGAGATGAGAATTTCACCAAACCCATCAGGCGGCACCGGGACGATCACTTTGGCGAGCGTTCCCTCCAAATCGGCGTCCGTATATCCAAGTGACGCCTCAGCCGAACGGAGCGGCAAAAAAACGAAAAAGTGCAACAGCAACACAGCAACAAGCGCCGCGCCGATGGCAAGCCACAGAACCAAGCTCGATGCCCAGTCTGTGTACCATTCCGCCAGCAATCCGACCGCGCTGCCAACAATGAAAAACGATAAAACTAGCTGCGGACTGAACAGCGGATGATCGGGCAGATCGAAGATGCCATCAAGCACATCGCTGAAGAAAAAATACAAAACCGTCAACAACGCACTGACGACAAGCACCCATCCGTACACAACTTCAGGCGAATGGCTGAACAACTCCCCTCCCTCCTTTCCCCTTCGCTTATACATACGGCGAAGGCAGCCGTTGGTTTCATCATTTTTCCAATGTCATCAAAATTCGACAATCCTCCCTGATTTCCTTCTTCTAACAGCAGAAAAAATGCAGGGAGACCGGCAGGATTTTGCATAGTGCAAGGCGAATCAAGCTATGCGAATCTAAAAACATATCGGGAGGGAGACCATGTCAGAAACGCGCATTGACCACGATCGGCTGTTTAAAGAGTTGTTGAGCACCTTTTTTGAAGAATTTGTTCTCCTCTTCTTTCCTCACGTACACGAACAGATTGACTTTCACTACCTTTCCTTTTTATCAGAAGAAGTGCTGACCGATGTCACCGCGGGTGAAAAACATCGAGTCGATTTATTGGTCGAGACGAAGCTGAGAGGAGAAGACGGACTGATCGTCATCCACATCGAACATCAAAGCTACATCCAATCCTCGTTTTCAGAGCGAATGTTCATTTATTTCAGCCGCTTGTTTCAAAAACACCGCCGCCGCATTCTTCCGATCGCCATCTTCAGCTATGATGCCATCCGCGATGAACCATCTTCATTCACCGTTTCGTTTCCGTTTTTGACCGTTCTCGATTTCCGTTTTTTGACGGTGGAATTGTCCAAACTCCCATGGCGCACATACATCCGCCATGACAACCCGGTCGCTGCCGCCCTGTTAAGCAAAATGGGGTATAATGAAGAGGAGAAGGTGGAAGTGAAAAAGGAATTTTTGCGCATGCTCACCCGCCTCGAGCTCGATGAGGCGAGACAGCGTCTGTTGTTCGGCTTTTTCGAAACGTATTTGCGGTTATCGGAGGAAGAAGAAGTCCGACTGCGAGATGAGGTGAAGACCATGGAGGAGAAGGAGGCTGCCAAAGTCATGGAACTTATCGTGTCATACGAACAGAAAGGCATGGAAAAAGGAATGGAAAAAGGAATAGAGAAAGGAATGGAGAAAGCAAAGTTGGATGTTGCGAAACGAATGTTGGCAAAAGGATTTGATGCTGACACGATCCATGAACTGACCGGACTGCCGCTGGAAACGATTGAACAATTGAAGCCATGAGAAGGCAAACCCCTTCTCCCTGAATCATTCGGGTTGCCGCCCCCCATTTCTCCAAACTTTGGAACATCTTCAGGGAGAAGGTCTTTTCATCGTTCTTCGCTTTATTCCTCTGAAATCCCCAGCCGCTCCAAATCCCGCCCAAGCTGCCCCGTAAGCATGAGCCCGTACATGCGAAAATCGGCCCGAAGCGACCAAAACGGATGGCCGAAGGTGGCGGGCTTGTTTCCTTCAATGAAAAAGTGGCTGAACCAGGCGAGCGCATAGGCGGCCACTGGAGCGCCGAGCAGCCACCACGCATTCCTCGTCACGATCGCAATGATCACAAACAAAAACACGAAGCTCGTTCCGACAAAATGCCAGCGCCTTGTCGCCCGTTTGCGGTGCTGAGTCAAATAAAATGGCCAAAACTCTTCATAATCGCGGAATTCCATCTCCCTTTCCCCCTTTGATGGATGCGGCGCGCCGCCCACGAATGCCGCGAACGAGCAGCACCCAGTACCCGATCATGTACAGAAACAGCACAAGCGACAGCCACGCCCACCATTGCCCCTCGATGAGGGATTGCTGCCAGTAGGCGAACGGATCGACGCCGACCCTGGCGATCGTGTGAAAATTGTTCAGAAAAAAGAGCGGCACTGCGATCACCGCAACGAGCGAATACAAGCGGCGAACCGTTCCTTTCACTAGCATCGCCACACCGACAATCAAGGTGGCCATGCACATAATGTAGTACAACACGGACATCCATAGCGGCGCACTCGGGCCCATTTCAAATCCCTTTTCATCCGTCATAATGGCCATATTCGATGAGAACCAAAAGAGTTCCTTCCTGTTAGAACGATGTTCCCTTCCACTGTGAGGGAGCGGCTGCTCAAGTTCAACACACATTTGGCCTGCACCCACAAAGCTCCCCTTCATAATGAATTGTGTTTTCAAGTTGCGGGAAAGAGTGTGGGAACACAGAAGGACGTAACTCTTAGAACGGGATCTCCTCCATTTTTGGGATCATGCCCGCTCAGCTGCAGTCAGTTCGCTTTTGTTATGTTTAGCACTTGAGAATCAATACCTAATTTCTATATACATGCAACATGAAGAGTTAACTTCTCAGTCATCCTGCACACCCTAAGCGTTGCAGCACTTCCTGCGGACGTTCGTGGATGTCGTCCGCAAACCGAGCAATGGCCTGGACGATATCGTTTCGATGTTTGTGAAACACATTGGCGATCACGGTGTCTTTCAGCCATTTCCACAAGCTGAATGCGGGCGTGATCCAACACCAAGACGATGAGACGGTCTGGATCGCGCTCTTTGAGCATTCTCAAGAAATTCAAGAACGTCGCGGCATTGGCGCGGCAGTCGTTTGATGAAGCACCGTTTCGCCATCGTGGATGTTGACCGCGCCAAACCGCGATACGTGGGCATGATGGCCGAACGTCGGCACTTGTTTTTGGCGGCCGACTTCTGACCATGTGGACCGCAAGACATGGTAAGAGCGGATATGGGTTTCATCGATGTACAGAAGAACGGCATCTTCTGTGTCCTTGGTGATCAAGTTTTTTGATCAGATCCATTTGCTTTTCCAATTGCTTTTGCTCATCCGGGTTCCCTTTCGCCAGTGTGTACGTCGGTCGTGTCCACGACAGCCCTTTGCGGTGCAGGAGTTTTCGCAGCGCTTCGCGGGAAATGGAAACACCGAATTGCTTTGCGACATAGGATTGCAGGAGTTTGGTGTTCCACGCCGAGGCGACGTCCCAGCCCAGTTCGGCGGGAGTGGTGGTCAACACAAGCTGTTTGATCTTTTCCTGCTGTTCTTCGGTGAGAAACGGCTCTCGCCCGGGGGCGAAATCCCGATGAAGCAGGAGTTCAAGGCCGCCTTCGTTGAACAGCGACACATAATGGGAAACGGTTTGTCGGCACACGTTGACCATGGAGGCCGCTTCTTTGCCCGAATAGCCTTCCATGACGAGGCGAACGGCCATCACCCGTTGGCGAAGAAGGGTGTTTTTGATTTTCCATTCCTGTTTGCGAAGTGTCCGAGGTGTCCATCCGTGATCGTTGGTGATTTTGAGACGTTTCATGCAGAATTCCACTCCTTTTCCATACTTTTCCTTAGGGACAGTATAACCGGAGTGGGCACCGCTTATGCGAAGGTTAACTTTTCAATGAGCATGTATATACAATGAATGGTCAAAACATCAGCAACAATCTGCTGATCCATTCATGCAACGAACATACCAGGACACTGACCGCTCGCTTTCGTAAGCGTAAATCACGAATCATGCGGAAGACAACAACATGAGTCATACAAAAACGGGTCTCTTAATCATACGGTTCCTCTCCTACATGAATGATCGTTATCCGTTACATGTGAGGAAAATATTGTAGGTCATATTCATGTTCCCCAACAAGCGCAGTGGAGTGAAAAAAGAAAAAGATATACAAAACGAACCTGTCCCTGCTATAATGTCAATTGAAAAAAGAACCAATATTGGAGAAAAACGTTCATGAACGTTCAACAACATGCCATTGTCAACCACCTACATGTAGAATGGACGAATTTCGTTACCAATGGGTATTAGTGGATTTACTTAAGTGATAAATAATGACTAGGGGGTTTCTTGCACTTTTTCAACTAGACAGGGGGAGCAACAGATGCCAGATGTGACTATATCGATTTGGACTGCTGCAGTCGGCTTTTTTCTCGGTTTCTTGGCATACTTTTTTAAAAAATGGTGTCCTTCTTTATATGTACATATCCTCACTGCGATACTCGGAATCGGATGGATCGTCTATGTGTTCTTAGATCAAGGGTTTATAAAAACGGTGCCCATTTTTTTTATATTTGGATTTAGCTTTTTTAGCTCTCCGGTACCGGAAAGAAGCAAAACCCAATTGAAAGAGATCATCGATCAACTAAAAGAACAAGGTGCGAGAGAAATAGTCTTGTCTAAAAATAAAGAGCGCCTATTAGCGGATTTGTTATTTTCCGGATTTTTCATCGTCATTGCTGTTCTTTATTTCCTTTTCGGGCCGAATTCCGCGATTACGTTCATCCTTTTATATAGCTTCATCTCTCTTTTTGTTGGGCTGACAAAAAGAGTGGGACTGCTTCGCTCTCTCCGCCTTTTTTACGCAGAACACGAAGAAGCATTATATGCTGTATCTTTGTTTGAAACCAAAAAATATCCATTGAAGGAACTTTCAGAAGTAAGCGTTCAGACAAGGCCGGATGTGTTGCAACTATTCCAGCTTTTTTCTTTGTTCTCTCCTAATATGGACTATACGACCAGCATGGGGAAAACGTGGAAGTTATCTTTTTCCGGTGAAAAAGTTTATCTCACCCCTGATCCATTAGAATCGATGGATTTTCTCCTTAAAGGAGAAATACATAAAATGGAAGAGTTCGAAGTAAAGCCTTTTTATCATCCAAAAAATTGGAAACGACTTTTAGGAAAATGGTATTTTGCAGCAACGGTGAAAGGGGTGGGAGCTTATGCAGCCCTTCTCACACTGTTTACTTTGCTGGGGATCGGGCCGATCGCAACAACCGCTGTTATTATACTATTTTGGATATTCAATCTATGGATTTCGGATCGCGTATTGAAAATCGCTTTAGATATGAGGAAAATAGACGATCCCGATTTGCTGCCCATCATCGAGAAAGTCTTTTCACGTGCCGGCCTTTCTCATGTTGATATTTATGTTACGGAATCGGCCGAATATAACGGTTTTGCGATAGGTGCGAATATTGGTCGATCATTGGTAGCGTTAACTTCAGAAACGCTGAAACTTCCCCATGAAGCCATTGAAGGCATTTTGGCTCATGAGGCGATTCATGTGAAAAAGCGAGATGTCTTGATGGGACAGTTATTGCGATTTGCGTTGATCGGGTTAGTTTTTGCTGGTGTTTTCCTTATCCATGAAGCCTTTCCAAATTGGCTAGAACATAATCAAATCTTTGTTTTTCTCGGCCTATGGCTCTTGATTTTTCTGCTTCCTGCTTTCCAATCTCTATTCACACAGTGGATGGAAGTCCGGGCAGATCATTTAGGAGCAACGCTGTTGGACGGTGGGAATGCTCAAATGGCTAACAGTTTGACGATCCTGTGTGAATATCAAGATCGAGCATTGGAAAAGTCTGTAGGATACCACATTGATTTTAAAAACGAGCAAGAAGCAAATAAAAAGGACAAAAAAATCTCTTCCTTAGAAAGAGATTCTTGGTTTTTTAGATTTTTGGAATTCCAGTTTATGTCCCATCCGCCCATGTATTGGCGTGTTCATGCGCTTCAAACAACAGAAACCGAATGGAGCATCAGGAAAATCAAATTATGGTGGTGCAGCCGCTTCCGAGAGTCGTTGCCCAATTGAAACCGTAGGTGAGCAAACTTACTCATCTCCATGGACAACTGAGATCCCTTCGTGAGACTTCGCTGTTGTACATATGAGGCACGAACGTCCTTGTGGCTCGTAGTAGGCACGCCTATTCTAGCCAAGGAATTCGGTCCTTGTGACAACAGCAAACGAAGCCCTTCCTCCAACATCATTCCGAGCGAAGTGATGATTCGGATCATGGGGCCCCCTGTATTGCGGGCGCACCCACTCTCGGACATGCAACGGCTGCACGTCGTCCTGCCAGCTCTCGCAATATGAGCAGACTCGATACAAAAAGTGCTGACGACACGGAATCAACGTACAGCCGTCTCATTTCGCTTTATACTCCAGCATCATGAGCAAGCGCCGCACACGAAAATGAACATCGCCTCTTTCCAGCCGCTTCGGCTGAAAAGAGGCGATGTCTTCTTATGACTGGCTGCTTTCTCTCGCTTTTAAGGTGACGGATACGGTCGTCTCAAACCCATCGCGATAGATCGTCAGTTTGATGCGATCGCCCACCGATGTTTTCGTATACAAATAGTTGCGCAAGGCGCTGACGCTGTCGATTTTGTCGCCGTTGATGGCGACGATGACGTCTTTTGATTTCAGCCCGGCTTCCGCGGCTGGGGAGAACGGTTCGACGGACGTGACGGCCGCCCCGCTTGTGATGTTCGACGGCAATTTCAATTCATTCGTGCGGACGTCATCGGACAAATCCGCCACATCGACAAGCTGGACGCCAAGGTACGGGCGTTTGATTTTCCCATCTTTCATCAGCTGCTCGACGATCGGTTTGACGTTTTCGCTCGGGATGGCAAAGCCGAGCCCTTCGACGCCCGTTTCCGCGATTTTCATGCTGTTGATGCCGATCACCTGCCCCGCGCTGTTAATGAGCGCTCCGCCGCTGTTGCCCGGGTTGATGGCGGCGTCCGTTTGGATGACGTCGATTTCCCAATCCCCCGCTGACGTTGAGACGGGCATCGTCCGTTTGCCGCTGACGATCCCTTCCGTCACCGTCCGCGACAAATCAAGGCCGAGCGGGTTGCCGATCGCCGCGACAGGCTCGCCGATTTTCACCTTCGACGAGTCGCCGAAACTCGCCACGTTCGTCACCCCTTCAGCAGGGATTTTCAAGACGGCGAGGTCGGTGAGTGCATCCGCGCCGACGATCTCGGCTTTCACTTTTTTCCCGTTCGCGAGCGCCACTTCGACTTTGTTCGCCCCTTCAATGACATGGTTGTTCGTCACAATGTAGGCCGCATCGCCGTCTTTTTTAAAGATGACGCCCGACCCCGTCCCCGCTTCCGTATCTTGCGCTTGTTCGGAGAAAAAGTCGACTTGTTTTTGAATGTTGACGACGCCGACGACCGCATCGGCCACTTTATTAATGGCGGCGATCATGTTCGTGTTGACGTTCCCCGTCGGCTGCAGCGGCAGCGCCTCGCTTTTTGCGGTCGTTTCCGCTGTTTCCGTTTGGGAATTCGTTTCTCCATGCATCCATTTCGGCGCCACATACCACGTCGCCGCGCTCCCAATCACCGCCCCTGCGACGGAAGCGGCGAGCCACGATACGAAGCGGCCGCGGCGTTTCGGTTCTGGCGTTGGGGTTGGTTCAAATGGCATCACGTCCATGGGTCATCTCCTCCTTCATGATCCATGATGGAATATGCAGCATCTTCGAGCGAATGGCCGCCAAGCAGTGAAATGGCGGGCGAAATACGACGATGCCACCGACATCGATCGGCCTTGCATAAAGAGAAGACCAGCGTCGCTGTTTCTTTCGGTTGTTCTGATGCATCGTTTCATCCCTTCCTGCGTACGTTATGTCGTCTCCGGCGCTGGCGTCATCCGCTTCTGCTTCCGCCTCCGTCCCGCTGCGAGCGTGCGGATCGACAGGAAAATCCCCGTCGCGGTCAAGATGATCATCGCCACCGCCGCGACATCAACCGCCCAGCGGATGTCAAGCGAACCGATTCTCCCTTCGTGCAGCTGGCGGACGAACATCATGAGCGACGATCCGCCTCCCTCGGCGCGCGGTGCCATCGGGGCCGTAGATGCCCCCGCTCCCGACGTCTGCCCCGCCCCGAACGCGTTCATTCCTTCCTGCGCGGCGCGGTGCATCTCGCCGCGCTCCGCCTGGCCGATCAGCCACGGCTCGGATAGAAGGAGCCCCGTCACCGCCTCAACAAGCAAAAAGATCGAACTGATCAGCCCAATCCAAAGATGCAAATTCCTCATTTTCCTCATCGCCGTTTGCCTCCTTTTCCTCTTCGTCCATCATGATAGCCAAGGAAGGTGAAAAAATGGTGAAAATTCTTTTTGAGAGAACAGCCTTCTGCGCGGCGAATGGGCTGCGTTTTCACCGTTTTTTCACGAACGATTTGATATGATAAGAAGGAAGAGAGACAGAACGGGAGGAATGGCGATGAAAATTTTGCTGGCCGAGGACGATCTTCACCTAGGGGAGCTGATCGTTCACTTATTGAAAAAGAAAGGCATCGACCATATCGATTGGGTGCAGGAAGGGGAAGATGCGTACGATTACGCCATGGCGGAGTTTTACGATGTCGTCGTGCTCGATTGGATGCTTCCAAACGGCGATGGGGTGGACATTTGTCGACGGTTGAGGCAAAACGGCTACACAGGCGCGATTTTGATGTTGACGGCGAAAGACGCCGTCCATGACCGCGTCACCGGGCTTGAGGCGGGAGCGGACGATTACTTGGTCAAACCGTTTGAAATCGACGAGCTCGTCGCGCGGCTCAAGGCGCTCGCCCGGCGCACGTTCGTCCCGCTTCAAGAGGAAAAAGTGGCGTTTCACGGCTTCACCTTAAACCGGACAAGCCATACGCTCCATCGCGGCGATGAAGAGATTTTCCTCACTCCACGCGAGTTTCAGCTTCTCGATTTGCTCGTGCAAAACCAAGGGCAAGTCGTGCCGCGCGAAACGATATTGGACCGCGTTTGGGGGTGGGATGCCGATGTGTCAATGAAAACGATCGACGCGACAATCAAGCTATTGCGCAAAAAGTTGAAAGACGATGTCATCCAAACCGTTCGAGGAGTGGGGTATAAAATTGAAAAATAACTGGAGGGAATGGCGCGACTGGCTGCGCCGCCTAGGAAGCGCCGACTTGTTCCGCCGCGCCCATTGGCGGTTGACGGCGCTCTACAGCGGCATTTTCACGTTGTTTCTCGCCTTGTTTGTCATGATCGCCGCGGCCTTGTTTTACTGGATCGCTACCTCTGACCAAGAGCGGCGCATCAGCCGCCTCGCCGAGCAAGAGGCGAATACGATCGAACAAGTGCTGCTCAAGCAAAGCAATTTCGACTTGTTTGATGATGAAAATGTCATTTTGTTAAGCGAAGACCAACTCTTTTTTTACGTCATCGGCCCGGACGGGGGCCTGCTCGCCGGGGATGAAGTCCACCCGCGCCTGCGTCCGTATTTTTTAAACGCCTTGTCCCATCTCAAGGCAAATGAGCGCGCTCCCGTCTACATGAGCGTCTCTTTGCCGGAACATATGCCCGGCCTCGCGCGCGAAGCGGCCCGCGACTGGCGCGTGCTCGCCGCCGCCCGTCCGCTCGTCATCCACGGCGATTTCGTGGGCATGCTGTATATCGGCATGGACGTCACGTCGTTTTTCGGCGTGTTCCATTGGCTGCTCATTGTGCTCATCGGCTTGGCCGTTTTGTTTCTTGCCGTCGGCGTGGCGCTCAGCTTCTTTATGTCCAAGCGCGCGCTCGCACCGATTGAAGAGGCGTACGAGCGGCAGCGCCAGTTCGTCGCCGACGCCTCTCATGAGCTGCGGACGCCGCTCAGCGTCGTCTTCTCGTCCGTCGAGGCGCTTTCGCTTGAGGAGGATGTGATGAAAAACGACTTTGCCCGCCGCCTGCTCGACCGCCTGCGTGACGAATTGAAGCGAATCACGAAACTGATGAACGACTTGTTGACGCTCGCCCGCGCGGATGCGAAACACGCCGCGCTGGAGCTTTCAAAACAAACGTTCGATTTCCGCCCGCACGCCGAGCGCACGTTCCAGCTCATGTCGGAACTGGCGGCGAAAAAACAGATTACGATGCATTTTCACGCTCCCGAGCAAGCGCTCGTCACCGCTGACCCGGACAAATTGACGCAGCTGTTGTACATTTTGCTCGACAACGCGATCAAATACACCCCCGAAGGCGGCGAGGTGACGCTGTCGATCCGCACCGAGCCAAAGCACGTGTTCCTTTCCGTCAAAGACACCGGCATCGGCATCCCGCCGGAAGACATCGGCCGCATTTTCGACCGCTTTTACCGCGTCGACAAAGCGCGCTCGCGCCAACAAGGCGGCCACGGCCTCGGGCTGTCGATCGCCAAATGGATCGTCGACGCCCACGGCGGCGCGATCCACGTCCATAGTCAAATCGGGAAAGGAACCGAATTTCTTGTTCGTCTTCCTCGCTAAATCCAGGGGGCAAAACAGTAAGGCGAAGGCTTCCTTCCCCTAACAGAACGTGCCGTTGAGTGAGAAAAACGAAACATCATACTTTGTTGCTGTTGCAAACCGAACATATTCATGTTATGATTCAAAACGTAATGACCAAATTGTCCATTTAGTCAAAAATGAAGGATGAATGCCCATGTCGGATAAAAAACAACAAATTATTGATGCCGCCACTCAATCATTTTCGCTGTTCGGCTACAAAGCAACGACAATGGATCAAGTAGCGAAGATGGCTAATGTCGGCAAAGGAACGATTTATACATTTTTCAAAAGCAAAGAAGAGCTGCTTGACCATATCGTTTCCTCTGTTATATCCGAAATTAAGCATGAAGCGGATGCGGCTATGGATGATCGTTTGCCGTTCAGCGAAAACGTCCAACGCGCCTTGCAGCGTATTTTTACATTCCGTCAAGAACATGAATTAACCATCAAACTTTTGCAAGAAATGCGGGATATTGGCACCGCAGCTGTACAAGATGTGATGAAACGCCTTGATCGCGAAATGATTGCCTATATTCGCGAAAAAATTGAAGAAGCGATGGCAAAAGGGGACATTCGCTCTTGCGATCCAGAGTTAACGGCATTTTTCATGTTTAAAATGTACATCGCATTAAGCATTGAATGGGAAAAAGATCACGAACCATTGTCTCAACAAACCATTGCCGAACTGTTTGATCTGTATTTGCTGAAAGGATTGTCTCCATGATAATCCTTCTCTTTTCGGAGCGAAATGACTAAATGGACAAATCAGTCAGAATTATAAACAAAGGAGGTTCGGGCATGCACGCATTTCAATTATGGTTAAAAGAATGGAAGGCCATTCTGTCCAACCGCAAAGTGCTGATTCCTGTCATAGCTGTATTATTCATCCCTCTTCTATACAGCGGCATGTTTCTATGGGCATTTTGGGATCCATACGATCATTTGGATGAACTTCCCGTCGCTGTAGTCAACCAAGACAAAGGGGCGGTTCTCAACGGCAAAGAGATTCATCTTGGGGAAGATCTTGTCGAAAAGTTAAAAGAGAACAAGCAGTTTGACTGGCATTTTGTAACCGAACATGAAGGGGAAAAAGGGTTAAAAGAACAAAAGTATTATATGCTCATTCAAATCCCTGACGATTTTTCCCGGAATGCGACAACGCTGCAAGACGATCATCCGAAAAAACTGCAGCTCATTTACAAACCGAATGAGGGATTTAACTTTCTATCGGCACAAATCGGCGAAACTGCAGTTGAAAAAATAAAAAACGAAGTAGCGAACGCCATAACAGAAACATATGCCGAAAGCATGTTTGATACGATTCAAACTGTCGCTGACGGATTGACAAACGCGAGCGACGGAGCCGCACAACTGCATGACGGACTCAGCCAAGCACAAGACGGAACAAACCGACTGTATGATGGCATGAAAAAAGCACAAGACGGAACTGAAACGTTATATCACCATTTAGCGACACTCGCGGAAAAATCCGTGAGCTTTACTGACGGACTGCACCAAGCTGCCAGTGGCTCATTGCAAGTTCAAACCGGGTCCGAAGCGCTTTACAACGGGATGAAACAGATGACCGCTGGGCAAGAGAAACTCCTCTCCGGAGCAAAGCAGGCTCAGCAAGGAGCAGCGAATCTTGCTTCAGGGACAAGACGCGTATATGAGGGAATGCAAGCGCTCGACGCCCGCACTCCGCAGCTTTTGCAAGGATCTGAACAATTGAGCGATGGAGCAGCAAAGCTCACAGCTTCATTGGCTCAGTGGCAGGAAGGAGCCGAACAAGTTCACACAGGTGCGGCCCAAATCACAAGCGGTCTTAAGCAGTTGGGCGCGCAGCTGGACGTGCTCATCAAGACAACTCCTCAAGCGCAACAGAGAGCCGTATATGAGCAATTAAAAGAACAAATCATGAAACTATCATCGGGAAGCCAGCAAGTCGAAAACGGCCTTGCGCAGTTAAATAGCGGCGCCCAATCGTTGCACTCTGGAGCCTCTTCTTTGCACGAAGGAGCCCAACAGCTGCATGAAGGGCACATCGCTCTCGATCGCGGAGTCGATGAACTGCTTGCCGGTCAACAACAACTTGTCAATGGCGCAGACGCACTGGCGAATGGCCAAGAACAACTCGTCAGCGGCATGAAAACAATGTATGACAAAATGCAAGAAGCTGCACAAGGAGCAAGCCAGCTTGCCCATGGCAGTGGAACACTTTCTTCAGGCCTGCAAACATTGGCTCAAGGAGCGGATCAGCTTCAAGATGGTACGCGCCAGTTGAGGGACGGTTCACAACAAGTAGCGGCTGGAACGAAGGAATTAACGAACGGGACAAAACATTTGCAAGATGGTGTCAACCAACTGACAGACGGCTCGAAAGAATTGGCGGATAAATTGAAAGAAGGAGCCGAACAAGCAAGCGATGTCAAAGCCAATAAGGCTGTCTACGACATGTTTGCCCAACCAGTGAATCTCCACAAGGAAGAAATCAATAAAGTGCCGAACTACGGAACAGGGTTTACGCCGTACTTCTTATCACTTGGATTGTTTGTCGGAGCGCTGTTGCTTTCCATCGTCTTTCCGCTTCGCGAACCAGCGGAGATTCCGCGTTCACCATTGCATTGGTTTTTGGCTAAATTCGGCGTCTTGATCGGCATCGGGATTTTGCAAGCACTGCTGGCGGATGTCGTGTTGCTGGTTGGACTCGATTTACACGTAAAAAGCGTCCCGCTCTTTATCGTGTTTAGCATTGTCACTAGCATCACATTTTTATCTGTCATTCAATTTCTTGTTACCGTGTTCGGCGATCCAGGAAGATTTATCGCGATTGTCGTGCTGATTTTGCAATTGACAACAAGCGCGGGAACATTCCCGCTCGAACTGATTCCACGCTCGTTGCAACACTTTAACGCATGGCTTCCGATGACGTATTCGGTTTTCGGATTGAAAGCGGTCATCTCAAGCGGTGATTTCTCGTTTATGTGGGAAAACATCGGCAAGCTGCTTCTATTTGTTGTTGCCATGATGATGGGAACACTCGTTTATTTGACTATCCAACATCGCCGCCAATTTGCCACGGCCGTCGAACAAGCTTCTGAAGCGTAATTGCTTCAGAA
The DNA here is from genome assembly GCF_002217665.1 of Geobacillus uzenensis. Taxonomy (NCBI): domain Bacteria; kingdom Bacillati; phylum Bacillota; class Bacilli; order Caryophanales; family Anoxybacillaceae; genus Geobacillus; species Geobacillus uzenensis. The sequence continues at coordinate 139,952 of NZ_NEWL01000009.1, forward strand.
GCTTGTTTTTTTCTATCGACCCTTGCCATCGTTATCATTCTTTCATGATTTCTCTCTGATGCAAGGGACAATGATGGAGAACAGTTTTTCATGTTCTTCCTCACATTTCAACTAATGATTCTTGAACGGTGAGACAGGCGTTATGAGCCGCTTCAGCGTTTTTTCGCAAACGGAACGTCGCCCTGCTTCAGGCGATGCAACAGGTGGAGGGCGTGGAGAATGCCAAATATATCAACGCATTCACAACCGCGTTGATATACTGCATAACCAAGTCTCCGACATCGCGGATTTCGATCGGAAACAGGCGGATGATGAGGACAGACACCGCGATGATGAGGAACGAACCGATCAGAGTACCGCCGAACCGCGCCTGCGGATGCCATCGAATTCTCGCCAAGCCGACGATCAACGAACCGATGGCAAACCCCAAAAACGAGCCGTACGCATAATATCCAACATAAAACGTCGGAAACAAAAAGGAAAACAACAACACCAACAAAGCGCCGCCCACATCAACCCCATACGACCGAACCACGTCTTCCCCTCCTTCGTCCCCACAATGTCAGAAAAAACAGATGCCCGTCAAAATCATCGTCCATCTCGCGGCGGATCCCCTATTCATGATATACTCAAAAATCCTTCAAAAAAATGTTCGCTTTTCACCTAATTTTCTCCTTCCCCCTCTACAATACAAACCGTAAGCCAGTCCACTGCCGAAAAAAGGAGGTGACGATGTGAAAAAGGCAAAAACGTTCCTATTCATCGCGCTCGCTGCTCTCGTTGGATGGAGCGCGTTTCATGTTCTGACGCCGCATGAAGTGATGGCGCACGGCCGTCCGGGCGTTCCATTTGCCGGCGTGCACGATGGATTCGGACATCACCATCGAGAGTTCGGCATGGGATCGCGCGAAGGCTGGATGATGGCAGGTTTGTTCATGTGGTGGCTCATTCCGTTTTTGCTCGTGGGCGCGGGGGCGATATGGCTCGCCGCGGCGCGGTCGAAGCGCTGGATCGGTTGGGCGCTTGTCGCTTTAGGCGTTGCTGCGATCTTGCCGAAATGGGTGTTGATTTTGCTTGCACTGGCCGCGGTGTACGCCTCGGGGCGGCGTCAAGCGCGCAAACCGTCCGCTGTTGAGGCGTTGATGCCAGCGGCGCCTTCGGTTTCCACCGATTGGCTCGATGAATGGGAAAAATCAATTCAAAAGGAGGATCAATCAAATGGGTATTTTTCGCCGAATGAAGACGATCGTTCTCGCTGAAGTGAACGAACAAATCGACCGCTGGGAAGACCCCGTCGCCATGACGAAACAATATTTGCGTGAACTTGAAAAGCAGCTCGAACGAGGGCGCCAGGCGCTCGCCCAGCAATGGGTCGCCGAGCGGCGCTATGAGACGCTCATCGCCCAAGCGGAGGCGACGATTGAAAAACGGAGCCGCCAAGCGAAACTGGCGCTCGAGCGCAACGAAGAAGCCGTCGCCAAACTCGCCTTGCGCGACAAGCTGTTGTATGAGAAAAAGCTGGAGGCGTACAAACAACAATACGACGCCATCAAAGCGAAAACGGCGGAAGTCGCCAACCGTCTAAACCAACTGCGCGAGCGGTACGACGAGCTCGCAGCTAAGCAGCTGGAGCTCGCTACCCGCGTTAACGCCGCGCAAGCGTTGAAGCAAATCGACTCGGCGCTCGCCTCCTTTTCCGCCGACGAGGCGCTGCGCGGATTCGCCCGCATGGAAGAGCGCGTCATCGCCTTAGAAGCCGAAGCGTCCGCCGCCCGGTTCGGGACGAATGCTGCGTTGTCCCCCGTGCCGTTTGAGGAAGAAGTGGAACGTGAATTAGCGAAATGGAAGGAAGCCCAAGCCAATAACGCCTAATCCCCTCCCCCTTTGACATAGATGACCCCCTTGCCGGGCAGGCAAGGGGGATGGTGTTTGTTCAGGGAAATGGCACCGCTCCCCACCGTCGCACGGCCTGACTCTCGCTTTCCCCCGTTCGGAAGCAAAATCGTTTCCTTTGTTTTTCCATCGTGGTAAAATCATTAGAGAAACGAAATAATACAGGAGATGACCTCCTATGAACTGGAAGCGAAGCGTCCGCGTTCTTTGGCTGTGCAATTTCATGGTTTCTGCCGGGATGACGATGGTCATTCCCTTTTTGTCGCTCTTTTTATGGCAAATGGGCGTCACTGAGCACCACGCCTTGAGCATCTGGACGGGACTTGTGTTTTCCGTCACGTTCCTATCAGCCGCTGTCATGGCGCCGATTTGGGGCATGTTCGCCGACAAGTACGGCCAGCGCGCCAACCTCATCCGCGCGGGGATTGGCATGGGGCTGATCACCAGCTGCATGGCGTTCGCCCATTCGCCGATGGCGCTGCTTGTTCTTCGCTTTTTGGTCGGCTTTTTCTCGGGATTCATCACCGTCTCGTTTTCGTACTTGGCGCGCGTCGTGCCAAAAGACCATAGCGGCGAGGCGCTCGGGACGCTGCAGACGGGAAGCATCGCCGGCAACGTCATCGGGCCGCTCATCGGCGGCGCCTTATCCGATTGGTTCGGCTTCCGCCCGGTGTTTCTCGTGACCGGGTTTTGCATTTTGGCGACATTGCTTCCTGTCGTCTTTTGGCTCGACAAAGACCCCGTCGCGCCGCAGACGCAAGAGCGCCATGCCAGTTTCAAAGAAGTATTCGCCCATCGGCCGCTCGTCATCTTGTTTGTCGCCACCTTTCTCGTGCAAATCGCCGTTCTTGGCGTCAACTCGATGATGACGATTTTCGTCCAGTCGCTCGTCGGCGATTCTCGCAATCTCGCATTTCTATCAGGGCTCGCCTCCTCGATCACCGGAATCGCCACGATCATCGGCGCACCGTATTTAGGCAAGCTCGGCGACCGGATCGGGCAGGAGAAAACACTGCCGATGTTGCTTCTGCTCTCCGGCCTGTTCGCCTTGCCGCAAGTATGGACGGACCATCTTTATGAATTGTACGTCTGGCGCTTCTTGCAAGGGCTTGTCGTCGGCGGGGTATGGCCTGCCCTTCAAGCGCTGATCAACGCGCAATGCCCGCGCCGCATCCAAGGGCGGGTGTTCGGCGTCACAGCCAGCTCCCGCTTTCTCGGCAACTTGACCGGCCCGACCGCCGCCGGCGCGGTCGCTGGGCTGTTTTCCATCGCCTACATGTTCGCGTTGTCCGGCCTCTTGCTCATCGCCACCGGCGCGTTGGTCGGCTACGCCAACCGCCAGGCGGCAGCGGGGGCGCAGTCGTTTGACATAAAAGAAAAACTCGCCGCTTGGAAACACCGCCTCCATAGCCGGCACTAAGCCCGGTCCGTTTCGCAACGCCGGCGAAGAAACGTCGGTTTTGCCAGACCTCTCATTCGAAAAGAGGCAGTGCTCCGCCGTTTTCCACTGATAGACGCCGCCCGGCGAAAAACGGACAGAGCCCGAAAGGCGGATTCCTTTCGGGCTGTTTTGTTGAGCCAACGCCACAAGCAGAGAGCCTTGTCCCCATGCAAACGATGCGATAATCTTGACTTTCATCCCTCTCCATGACCGCCGTCCAGCTGGCAAGACGGCTGTAGCCATTCTCACCACGCCCGTTTCATCCGTTCCAGCAGCGCATACGGAATCGCTTCCCCGATCCGCCCGTTGCGTCCGGTTGTCGTCTCCGCCATCGTGAGCGAATTCCAAATCGCTTCCTCGGTCGCCTCAATCGCCGCTTGGAACAGCTCATTCATAAGCGGCGCATCGTCGCGGATGAGCGGCGGGACCGATTGAAGGGCAGAATCGGAAAAATGCGGGATCGTGTAAGCGTTGGAAAACGCAATCACAATATCACCGCTCCCGTGATGGACGCAGCTTCCCGTCCGCCCGAGCCCCACCGTCGCCCGCCTCGCCAGCCGCTTCAACTGCCGGGCATCGAGCGGCGCATCGGTCGCGATGATCATCATAATCGACCCAGGCGGCACTTCCCGTTCATCGAACGCCGGCGGCACATACGGCACAAACCGCAGCTCCTCGCGCCGGCCGAAATTGCTCACCACCAGCGCCCCGACCGTATACATCCCGCCCGCGATCCGCGATGAACTGCCGACGCCCCCTTTCCAGCCGAAGCACATCATCCCCGTCCCCGCGCCGACCGCTCCTTCTTCCATATCTACCCGCGCTTCGGCAATCGCCTGTTTCGCATGCGCCTTCGTCACCGCCAGCGCCCGCGCCGCATTCAAATAGCTGTCATTGCATTCCCCGACGACAATGTTGGCCGACCCGGTCGTATCTCCGATCTCCGGCGTCATCGCAAGCATATACTCAAGCGTCCCTTGCCAGACAGCGCCGACACTGAACGTATTGGTCAGCATAATCGGCGACTCGATCGTCCCCAGCTCCTCGACTTGCACAAGTCCCGCGGTTTTCCCGAACCCGTTCAGGACAAAGCACGCCGCCGGCACCTTCTCTAAAAACCAATTCCCCCCATGCGGCAACACCGCCGTCACCCCAGTGCGGACCACCGTCCGTTCATCCCGCTCTTCACGAATCGTCACATGCCCGACCCGAACGCCGGACACATCCGTAATTTGATTCCGCTTCCCTGTCGGAAGCGTGCCGATCGAAAACCCGAGATCGCGAAGTTTTTGGCGCATCGATGTGAAGCCTCCTGTCGCGGTGGTTAGCTCTCTAACCTTAAAATAGAAAAACCAAAAATTTATAAAACCGTGATGCACAAAAAAGGGAGTTCCGTTCTTTTCATCACAAATGTTTACAAAGAAACCGGTTGGATGAGCAAACGTAGGTGTCGGTTTTCATTCGTTATAGGTACGATAAAAACAGCCAAAGCCAAAGAAGGCAGCTTGGGGTTTGAGTTATGTTTTAATCCGTCGTAGGTACGATAAAAACCAAAAACCGACTGCAACGACTCGAGTTTCTGATCATCAGTTTCAATCCCTCATAGGTACAATAAAAACCGATCATAGTTCCCTTGAGATTATCGCTGTGGTAGTTTCAATCCCTCATAGGTACGATAAAAACAATGCGCCGAACTATGATGTGCATGTCCGTATCATGTTTCAATCCCTCATAGGTACGATAAAAACTTTCCTAGCGAGTGGCGGGAGGCAGTAGAGTTCGAGTTTCAATCCCTCATAGGTACGATAAAAACCGACAGGCGTTTTCTTATGCTCTGAAAAGATGTTCGTTTCAATCCCTCATAGGTACGATAAAAACCCGGTTGAGCTGCGCCAGGACGATGATCGGGACGTTGTTTCAATCCCTCATAGGTACGATAAAAACTTGAGAAGGTGAAAGGGTATTTGAAGCGGCAGAAGGAGTTTCAATCCCTCATAGGTACGATAAAAACGCTTCTCATCCAATTGGTATCCCGAATTTAGGTGTGTTTCAATCCCTCATAGGTACGATAAAAACTTCATAGTACGATGAAAATGTAAAGCAAATAAAGTCGTTTCAATCCCTCATAGGTACGATAAAAACGCAAACATTCGTTCATGAACTGCTGCACGCCTGTTTGTTTCAATCCCTCATAGGTACGATAAAAACGTGTATGCTCCAAAAGTCGGTAATACAACGCAAGCATAGTTTCAATCCCTCATAGGTACGATAAAAACCCCAAAAAGTGTTGTCATATCAACCTTTTCCCTTCAACGTCATCATCAGAATAACACGTTTCGAAGATTCTGTCAATCAAGTTCAACCATGATGGCTGTAGGGATCAGGCGATCAAAACCAATGTCGTCGACCCCCTAGGGTTTTTGCACGATTGGAGGTCGACGACAATCAGAATGGCTCACTCGCTGATTAACCGAAACATGCCGAATCCTTGGGAATTGCGGCTGCCTAGGCCAACGTGGTATAGAAACGTCAGTTGTTCGGGAGAAGAGGAAAGACGATAATGGCCTAACCAGCCCGTAATATACATATCTTTGAATCGTGTTACCACTCGATGACGGTGGTGGACATGGACAGGCTGGATCACCAATCTCTCTGCTGGCTCGACGCCATAGTACGCTTCGTATTTATGGCGGAAATTCAGCTCCACGAGGTGGGGAAAGACGTCGTCGTCCGGCCCGAAAAAATGCGTTTTCTTTTTGCCATCGATCGTTTCATACGTGCTGTATACGGTCAGCGGGGAGAGCATGGCCACCTCGATGGTGTTTTGGGCAATTTCCACCTTGTCCATCTTCACGCTTTGGACCTCCACCGGCTGATCGTAAAGCCAAATCTCCCGCCGCAGCAACAACTGCTGCCCGAGCTGCTCGGTCAAATCCGGGAGAATCGTGTCGATATGCCATTGGAAATCGTCCAAAAATCGTATCGTTTTCTTTCCCCTATCCACTTCATGCCTTCCAACTAGACGGCTAAACGTAAACAGTTTAAACGATCGCTTCTCATGGCGGAAGCCGATCTCATGCAAAAACGTCGCGAATCGTTCACTTTCTAGCGAACGATACAACAGGCCTTGCAGCAAATGCTGATAATGAAGCGGCAGCGACACGGGGCCTTGCCGCCCGTTCATCGTAATGGTCAGTCTCATGTGAATACCCTGCCTTCTGTAGGTGAACTACCCCCACTTAATTTTCTAGCGAAAATTTGAAGTGGGGGCTTCCAAAGAAGTTTGACTGCTTCAAGCAATCCTTATTCTTTGAGGCGTGTCCACTTCGCCGCTAGAGCATAAGACACTCATAGAAGGCCGGTGAATTAATGGGGCATAGACTTCCCACATGTCGAATTTTGGAGGCCATTCTCCCCGCCGTTTGGCGCCAAAGGATGGGAAGACGAGCAGGACTTCCTGCTCCCAATTCCGGTTTTGCGCACGCCAAAGAGCCGGTCCCCCCTCGTTTTTTTCGAAACCGGCACAATCGCTTCAGATTTTGCACGACGGCGGTCAACAGTGCCTGTTCTTCCATGGCGTAAAGGCCCCGGCTTCGGGCCCGGTCCAGCCCGTGACATTCCTTCCCTTCGGCGAACACATGCTCACAACGCGTGCGAAGGGCTTGAATGGATCGATAGCCGCCCTGTTGTTGAATGAGCCTCGCTTGATTGCGAATCTGAACGTCTCGGACTTTCGCCTGGCGCTTTGCTTCCTGAGCGGGATCCTTCGCCCGGCGCTTCCAGGTTGGAATCTCCTCCATCTCCTTGCGGCGCAACGGCACGAGCGGTGTGATGCCTTGAACGAAGAGCGCTTCCAGATACTCGGTGGTGCCATACGCTTTGTCCGCAGACAAGGTCCGAATCGTAATCGACGGGTGGCGAAACTGAATCGAAGCCAGCTGCTCCAAACTCGTCTCCCGTTCCGCCGTTCCAGTGGCGAGGCTGGCCCGTCTGGATAAAATCACGCGCGACTGGACATCGATGACGTCGTGCACCAGATACCGAGGATACGCTTCCTGCCCTTTGCCTTTCTTGTACAACCGGGCATCCGGATCCGTCACGCTTCGATGGGTCCGGTTGGAAAACGTGGCTCCACGGAAGTTTCCCCGTTCTTCGGCATGGACGCGTTCCCCTGATTTTGGAGACGGAGAGGGTGGGTCGTCATCCGGATCCCGGGCCTCGGTCTGTTCATCTTCCCGGGCAGTGCGGGCCAGATAGTCTTCCAACGTCTCCACCGGAGCGAGCTTGACCTCCCGCAAGCTGTGGATCGAGGCATTCGCCCGCACTTGGGTGCCGTCAGCCGCCGCATGGACATCCGGCGAGACCAACCCCGCCGCGATGCATTGATCCACCACATAGGTCATCAGCCGGTCAAAGATTCCATGTTGGCGCCAGCGTTTCCGTGTTTTGACGAGCGTCGTTCGATCCGGCAGTGTGGGGTGATGAGGATCCGGATGGAGCACGGATTCAAAGTCGAGACCGCAAAACCACAAGTATCCGGCATGCATGGGGAGGATCTCATACAACTCCCGCTCAGAGTGGTCGAACAAATACGAGAGCAGCATTAGGCGAAGCAGCCGTTCCGGATCCGCCGCCGGGCGACCCGTTTTTTCCGTGTACAGGGGAGCCACCCAATCGTGAATGACGGAAAAGTCAACCGCTTCGTTGATTTGGCGCAAGATATGATGTGGAGGAACGAGTTCTTCCATGTCGATGACTTGAAACAGACGAGGCTGAGTCGAAGGGTTTTTGGGGGCTTTCATGATCCGCTCACGCTCCATTCCAACGATTTTTCTTCCTTTTTCGACATAAGCCCCCTAAATCCCTGCCTCAGGGTGTACTTTTTTCACCGGCCTTGTCGAAGGGTTTTTGGGGGCTTTCATGATCCGCTCACGCTCCATTCCAACGATTTTTCTTCCTTTTTCGACATAAGCCCCCTAAATCCCTGCCTCAGGGTGTACTTTTTTCACCGGCCTTCTAGGAAAAAAGACAAATCAAAACTTTGTCAATATTCCTCTCGGTAACATAAAAGAAAAACTAGAATATCTTTGTGAATTTTACGGCATTGAATTCTTGAAACAGGAAGAATCATATACGTCTCAAGCCAGCTTTTTTGACGGCGATGAGATTCCTGAATATAATGCCGACAATCCAAAAGAATATAAAACGCAATATGAATCTAGGAAAAAAGACAAATCAAAACTTTGTCAATATTCCTCTCGGTAACATAAAAGAAAAACTAGAATATCTTTGTGAATTTTACGGCATTGAATTCTTGAAACAGGAAGAATCATATACGTCTCTTTCCTTGTTTGGCAAGACTGATCAAACCAAAGAAAGATTTAAAGGCTTCATTGACCTTTTTTAAAATTTGCTGTGCCATGTTGCTGTTTAACAGCTTATAGTTTTCGTTAGTTTTTGCAAGATGATAGTTTTTCTCATAATTAAGAAATTCCTTGTGTTCAAAATAGTATTGTCTGACATTGTACAATCCGACGTTGTACATGTTCTTGGCAATATGGCACAGTTCTCGAAGAGTCAAGTATTCTTCTTTGGTCAAACCATTTAGCTGTTGTTTGATACAAAAATACATGTTTTCACCTCCCATCTAACTATATGATACTATATTTTACTGAATCTATCCTATTTTCAGCAAAATATAGTTAAGGCGATTCATCTCCCACTTACTCCGCTTCGCTTCGTTGAAGTGGGAGTCTTCTCGCCTAATTAAGATAAATGCCGTTCCTTCTTCATTATAAGATGAACTCATCCCCTCCCTTTTTCAACCCCATTTCTTCTCTTTTCGAGTACTTTTGGGTACGAAACGTGTAAAAAATGACCGAGTCCTCATCAGGATCCATCATTTGGCGCAGTTCCATCTTTAACTTTTCGTAATTCGCCGTTGTGATCTCCCCTTCAAACACCGAGTTTTGCACCCAATGAAGATATTTGCGAGCAATTTTCAACGCTTTGGCCACGCGCTTTTCGTTAAAATCGTACACGAGAATCACAAACATAGTGCTTCCACCTACCAACGAGCTGCATAAGGCTCGTACGTTTTTTCACCGAGAAGATGCTTTTGAACTTTATATAACTCAAGGCGAATGAGACGACGATACGATACAGACTTCCCCAGATGACGATGTTGAACCGTCGTCTGCATTTTCTTCTCCAATTCACTGACAAATAACTTTCTTCCTTCTTCATTTAACAAAATGCCGTCGGTTAATTTCTCAAAATGCTTATGCGACAACATATGTCGATTCACTAAGGTGAAAATCAAGCGATCGACAATGATCGGTTTAAAAATTTCCGCAATATCCAAATTCAATGAAAAGCGGCGAAAGTTCGTGCTATGCAAAAAGCCAATGCGCGGATCTAAATACGTCTTATAAATTTCACTCAAACACATCGTGTACACAATCGAGTTCCCAAAGCTAATCAGTGCGTTCAAACGATTATGCGGCGGCCGTTTGGTCCGCTTTTCAAACACAAAATCTGGATGACGGATGATGGTATCGAACGAAGCATAATACGCTTCACGAATATGACCTTCTGCCGCCATTAACTGCTCCACCGTTTCCGCCTGATTCAACCTCCCTTCTTCCCGTTCGATCGATTGCAGCGCTTTTTCCAATTCCTCCGGTTCAGAAAGGCGGGAACGGTAATACTTGAGCACCCGCTCCATTTGGCGGATGGAGCCTTGAACAAACAGGCGGGCAAGCTCTAATCGTTTGGCCGGATCAATGTAATGCTCCGCTTGCTTTACTATGACATGTCCGGAATTTAAATGTTCTCGCGGATAAAAGGAGCCGACGTAATAGCCATAATGATTAAAGTAATGAACGATGATCTCTTTTTGCGCCGCAAACTCCAAAAACCGTTTCGACACGTCCACTTCCCCGAAAATATAAATATCATTCCAGGCGTGTTGATTATCCAATAAAATCCAAAGGGTATAGAAAAAAGAGCACCTTTCCTGTAGAATGTGAGTAACGACACAAACAAACCCAGGAGGTGCTCTCTATGAACAAGCATACCACACTCCCGAATTTGATGCAAAAACTTGTTTCGGATGAAGAGATTCAACTGATTGCCGAAGCGGTTGGGTATCGTGATTCGTACGAACGTCTCTCTTTCCTTCATTTCGTTCGTTCGCCGTTTTTTCTCTGGGCAGCTTCCTCTCGATTGGAAATCCGGGATGGCCGCTGCTTTGTTTGAGTATGCCCAAATTTATGGAAGGCGTATGTCTAATTTTGGATAATCAACACTCGTGGATTATTTTATTTTCCTGTGAAGTTTGGTTTTCTTTTTTCCACGAATGCTGCTACACCTTCTTTGAAGTCCTCTGTTGTACGGAGCAAACCATATGCTTTTCCTTCAATTTCAAGACCTGCGCTAAGAGGTGTTTCATAGGCGGCATTCAGTACTTGTTTACATACTTTTAGCGCAAGTGGGGAAAACTTCATAAGTTCATCTGCAAGCGCATTGACTTCATTTTCAAGTTCTGCTTTCGGAACCACTTTTGTGATAAGTCCCCATTGATATGCTTCATCGGCTGGTATTCTTCTTGCTCTCATAATCATGTCTTTCGCGCGGGTTAATCCGGCTATTTTTGCTACCCTCTGTGTTCCCCCGCTTCCTGGAATCATGCCGAGATTCATCTCTGGCAGCGCCAGGAGTGTATCATCGGCGGCGATACAGAGATCACAAGCCATCGCAATTTCAAGGCCAACACCAAATGTATAACCTTGCAGTTGGGCGATTACCGGCTTTGGAGAGCGTTCCGGCGCCGCAACATTTACAGCAAGATGTGACAGTTCTTCTTGGTGTACTTCCATAAATTCTGGAATATTTCCACCCGCACTGAATGCCTTAGTGCCTTCTCCTTTAATGATGATGACACGAACGTCATCGTCTTTGTTCAACTCATCGAAAATTTCCGAAAATTGAGATCGTGCAAGCATACTGATATAGTTCATTTTTTCTGGACGGTCGAAAATAATAGTGGCCGTCTTTTTCTCCTTATTTTTTTCCACGCGAATGTGATCATATTGTTTTACTGCTTCCATCATTGCTTCCCCTTTCTTCATCTTAGAGTTATTTATTTTAATTACTGTAGATGAGTATTTTTCATTACAGTAATTTCCATTCCCTAAGAGACAAACAGGGGACCCCTTAGGCGACATGGAGCTGTTTTTTGATCACATCAATGGGAATATCTTGCTTTGCGGCGTCATAGAGGTTCATCACCAAAAGATGTACTTGCACCTGTCATGAAAGTATGTTAGCTGTTTCCAGCCGAACCCGCAGTGCAAAACGCTGGATATTTCGGTATCCGTATCCCCGACGTTTCATCAGCTTGATCTTGTTATTCGTTCCCTCCATCTTCCCATTCGAATAATGGGATAAAATGCACGATATCATTTCGTCTGTTCGTTTGACGAGTGATTTTGCGATGGCACGAACAACGGAACAAGGACAAAACAAATACCGATGAATCCAAGCCTTCAAGCGTCGTTTCGCCTGTTGCTCATCTTTGCTTTTGAACACATAGCGAACATGTTGGAGCGATTGGTAAACAGACTTTAAGTAATCGCTTTCATTACACCATTCTCGTATGATTTGACGTTCTTCCTCCGTCAATTTCTCTGGGCATTGGCTCAATAAACGGCAAACGTAACGAACATTTCCGTGTTTCTTGCCTCCTTTGCCCAAATATTTGCGACAACGTTCTAAAGCATCGGTAAACAGCTGAATGACATGGAAATAGTCGACGACATGTGTCGCCTCTGGGCAAACCCGTTGAATCGCTTTTTTCATCGCTGGAGCCAAGTCACTCACGACATACTGAACGGAACGAGACACATGAGCCAATGCACGCCCAATGGCTTCCTCGTTCTTTCCTGCTTCCATGGCATACACTTCTCCCGTTTCGGCATCCATGATCGCCACTCCATAGTCGTGCCCTTTTCGAAAAGCAAACTCATCGACACAAACCGCCTTTGGTTGGACGTCATTCGATAGGAAGGAAGGGGCATGGGTATAAAACCATCGTTCAACGGTCGTGTAAGGAAGCTTGAGCATACGAGCCACCGCCTGAATGGATGTTCCGATGCAAGATTGCGCGACCCATCGCTGAAAAGCATCCGTCGCCACACTTCGAGGAGAGATGGCTGGATACGACGTGCTGAACGTCACGCCACACGTGCTACAACGTCTGCGCTCGACAGGAAGTTCGATCCAAAAAATTCCGATTCGCTGAGCATAGCCATGCATCCATTGCTTCTTTTTGTCTGTCATTTTGATCGTGCGCTTCAAGCAGACAGGACATAACGGGCATTGTTCGGGTAGAGAAAGTTCGAAAATCCAACGTTCCCCTTCTTTTCGCACCTTTTGAATCAAAACATCTGGTAAATCGATGAGTTCTTTGATAAACTGAGAGTACATGCGAATTTCCCTCCATGGTTTGGTTTGGTCACCTTTACCATACAGGAAAATTCGCATTTTTTGTACCCTCTATGCACACCTACCTTAAATGATCAAGTACAACTTGTGGTGAAGAGCCATTCGACGACCGTCACGGTCGGGAAAAACCGCCTCCCATGGGCGCCGTATCACGGCGAACGCGCCGGAGTGAAGCTGCACGTCGCGTATTCGCCGGAATCCTCGCTGCCGGCAGACGTGGTGGAAACGACCGGACTGCGTCACGATGGCCCGGTGGGAGAACAGTTGACGAACGCTCAACAAGTGCTGGTGGAAGACCGGGCGTATTTCAAAATCGAACGCCTCGATCGATTTGTGGAGCAGCATCAGCTCTTTGTCATTCGAATGAAGGACAACATCGAACTTCATCAGAAAAAAAGCTTGAAACGCCTTTCCAGCACATCTTCATCGGTTCAAGCCGACTTCACGTGCCAGTTGGGGACGAAACAATGCCGATCGACCAAGCGTCACCGGGTAGTGATCTTTCGAGATGCAAATGGCCGCGACATTCGGGTCGTGACGAATCTCTTCCATGCGTCTGCGGAAACCATTGCCGACATGTACCAACAACGTTGGACCGTTGAAGTCTTTTTCCGCTGGGTAAAGCAATATCTGAATGTCCCAACCTTGTTTGGCACGACGGAAAATGCGGTATACAATCAGCTGTTTGGGGCGTTCATTGCGTATGTGTTGCTGCGATGGCTGTATGATCAAACCAAAAAACGGACGAACGTCTCTCTTTCCTTCATTTCGTTTGTTCGCCGTTTTTTCTCTGGGCAGCTTCCTCTCGATTGGAAATCCGGGATGGCCGCTGCTTTGTTTGAGTATGCCCAAATTTATGGAAGGCGTATGTATAATTTTGGATAATCAACACTCGTGATATCATTCGTATTTTCTACCGGTATATAACGTTTACGTCCTTCTGTTTCGAAATACAGGCTATTGTCTTTGCGACGAAGTTCACCATTTTGGAAAATATAAAGCGTCTTTTTCATTTCTATTCCTCCGCCCAACAATATTCACGGTAGGCGCATTTGCCGCAAAATGATATCTTTTTCGGCGGCGGTGGGACAGGCATTCGCACGATGCGACGGATGTCGGCAATGGCACGTTCTAACTCATGCCGCCCTTCCTCGGTCCATTCGACACATTCTTTTTTCCGCTCCTTTGGAAACAACAGTTCCCCTTCCGCGTAGATCCCCGCCTGTCTCAACGTATCTAAATAGTATAACAGCTGCATTCGAGCGCTTTTTAAATAGCTCAATGACTTCTTCACTTCTCCTATAATCAACTGGCCGTCTTCTTGACGGATGCGATCAATGACAATGGAACCTATCGATATTTCTTTCTTGTCTCTCTGGTAAGTTGTTTCAGAAAGAAATCTCCCAATTTCTATCGCTTCATCTTCTTGGTCTGGAGCAATCTGATGCTTCATCAGCCAAACTTCGCGCGGACAAATGTAATAGTACCAAATGTCCGTTCCCGTCACAGGCATTTCATATTCCATCGATCTCACCTACCAAATGAGCCCTTCACTTTTCGTCCGGTACCCGAGCGCCTCATCGTAAAAGTCTGACAGCGAATCGTGTCCCACATACCCGATCCCATGGACAATCGGCGGTTGGTGATCTACCCGCGCTGGAATCGCAATGACATATTGAAAAAAGCGGGTTTTAATATCAGAAAATCTCTTCCTCCGCTCCCACCGATCGCTGATTCGCAAAATGGTCTCATATTCACGAAACACTTCGCTCGCTTCCTCATCCAGCTCAATAAAGACATTGAGTTTTTCCCCTTCTCCTTCAATCAGGTGAAAATGCGACACAGGAAGGCGGTCAACGGTTTCTTCCCCATCAAAGTACAGCGTCATCATCCCTTTTAACAGCCGTTCGGACTCGTTATTGCTCATTCGTGCAGCCAGCGTTTCGAAATAGGCTGTAATCAACTGTAAAAATTCGCTTTCCTCTATTTTCGCTTTTCCTTTTAACAAAGCCTGTGTAATGTCTAAGCGGATCGCATCATAAATATAGCTCGCGTATAATCGCTTTTTGTTGTCTGTTAAGCGAACAATGTGCACCTTCCCTCCTCGCTGTCCGTGGCGGTTGCACCTTCCAGCTGCCTGCTGGATGGAATCCAAGGGGGCAAAGTCTCGGTAGACCACATCAAAATCAATATCAACCCCCGCCTCGATCAACTGCGTGCTAACGACAATCCGATACTCCCCGTTTTTCGCTGCCATGATCCGCCGCAGGCGTTCTTTTGGCGGAATATGAGTAGACAGAAACGTCATGTCCCCCTCATCTATGCCTTCGTCTAGAAAGGCACGGTATAAAGCTTTAGCACTCTCAATCGTATTCAAAATGAATAAGTACGTTTTTTCCCCATCCCACTCGATTTGCCGAGCAAACTCCTCGATCTCTAGCGGTTCGTCGATGTCTGGATGCAAGGTCACCCGGGAAAGCAGTTGAAAATAGGCCGATTCATTGACAAGGGAAACCGCTTCTGGAAACCATTTTGGATCCGTTGCCGAGCTGAAGATAAAATAACAGCCGAGTTCTTCCGCCATCGCAGCAAACAAGCGGCGAACAGCCAACCAATAACGATGAGGAACGGCCTGCACCTCATCGATGAGAATAATGGAATTGGCCAACCGATGAAATTTGCGCAGTGAAGCATTGCGGTGAGAAAAAATCGTTTCGAACAGCTGCACAAAGGTAGTCACAATCAATTCCGAATGCCAACCTTCCACCAACAGTTTCGCTGCCTCATAATCAGCGTCGTAACGCTCCTCATCTTGCCTTGTCACATAACGCATATCAGCCAGATGATGATGCGCAAGCCAAAGCTGGTGATCCTCCTGCATTCCGCTCGCAGCAAAAACGTCTTTTAGAACACTTGCCGTCTGGTCAATGATGCTGAGAAAAGGAAGACTGTAAATGATTCGGGGCGTCACCTGTTGACGGCGTTCGATTTCGTGGCGAAGACGCAAGGCAAAGTGGAGACCGGCTAACGTTTTTCCCATTCCGGTTGGCAAGTTCAACGAATACACATGATGACGCAAATCGATCGGCGCCTGATCCACTTCTTGAAACGCCCGCTCTCTCCATTCATTCAACTTCGTTTTCGGCCACGATTGTTGCTGCTTATAGCGCAGAATCAAATCAGCCGGAATGTCCTTGCGCCCGGAAAACGACCATGACTGCTTTTGCAAAATTCCAACTTCTGACTTATCTGCATCAATGAGCAGAGAGAAGAGAAACAACAGTTGCAAATATGGCACAAGCGAATCATTGCTTCGATTCCATTTCATGATCCAGCGGCGCAACGAGCGAGCTTCGGCAAAAAATCGTTCAATCCACGCTAACCACACTTCTTTCGTCCAAATCGCTTCTTGTCCAACACCCAAACAGGCCATCTGTTTGGATAGTGCGGAAAAGTCTGTTGCTTCAGCTTGACGTTTCAACAACGTCTTGGCCTCGTCCCCCATCCGCTTCAGTTCTTCCAGCCAATCGTCTAAATTCCCATGATGCCGCTTCACGACAAGAAACGCCAACAATCGCCAAAACTCATCCATCCCCTTTTCTTGTAAAAAAACCGCTACGAGGACAGCCGACAAAAGCGCATGGCTTTTTAATGCAGGCGGACCTTGAAAGGAATCCGGTGATTGGATGTATTGCTGGAAGAAGGCATGACTTTTGCCGATATCATGAAAAAGCGCAATCCACCGATTCACTTCCCCCAACTGTCCGGACTCAGCGAGACGGACGGACTTTTCAGACAAAAAGAGGGAGGAAAGCTGTTCCACCCCTCGCAAATGATCCGACAAAAAATAATGGGGATGAGAATACATCCTACTCTCCCTTTCCATTCGAATAGAAAAAGACAATCCGTTCTCCTTGCGCATTCTCCCAATAATAAGGGACCGAAGCGAGGAGCGGACGCGCCCCCGCCTCGAAAATCACTTCTTCATACCGAGAAACTACCCGTGCCGGATCCATCTCCCAAGCCACTCGTTCCTTGCGATACTCTTTTCCCGGCTCTACTTTCAGCGCTTGTATGTCTCTTCCTGGGATGACCGAACAAATAGGCACAGGCTCTTTGTCCATCGCTTCAACCCGATGAAAATCGTCTACAGCGACAAACCGTACATCTGCTAAACATTCACTCAATCCTAGACACGGCGTATAGACGCTTTTGTGCTGCCGAACGAAATCAACAAGCTGCGAAAATCGCTCATGATCGTTCATATATACGTAGCAACGGAAACGAGGAAAACGCAAAAACTCCACGCGAATTTGCGTTCGTGCTCCTTCCCGCCGTTGCTTCGGGACCCATATATTTCCTTTTGTGTTGACATAGTTGATGCCGACTCTCGTTTTTCGTACAGGTTCCATCAGGCGTACAGCCACATTCGTCGTCTCATGGTTAAACACCCGCAAATAGTCATTATCCTCTTTTCCCACTCCAACGATGGCGCCAAGCAAACCAAAAAGAGCCGTTGGGGGAATAAACGAGTGCGTCAGCGGCGAGGAAGTCGAATACATTTGGCGAAAATGGCCAAAATCGGCTCGAACATCAAATACAAGCACATTCATCGCACTCATTCCCTGTTACCGAATATCGACAGTGATTCCTTCTTTGCGCAAGCGCTCAGCCAGATTCTCACTGCACGCAAGCCTTCCGTCCTGACGCAGCTCGATGTTGGCGATGTGTTCTTTCTGTTGAACCAATACTTCAGCCAATCGCGACACATCGAGCACATAATCGCTGACATCCCGAATTTCCTCTTCCGCTTTTTCGGTGTGAAGAGAAATATACTTATCCAACTCTCCGATATGGAAGTACGGCTCTTGATAGACGACGCGAAGAAGCAACCGCGGAACATGTCCAACTTTCGAACGCGAAATTAAGTTTTTCGTACCTTCCCACATCGCTTCCATCAGCAACTCCACATCTTCTTCCGTTAATCCCGTGAAGCGCGCCGCCGCCTCATTGATCATCCCGTAAAAAGCAATGAGGGAATAAGGCAACACATATTCCTCACGGAACGTCTTTTGTGTCATTTGCCCACCTGAGGCAAACGCTCCGGTTCCTTTGATATACTCCATCTTCACCCGATGCAGCGATTGCCCCATTTTAAATTGGACCGGCCCTGTATGGGTAATTGAGCTTTTTTCCTTTTGATTTTTTTCGATCGGCAATGTCACGCCAAACAACCGCACATCAATGCATTGACGCAGCACTTCATCGTTGATGATTTTTTTCATTTCGCGTAAGGTCAGTTTCGATTTATCTAGTTTCTCGCCGTCTTTCACTAAAAAGTCTTCCGCCCGGGCCTTCGCATCTTGAATATACTCATCGTCTTGCGCAATTTCGCGGACAAAAATTTCTTGTTGACGATAGTCATATAAATAATCCCGAATCGTCCGTTTCAGCCGAACATCGGTGACAATATTCTTCCCCGTTTCCTCATCGATGCGCGGCTTGTTCCCGTCAACCGGATCGCCATTCGGGTTTGCCCATTGCACATCATACAAAAAGAGCAGCTCGGAACGGTGCTTGACCATATTATTTCTCCTCCTTGTTCGCTACGATTTCTTTGACCTTCCACGATAAGTTCATCCCGCAGGCGAAATAAAAATTCAATTCATCGACAGATAATTTCCATCTTGGGGAAGAGGATAGGAATAAATGGGAAATTTCTTCCGCCAACTGTCGATGGCTCGCATAGTAAGACTCGTATTCTTCGAGTTTTCCGATGACCTTCGGAAGCAGCCCTTTGATCGCCTTCTGGTCCATCTTCAACCCCATTAATTGCTTCACAAATGGCTTGCTTCCCCGTTTTTGTTGCTGGATGTCAAGCAACATTTGCGTCAATGCCCCCAACAGGAAAACAGCTTGTTTTTCCGGAGACTCCAGCTGTCCCCCGTACGCATCAAACAACTGCGCAAATTTCCCTTGCACCGCCTTCTCTCCTTTCCTGACCAGCACGCCCGCCTGCTCTAAAAAAAGCACAACCGCAAGCGCTTGACGTGTTTTGTTGACAAACGACCAATCGCCAGCCTCATAATCATAAAAATCAGCCCGAAGCTGCTCCATAAAAAAGGGAGCGAAAAACGAGATCGAAAGGGGCTTCTTTTGGAATACATACTCCACCACTTGCAAAAAGTACTTATCATAGACACCCGGCCGAAAAAAGGTGCGAAGAAAGCCAAAGTGAAAAGGATGGTCCCCTTCTCTATACAGAAGAGACTCCGTCGCTTTCTTCGCTTGAAACAATTCACTAATTCGCGACGGCAACACATCTTCAATCAATAACAAAATCCGCTCGGCACTTTGAATCTTCTGCAAGAACAACAGCTGAAGCGACAGGGAATTATCATAGTCTTGCATGAGCCCAAGCAAGTCTTCCTCCGTCGTCATAAAGGAATCTGCCTGCTCTTGATGAACGCGAATGTCTTTCTTTCCGTCTGTCAAATATTGAAGCAATTCATCCAATACATCCTTGCCAGCCGGAATGAGCAATGTCGGAATGACGAAATAAGAAAAACCGTAAAAGCGATAGTGCAAATGGGACTCCACAAACTTTCTTCCTTCTTCAATATGAGCTTTGCAAGATAAACAGACGGGGTAATTTCGCCACGCTTTGGCCTCGTCAAACCCTCCTGTAATAAATCCGGGCTTGTCCAACGTATAAAACCGAAACACGGATAATTTTCCGATGACCGTATCTTTGCGCTCCCCACAAATAGCGCATACTTGATCCCGAGCCGACAACTCCATATCTTTCTCGTGAACTAGATGCAAGAAAGCATCGCGAAACGGCTCACAGTCATATAAATAGGAGCCGTTAATTTTTAGAGAAATAAGGGAACGATCGGTTGAGAGAGAGAGTTTTTCCCTCAACTCCTGCAAGATCGCTTCCTTTTTTTGCACAAGCAATTGCTCAATCGCCCGAAGAACGGGATGATCCATTTTGCGGGTAACCGTTCGAAACCAGCCAATGACTTTTTGTTCATATGTATTTTCAATCGTTGTAATTTTCGCCGTCGGCGAATAGTTGGCTCCGCGAGACGAACCGGAACGAAACAAATATTTTTTGTAATCGCTTCCACATCCCTCAATCTCGCAACCTTCCCAGACAACATTCCCTTCTTCGTCCGCACGCACTGCAACAAGCACACAAGCAGGATAGCCGGGGTTCTCCACCAACTGATCCACCACTGACCCCTCTCCTTGCTTTTCAAGCACTATCTTCCCAATTTGGGCGATCGCTTCGATCAATCTATCACCCCTCCGCATCATGAGAACTAATTCCATTATACCATATTTCAGGAAATATGGTATAAAAATTTATAATATTTAGTGATTATAAATCATCGTTCAAACCACAGACGAAAAAATTGGCACATAGCCCACATAATCGTTATGCATCAAAACTCCGTAACGCTTGCCCAACTCCAAGAGGGGCCCACATAACTCCTGAAAAAATCTGTTTCACGCAAAACATCGATTAAGGAAAAAAAGGCCATGGACAACCTTTTTCCCTCCCCTATAAAAATCACGTGGTACGATTCTCACGGAACAAGCGGCTGAAGTCAAACTTCATGAAAAAAAGGCGGTGGATAACCGCCTTCTTCTTTCCCTCTTACTCATTCAACAGGAAACACCAGGATGAGATCGACCCCCTTTCCCTCTTACTCGCTCAGCAAGCTTCGAACCTCTTCTTCAGAAAGATCAACCAACCGGGCAATCTCGGCGGCCGTCATCCCTTTTTGCGCCATCGTCTCAATGAGCCGCTTCATTCCTTGCTTCATCCCTTGCTCAAGGCCGCGTTTTACCCCTTCTTCCAGCCCCTCTTTCTTCCCTTTTTGCTCGTAGGAGATGATCAGCTCCAACACTTTCTCTCGTTCTTTCGTTTCCATCGCCTTCACCTCGCTTTGCAGCTGTTGTTCCTCTTCCTCCGTCAGCTTCACGTACGTCTCAAAAAACCCAAGCAGCAGCCGCTGCCTTGCCTCATCGAGCTCCAACCGCACCAGCATGCGCAAAAACTCTTTTTTCAGCTCCACCTTCTCTCTTTCAGTATACCCCATTTGACTGAGCAGCGCAGCCGCGACCGGGTTGTCGTGCCGGATGTACTCCCGCCACTGCTTCTTCCGCAACGCCACCGGAAAAAAGCGAAACTGCAGCACTTCCCCAAACGGAAATTCCATCGAAAACACAGACGGTTCCTCGCGGAGAGAATCATAGTGGAAGACGGCGATCGGGACGATGCGGGTCCGGTAGGTTTCATACAAGCGGCTGAAATAGAGGAACATGCGCTCGGCAAACGTCGGCTGGACATACCCTTGCGTTTCCACGTGCACGATGATCAGCCCGTCTTCGCCTTTCAGCTTCGTCTCGACCAGCAGATCAACGCGGTACTTTTCGCCAGCCGTCACATCAGTAAACAGCTCTTCGGATAAAAAGGACAGATGGTGGAAATCGATATGCTCGTGCATGTCGGGGAAAAAGAGGAGCAGAAACTCTTCGAAAAACGTGCGGATCAGCTCTTTGAACAGCCGATCATGGTCAATCGCCATTCAATCACCTCACCTTGATGGTCTCTCTTTTTCTATTCGCCGTCCCCAAGGCGGCATCCTGCTCACAGTGAGAAATTCGTCATAGGTACGATAAAAACGGCAGAAGGAACTCCAATTGTCACGACCGGGATGACGTTTCAATCCCTTTATAGGTACGATAAAAACTTCACATTTTAAGACCGTACATATCCACAAAAAACTGGTACACTTTAGGTTCGCCTAGTTGTAGGATTTCGACCACCGCTTTTTTGACTTCTTCTTTCACCTGTGATGTCCAGACAGACGTTTGAAAGTACCATCGACTGATGATTTCATCCAATTTGTCCATGTTGTCCATGTTTTGAATGTAGCCGATCAAGTCATAGATCGTGATCATGGTTTCTTCACCCCCAGTTCATTCATTGCAACTATATACATGCTCATTGAAAAGTTAACCTTCGTATAAGTGGTTCCCACTCCGGTTATACTGCTCCTAAGGAAAAGTATGGAAAAGGAGCGGAATTCTGCATGAAACGTCTCAAAATCACCAACGATCATGGATGGACACCTCGGACACTTCGCAAACAGGAACGGAAAATCAAAAACACCCTTCTTCGCCAACGGGTGATGGCGGTTCGCCTGGTCATGGAAGGCTATTTGGGCAAAGAGGTGGCCTCCATGGTCAACGTGTGCCGACAAACTGTTTCCCATTATGTGTCGCTGTTCAACGAAGGCGGCCTTGAACTCCTGCTTCATCGGGATTTCGCCCCCGGGCGGGAGCCGTTTCTCACGGAAGAACAGCAAGAAAAGATCAAACAGCTTGTATTGACCACCACTCCCGCGGAACTGGGCTGGGACGTCGCTTCGGCGTGGAACACCAAACTCCTGCAATCCTATGTCGCAAAGCAATTCGGTGTTTCCATTTCCCGCGAAGCGTTGCGAAAACTCCTGCACCGCAAAGGGCTGTCGTGGACACGACCGACGTACACACTGGCGAAAGGAAATCCGGATGAGCAAAAGCAATTTGAAAAACAAATGGATCTGATAAAAAAAAAACTTGATCACCAAGGAGACAGAAGATGCTGTTCTTCTGTACATCGATGAAACCCATATCCGCTCTTACCATGTCTTGCGGTCCACATGGTCGGAAGTCGGCCGCCAAAAACAAGTGCCGACGTTCGGCCATCATGCCCACGTATCGCTGTTTGGCGCGGTCAACATCCACGATGGCGAAACGGTGCTTCATCAAACGACCGCTGCCAATGCCGCGACGTTCTTGGATTTCTTGAGAATGCTCAAACAGCGCTATTTAGACCGTCTCATGGTTTTGGTGTTGGATAACGCCCGCATTCACCATGCCAAAATGGTCAAGGAGTTTTTGCGGGAAGAAGGACAGTGTTTTCACTTTATTTACCTTCCTCCGTATTCTCCGCAACTGAACCCGATCGAACGCTTGTGGAAATGGCTGAAAGACACCGTGATCGCCAATGTGTTTCACAAAAATCGAAACGATATCGTCCAGGCCATTGCTCGGTTTGTCCACTACATCCACGAACGTCCGGAGGAAGTGCTGCAACGCTTAGGGTGTGCAGGATGAGAAGTTAACTCTTTATGTTGCATGTATATAGTAGACACAAGCAGATTTCCCGGTTCGCTGTGCCGAATCTAATCCCGGATTCCAGGCCTTCTTTGATCATCTGCCGAAGTTTCAATCCCTCATAGGTACGATAAAAACTGCGCACTCAACTAGGAGTGCCGCAAGCTGGGCTGCGTTTCAATCCCTCATAGGTACGATAAAAACGAGGTGTTGCGGTGAGCGTTGTTTTGCGGACGAGGCGTTTCAATCCCTCATAGGTACGATAAAAACGTGGAGCTTGGGGAGCTGGCGAACGAAGCAAGGTTCTTGTTTCAATCCCTCATAGGTACGATAAAAACGCCAAACCCTATCACCTGCTTTAGTGAAAGAGGCAATGTTTCAATCCCTCATAGGTACGATAAAAACAAGACGGATCCGCCGCCACTGTTGATATAGATGTTGTTTCAATCCCTCATAGGTACGATAAAAACCACTCCGCCCGACCGTCTCGGACGGAGGATAAAGGGTTTCAATCCCTCATAGGTACGATAAAAACATTGCGCGACGATGAAGCGTTTGTATTCGGTGAAGGTTTCAATCCCTCATAGGTACGATAAAAACCGAATACACTGCCGCCATAGCTGTCAATCCATACGGGTTTCAATCCCTCATAGGTACGATAAAAACAATTGCGCGACGATGAAGCGTTTGTATTCGGTGAAGGTTTCAATCCCTCATAGGTACGATAAAAACGTAGTATCTTTGTATTTGAGCGTCAAACATGTAGGTGTTTCAATCCCTCATAGGTACGATAAAAACGAACGGATATGTTTATATAACTGAACATGATGAGGTGTTTCAATCCCTCATAGGTACGATAAAAACCAATGTCAACGTCTACATATTCGGTATCAAATGTACGGTTTCAATCCCTCATAGGTACGATAAAAACCGACAAACTCATTGAATTGCTCAATGCAGAAACGTGGCGTTTCAATCCCTCATAGGTACGATAAAAACCCCAAAAAGTGTTGTCATATCAACCTTTTCCCTTCAACGTCATCATCAGAATAACACGTTTCGAAGATTCTGTCAATCAAGTCTATCCTTGATGGCTGTAGGGATCAGGCGATCAAAACCAATGTCGTCGACCCCCTGGGGTTTTTGCGTGATTGGAGGTCGACGACAAACGAAAGGCGGTTTGGTTATGAGCCGTTAAGCAGCTGTTGAATGACGTTGATTTTTTCTTTTTGCTTTTTGCTGGCGCTTTTTTCCCATTGGCCGATCCGTTGCCAATACGCAAGCAGCGCTTGAGCGGCCTGTTTGTTTTGTTGTTGGATGACTTGACTATATAGGATGTCTTTGCTGCGCTGCTGATCGGCTTGGCTGTCGGTGAGCTGCTCGATTTCAGCGACAAGCCGTTCTTCTGGGGAAAGCAGGGCAAGTTTTGCTTGCTCTTCTTCCTCGCGCTTCCGCTGTTCCAGCAATGCCTGCTCTTTTTTCCGCTGTTCAAGCCGCATCGTTTCTTTTCGGACAACGGGAAGAAATTCCGTTTCCGTCACATCCTCCACATCGATGAATCGGCCATAGCCCGATGATGTTTTCGATCCAATTCCCCATTCTGTCAGCGCCGCCTTCGTCCATGCCGCGGCTTCCTCCAGCAGACGCTTCGCCTCTTCATCGCTTTGTGCCGAGCGGTTTGCTGTCAAGTAGATCTCCACCTCAGCGGCCGTGACCGTCCAAAACGAAACAGGGACGGGCTTTTGGTCATCGGTCGCTGCCTTTTTCCCTTCGTAATACTCTTTCATATGCACAGCAAGGGCATCGCGGACGAGTTGCAGCCCATCGATGAGAAAAATATCGTGAAATTGAACCATGCCTTTCTTTTCTTGCGTTCCAAACACGTCCCTTCCGATCTTCTGTTCGGAAAGGCTTTTTTCTTCCCCTTGACCGTATGCTTCGATCCACCAGTGGCGGACAAGTCCTTTTACGCTCGAGGCGGGAATGTACGGCAGTCCGTATACGGGATGGATCGTCAATGAGGTCTCGCGGACATGGCCAGCACCAAGGCCATGGATGATTCGACCGGCAAGGCGTGCTTTGAGCTTTTTGACATGCCCGGTTTGCGCCCATGCAGCCATGGCGTGTTCACGCTGCGCCCGCAACTGTTCTCCCACTGCTTTGAGTTCTGGAAGGATCGGAACAGGCTTTAGTCGTTTGGATAACTCCCACACTCTTTTTTTATCGTTCCACTCATGTTCTAAAAAGTAATAGAGATGGTACGCCAAATGGGCCATGGACTTGCTGGCGGCCTGCATGACGTCCCGCGTGTCTTTTGGATGAAAAAGCATGCTCATTCCTCCTTACTCCGCCGTCCCGCCATCGTCCTTCGCCATCCCGTCGGCAAACTTGCGCATCCAATCAAGCAACGCGACCGCCTCCATCGTCCATAGCCGATATTCTGCACTCGATAAATGGACGATGACTTCCACCAACTCTTCATTCCCGCTTGGGAACTGGTCAGGAAACTGCTCTTTCATCCATTTTGCGAGCGTATGATAAATCACTTTATACTCGTTTTGTTTCTTTTTTTGGAAATAAAACGCCAATGTTTGCCCAAGGCCGTTCACTTGAATGAGAGACGGCATTTTTTTCACGTACGAACGATACGTTTCAAAATTCTCCCTTAACTGTTCTTTCGCCCGTTTGACCTCTTGGAACGCGAAAGCGGCGCGTCCATTCTCAATCCCAACCCGTTGCACCGTTTTTTTCATCTTTGTCTCCTCCATTTACAGCCAAATGGTTCTCATCATTCCACGTCCTAGCGTACTGTTTCCGCCCAATTGAAAGACAGACGGAAATTTCCCGCTTTTCACTAAATACTGTTCAATGTCGTTCGCGGTGGTCAGTCCATTGATTCCGTTGCCGCGCGCATGGCCAATATAAAGGAAGCTGTAAAAGAACGTCTCCGGCGGCACATTTTCTTCGTACCAAAGCGCCCCATTGTCCACCGTTCCCGTCTCGTGGGAAATGCGAATACGTGCATTGACTTCCGTCGATAGTTTGACAAAATCGACAAAATCATCGTCAGACAGCACGACAAGACGTTCTGGAAGACGGAGGCGGCTGTATTCGCCAATGAGAGTCGCTAACTGTTCGGCAAGCTGTTGGGCCTCTCGTGAAATCGTGACGTCGAACGTATATTCTTCAAGGACGATGCGTCCATTTACGGCCATCAACCGGTCACTGCTCACCGTATTTGGCGCTGGAACTGGAAGCGGTTGAAAAGCGTTCTCTTTGCTGATTGTTTCTTGGTGAATGCTCATTTCCTGATTCCAGCGTTCAAGTACGTGAGGGCATGTAATCCAAGCAAACACGCCGCGAAGCGATTTGACAGGGAACAATAGCACACGAGCGTCGCTCAATGCAATAGCGCTCGCCTGCGTGACACTTTCCTCCCCTCGGTCAGCTCCAAAAATAAGGTCGAGCTCCTTCTTTTCTTCCGGCAACGCTTGTACCATATGATACCGCACTGCTCCTTTGAGAGAGGAACTCTCAATCTTCGGGAAACCAGTATGTTTCTCACGCTGGATCGGCAAGTCGACAAGCCCAATTTCACTTCCACTTCCCGCGTGGACAGACGTAACCGCATGCAAAACAAACGGACGAACAATGGAATACATTACAACTCCTCCTCACTTTCACTGGCACTGGTTACAATCGCAAAGCCAAAACCTTCTTCGGCTCCTTCATCGGTCAGATGAATGCCGTCAAGGACCGAGAAAATAAGCGGCAGTTCCTCATCACGCTCCACCTTCACGTAAACGACAGAACCGGCCGGAACCATCCATTTCCGTGGTTTTGGGCGATGATGGACGATATCCCACCCACCGTACAGCTCTGGACGGCCAATGGCAGAAGCAAGCCATTCAACGGTTGCGCCATTCGGCCATCTCCAATGCACGCCGTCAAAGGTGGCAGGGCGGGAACCGTTTGAAAAAATGGCAGGGGACAAAAACACGACTTTCGCTAGTTTTGTCCGTTGAATCGTCTGTTCAAGGGTCTTCCTTTCGTCCACGCTCCATAAACGAAACTGCTCCGGCGTTTGCCGAATCGACCAAGGGCGGTTCTCACCGCCAATCCGCGCCCATTTCACGGCAGAAAAGTCCGGCTCATCACTGATGTAAGCAACCAGCGAGGCATCGCCTAAAAAGCGGCTTTTCTCCACCCGGTACAAAAATTTCTCGCGGGCGGTTCGTTTGCTGTCATCCAATTGAATGCCCACTTTCGCTTCGCGCACGATAAATGACGATAAGGATCGAAGCGAGGTGATCGGCTGACTAGCGAGTAACGCGCGTTTCCATTCATCGACAGAAACGTAGCGATGTTGCGAACTTTTTGTTTTCTCCCTCCGTGATGAGGCAAGCCGCCATCCTGGGGACGATGAAGCGGGTTTTCGATCCTTGACTAGCTCCAACGGATACGCTGTGAGCGACTCCCCTTCCTCAACGACTTGATAGTCAAGTGGGAGAGGCAAAAACAGCTGATCCCCATCCGCAAGCCCACAATAATGAAGGCGAAACGCCCCATGTTCGTTCGGCGTGCCCATCCATTGCTTCACATGTTCGTCTGCGCCTCTGGCAAAGTCCTCAAACGAACTGTGTGTGTAAATATACGCCGCCCGCAACGCCCCGTAAATCGTGTTCGGCCGCGGCGGAAACATGGGCTCCATGACGGTCGTTTCCCCTGCTTGTGTGGCATGATGATTTTTGAAAAAAAACGTATCGGTCGGCCTCAATGTCAGCTTGGTCATACGTCGCTCCCCTCGCTCCGTCTAAAAAAGGTCAACATCTTTAACAAATGCAAAAAATCATAGCCGCGTGGCACGGCATCATACAGCGCCATGAGCGCATCCGTATGGCTGCGCAAATCACGTTCCTTCCATTGATTCCCTTCTTTCACTGATCGCTTGAGCAGACGGCGAAGCTCAACGGCCAGCATGTCACGGTTTTCCCATTTCGGGCAGTCCTTTTCGTGCAACAACGGCGCAAACGCTTGGGTAAAGTGGAAAATAAAGTTCGGTGAGATTGAAGTCTTTAACAAGGCAACGAATTGTTCTAACCGGCTTGATGCCATTTTTCCTTTGATCATCCACGGAAGTATGGCTTCGGCAATCTCACCCGACCGAGTATGCACCGCCAGTGCCAAGGCGTCTTTTTGCTGATTCGTCTGTTCGTTACGGTACTGTTTCGCTTTTTGTTCGAGTGCTCTTGCCTCATTTAGCACATGCTGCAGCGGCGCTTTTTTATGGGCAATCACCAATCCGAACGAAGCCGTCGCCCCTTCCCCTAACCCTTGCTGTTCATCACTGAATGCCAAGCGAAGCAGCTCAGCGGCCTTTAACGCCTCATCGACCGGCAAAAAGGCGAGCACATCATCACCGCCTGCATAGACAAGCTCACCATGACATTGTTGTTCGACAATGCGAGGAACGACTTCTTTGGAAAAGCGAGCGAGCTTTTGACTCGTCCGGCTGTATTCTTCTTTCTGTTCTCCGGAAAACCATCTGCCCATGTTATCGCCATCCATCATAAGCACCGCGTAGTAATCGCCCGAACCGATGTCCAGCACAGATGGGAACGGCCGAAATGACGCTCCGAACAAGTCCGTGAAGTAATCACGGGCAACACGCTTCCCTAAACAAATGCCGCATAAAAACTCATTGTCTTTCACGCGGCCAACGCGCCGTTCATCTTCACCGTCTCCATCTCTTCCTTGAAACTTTCCAGCCCTTCTCTTCCACAAATTTGCCGTTTTCCTCTTGATTTCGCCGTAACGATCAAAATCGTCGATTTCTTCTAGACGCAGCGCCTCCCGTTCCTTGCAGACAGAACAAACAAGCCCTTGCTGGGGAACAGAGGCGTAATGTTTCTCATTTTTCAACGCGCCTAATCGGCGTTCAGCCCGTTCACGCACAGTTCGGAATGATGCGGATGGCTCATACGGTTCCGCCACCCAATAAACTTCCAAAAACGATTGCACTTGCTGCTCCACCATCGTTTCAAGCTGTTGCCGCTCATCGTCTGACAGATGCGGGAACATGCGTGAGACCGCTTGAAAACAGAAATCGAGAAACACATTGCGGACGTCTTGTTCGGTTTCCCGCAACCAACCGCAAACGTCAGTTTCTGTACCTTCCATAACCGCTGTTAGGCGGTTGGGGAGCGAAGCAACACGAAGTTCACGAAGCGAGAGCGTGCGCAGTTCCTCTTTTCCAACTAGCGGATAAATCATCTCACAGCCGGCACCATATTGGTAAAAGCGTTTCATCGCCTCTCTTACCAGATGCGACAAAATATAGCTTCCGCTCCAAAAATCTTCTGTTTTGCGGGCCGATGCAATAAACGACTGTACAGGTCCCACCGTAAAAAGAACAATATATCGATTCGTCATACCCTCACCCCAACGATTTCCAAAAACCGCTTCCGGTCTTGTTCGTAACGCGGCTCATTGTACCGCTGTTCATTCGTCCTCACTTCTGAGATGATCGGATAATACCGTCCGCCGATTTTCCTTACTGTGCACCATAATGGCGAAGCGAGCTTATCCCTTCCGTGCACAAAGCCGAGCGTTCCGTACCGATTGGCCTCATGGGACGCTTTTCCAAACCCCTTCAGCACTTCGCTCGCGCTATCTTTTCCTTCCCCGACCCAGACAGCGAATAATATCGGGTGGGGCGTCTTCACAGCTGCGGTTCGCGCTACGATGCAGCCGCGACTTGCGAAGGAAAACGCCGATGCCACCCCGAGATGGCTCAACACGGTATGTAAACTATTGGCGTATTCTTCAACAGTGTTCCACTCGTGTCCTGTCCACTGCACCGCCCCAAATCCGCGGCGCGATCGTTGTCCGATCCCGGCGAGATGAAGCATATACTGGAAATACCATTCATACATCTCCAACTTTGATTCATGCCGTTTCCGCACCGAAACCGTCACTGTCACTTCTTTTCCGGCTGAAAGGGCGGGCACAGTGAAGGAAGACGACTTGTGCGGCAAAATGTTTTCTTTTTTCGCTCCCTGCACCGTCTCTGACATCGATAGATGAACAGGAGACTGCTGCTTCATCACCCTCGTTCCACCAAACATGATTTCCTCTTCCCGAAGCAGGTCATTGACATTCGGCTGATCCTGGAGCGTACGCCAAAAATAGCGCCACACCCCCCGCAGCGACGGGAGGCGAAACTCGGCTTGGGCCCGCGGCTCAGCTCCATGAATGGCCGCTGGCGTCAACAATACAAGCTGATACGGCGATTCGACAACAGCGGTCGCCGTAGCCGATTCATAACGTTCCATCATCTGCTCCCCTTTACTTTGACATCGACTTTGCCAACATCGACATCCGCTCAAAAAATGAAGAAAATTGTTCAAACAGCGCAACCGCCTTCGGCATAAACTTTTCTGCTGGCAGCGGATTGGGACGTGTGCCCGCATGGTTGATATCGTTGCGCAGCTCTTTGATTTGGCCAAACGGCTTCAATTCCTCCCGATAAGAGTCAAGCGCATTCGCCATCCGCTCCACCAACTCGAACGAATGAACCCGCCATTCGTCCCTCGGAATCCGACGCAGCACGATTTGAATGGTCGAATGGATGTCATTCCGCACCTCTTCCTTGCGTTCATCGAGCGAAAACGCCCGGCAAATCGCCGTCACTGTGTTTTCCTCAAGCATCGTTAGCGCTGATTGGATGAGTCCATGATTCAAACACCACCGAACCGCTTGCCAACTGTTGATGATCGGATCATCACTAAAAATGGCATACTTCTTTTCCATTTCGTCAAGCAGCGGAACAAGCGGTTTGACCGCTTCGGTCGGCGCTGAACGGACACGCGCCAGTTGTTCGCGAAATTTCCGCACTTCCTCATCAATGTCCAAACTCCGGCACGTGCGGATCGCTTTTTCTGTCTGATCCAATTGTTTCGCTAACTTGTTTAACGCCGCCACCTCGTTGCGCAGCTCTCGGCTTGCCGTTGGATCACAGAAGACGTGACGGTTTTCCTTTTCCGTCAGCGCCCGAATCAACGCCGCATCCCCCGTACGCAAAAACTGGTCGACGCCATTCGTCCAATCAAGCAAGCTGGCCATGCTCGTCAAATTGACAATCGGCGCCAATCGCTCTTCTGGCGGCAGTTGCTTAACATCCATCGGGCGCCCCAGCACCTCAAACCAGCCATACACAATTGCCCCGATCTCGGCCTTTTTCACCAAGCGGGCATAATTCAACACAATGAGTGCTACAAACGGAATGGAACGAAAACTATGGGTAATATCGAAATAGATCGTATCCCCTTCCCCAATTTCTGACATAACGCGATCAAACAGCCGCCAATTGGTCCGTTCATCCTGACCGTTGTCAATGTCAACCATCTTCACATTCGCTTCAGGGGCGATGCGGCGGAAAGCGGTCATTAGTCCTTCCAGCTGCTCTTCCCCTCTCAAGCGGTCCTCTCCATTTCGCTCCCGCGCTTCTTTTGTCGCAAACACAATGACATCCATCGGTTGCTCGCCGTGCAACAGCTCGTACACCGCCGTCTGAACAAAACGGGTATACGAGGAAGTTTTTCCCTCATACGTATAAAAACAATATTCATAGTCACTTAACCCTAAAAATGACAACAACACATGTCTTCCCATCGTCATGATCCCCCCGTCCCTACCAGTTGCGCCGTCACATCCGAAAATGATGAATCGTCTTCATAAATCCCTTTTCCTCTCACCGCCTCCCGCTCATACCGGTCATGATCGAGCCATAAGTAATTGGCGTACAGGCGGTCTTCCTCTTCGACATACCGATAGGCGAGCCGAAACGCCGTTTGGCCGTTGCTTGCCCCTTTGTATAAGTGATATTTGGCTTTGCGCGGATCAATCGTTTCAAACGATTTTTCATGGTACAAAACCGAAGCGTCGCCTTCACGATATTTTAATTTTTTGACTAGTTCTTGCATCTGTTGGTACACAAATAGCGACTGATGACGATTATGCCGAAGCATATCGGCCACTTGCCGCGATACAAAATAAGACGTTTCAAAAAGATGCTTATACTTTTCATGCTCGAGCAAAAACTGGCCAAACGCGCTCAAACAAACGAACTCTGCATCCCGATAAAATAAGGAAGGGTATTGTTCAATGCATTGCTTTTCTTGATAGGAAAGCTCGTTCATCGCCACCAAATCCATTTGGCACTTGCGAAGCAACTCAAAATAACGGCGCACAAATTGTTCGTCGATGTGAATCGGTACGGGTGGAATTTCATGCAAAACTTGTCCATCCTCGTGCATATAAGCAGTTGGATAGTTTAAGAATGCCCCAACAATATAGCCAAGCGAAGTCATCACTTTATACCCGCCGATCGGCGCAAAACAAGTCGTCGATGGCTCGCCGTGCATCAGGGCATTCGCAACCTTCGACATATACTCTCCCAGCGTTTCTTGCAATCGCCTCCGATGGTTCACATCTACTTCTACATACACAACACGGACATTCGCTTTAAAATCCCGTTCAAGCAAATGGACAAGCATCGCCTCAACGACCCGCCCTCCAACCGTGTCCGTAACAATGAGAACGATCGTCGGTCTCTCTCCTAGTTTTCCTTGTCGATGAAGCTCGTAAATCATCGAATACTCTGCACAAACACGGTTAGGCTGCTGAGCGGCCTCATGAGCAAACTGCCGGGCATGGCGCAACCAACGATCTATCTTGCTTTGTTTTTGTTCATCCACGTCCCGGTCATGAATCCAAGAACGAATCTCCCCTAGCGTCTCGTCTCGATTCACCGAAAAGACATTCCTAGCCCCCGTCAATAACGAAACGCCGCATGTCAATACAATGTGCTGATACAAGCCAATCTCTCTCCTATTCTTCAAATCTCCATCTAGCATGAACAAACCAGGAAAATATATCTATTTCTATACCAATTTTAAACTATTTTCCAAAATTCAAGCAAGTGATTTTATTATTTTCTTAATTCATAACAAATCGGTGAATCCTCTACTGCGGAAAGACATTTTGGAAGGCTGGTGATTTAAGGGAGTAGGCCGCTTCTCAATAACGTTTCTCAAATAATAGAAAAAACTGTAGCATCGTTCCTTCTTTGCACACGTTCACCCATTGATCAAGGGAAACTGCTGTTTTTCACCAGCCTTCTGGAAAACTTCGCATAAAAAATGGGCTGAACTAGCGATTGTGGGTCAAAATTTTTCGAGGAAGATAGGGAAAGAAAAACAGATAGAAAGTGGAGGGATAAGGATCTTTCCGCAAAAATAGTGCGCTGACGTTCCGGTCTCTCATAGGTACGATAAAAACCATTTTGGACTCGGAGGCGGATGTGTTGGATGATCTGTTTCAATCCCTCATAGGTACGATAAAAACCCAAAAACCACCGCAGAAATGCTTCTTATGTACGCGCAGATTTCAATCCCTCATAGGTACGATAAAAACGTATCGCGACAGGACGACGCCAAGCGGCTGCGAAATGAATTTCAATCCCTCATAGGTACGATAAAAACGGCGGGTTAGCCGATTGCCCTCGCTAGAAAACCACGCATTTCAATCCCTCATAGGTACGATAAAAACTGATATTGCTCATCGATAGCACTTAATTTTGTTTCATTTCAATCCCTCATAGGTACGATAAAAACTTGTGAAGAAGTTTGCCGGAGCGAAAGGAAACGCGAAATTTCAATCCCTCATAGGTACGATAAAAACCTATCCACCCGTTTGCAACCCGGCGGACGGGTTATTTATTTCAATCCCTCATAGGTACGATAAAAACGGAAAACATATAGTGACGCTCGTAGGACAGCTCAGAAGCATTTCAATCCCTCATAGGTACGATAAAAACTGGGAACGGGAGAACACTGCTGAACGTGTCAAGGTGTTTCAATCCCTCATAGGTACGATAAAAACGCGATAAAAAAGTAGAGCGTGTTTTGGTGGCTAAAGTTTCAATCCCTCATAGGTACGATAAAAACCTCTGTTCTGAAAGGTGACGGATGAGACCTGGAATGTTTCAATCCCTCATAGGTACGATAAAAACCTCTGTTCTGAAAGGTGACGGATGAGACCTGGAATGTTTCAATCCCTCATAGGTACGATAAAAACTGATGACCTCCCGTTTTAAAAAATGTAGAACAAAAAGTTTCAATCCCTCATAGGTACGATAAAAACTATCGGGTAGTGGCTCGGTCTGTCCTTGTAAACTCGGTTTCAATCCCTCATAGGTACGATAAAAACGCCGATCTGCGTAGTATTCGGATTAGTCAAAAGGGTTTCAATCCCTCATAGGTACGATAAAAACTCATGCTCATAAATATCGTCCTCCTTCGTTATTGAACCGGTTTCAATCCCTCATAGGTACGATAAAAACATAAGGTCAAAATCATTTTTTTGTTCATCTAGCGTGTTTCAATCCCTCATAGGTACGATAAAAACATGATACTATCATGATACTTTTGACGTGTTTTTCCATTGTAGTTTCAATCCCTCATAGGTACGATAAAAACGTGAACGCGAACAGGAAATGTTCCACGACATCTAAGTTTCAATCCCTCATAGGTACGATAAAAACTGATCAAGAAATTGCTCGACACATTCAAATTGTCGCTAAGTTTCAATCCCTCATAGGTACGATAAAAACTGAGTCCAAAGTAGAGCGGTTGAAATCGTACCTGCAAGAAGTTTCAATCCCTCATAGGTACGATAAAAACTGCGATACCACTTTGTTTTATCGATCTTCAAGCTGTGTTTCAATCCCTCATAGGTACGATAAAAACGTGAACGCGAACAGGAAATGTTCCACGACATCTAAGTTTCAATCCCTCATAGGTACGATAAAAACTGATCAAGAAATTGCTCGACACATTCAAATTGTCGCTAAGTTTCAATCCCTCATAGGTACGATAAAAACCTTGTTCTTGTTGCGGTAGCGGGGTTATGACAACACTGTTTCAATCCCTCATAGGTACGATAAAAACGGACAGCTACCCTGCTAAACCGCATTGGGCACCGGAGTTTCAATCCCTCATAGGTACGATAAAAACGCCTGTTTCCTCGGTGTGTGAAAGAACGAATGGATACGGGTTTCAATCCCTCATAGGTACGATAAAAACCCCAAAAAGCGCTGCCATAACAAGCTTTCTCCTGCAACGGCAACTTCAGCATAACACGTTTCGAAGATTCTGTCAATCAAGTCTACCCTTGATGGCTGTAGGGATCAGGCGATCAAAACCAATGTCGTCGACCCCCTGGGGTTTTTGCGTCATTGGAGGTCGACGACAAACGAAGACTGCTTCCTAGCGTTTGGCGTGCCTTGTTTGCCGATTGCTGTTTGCCTAAGCGAGGGCAAGCGCTCGTCATGCGGTGAATAAAACCGGGGCGCCGCCTGCCCATCCATCGCAGGCAAGACGAATACAAACATTGGAATCCCAACACTTGCATGAACAAGGGCGAGTGCTAACTTTTTATGTCTCGAAGCAGTCGGCCGATGATCGCCTCTTGGTATCCCGCTTTTTCCGTTTTCGCCATCGCTTCTTTCACTGGCTGCAGCGGCGCTGACGCTACGGAGGCGAGTTTGGCGAGCCGCTCCGCAGGCAAGTGAACCGATGGGGTGGCGGCGAAGTAGTCATCGACGCTGTAGCGCCAGAGAACAGCCGCCGAGCTGTATCGCTCGAGAAAACGGTCGGCCATTTTCAAACCTTCCGGGTCAAAGTCGCCGGAGTAATGCAACTTGGCGCCTGAAGCTGCGAGCAAATCAAGGAGCCGCATCGTCGCTAAATTCATTTGCCCGTTCGTGCAGACAAGCGGGGCGTGGGTGTCAAGCAAGGTCGAGAAAACGCCCGCGTTTTCGACGACGTATACGATGCCGCCGTTGGCTGGATAGGCGCGAATGAGCGACAACACGTCCCTTAGCGGTGCATTCAATGCGCTGTTGGCTTCGACGGCAGCAGTGAAGACTGGGTGAGGGCCTTTCTTCGTTTCGGCCAACAAGTTGGCGCAGGTGGCAAAGTTCAAAATATCCTCGCGGAGCAGGCCAACGGACTGCAGCAATTCATTGACGCTCTCTACAGAGGTCACATCCCACTCACCTGGCACGGTCGCTTGCAAGGCCGACAGCAACACCTTGCCGGGGAGCGTTGACAGGTCAAAGGCGTGTGGATCGCCGGCGATGCGCTGGGCAAACAATGGGAGCCGCTCATACGAGCCAAGCGGCAAGCGGCGAAGGGCGGCGCCGGCAAGACGGATCGCCGCCGCCAACTCTTCGCGGTTTGCCTCATACGCCGCTTGGATGAACCGTTGGCCACAAATGTCTTCAAGCCAAGGGTGCTCGTGGGCGAGGTGCCCAAAAAACCGCTCCCGCTCCTTTTCGACTGCCTGGCGCTGTTCTTTTTTCGGCACGAGCGGCTCGCCGAAATAGCGCTCGAGCAGCTCGATGAGACCAACGCAGGCAAACCGTGTTCGTTCGAGTTGCTGTTCAAAGGCGGGCAGGGAAACGCGGGAAACGTCTCGGCCGAAAAAGGCGGCGATGACTTCGCGCTCGTTCTCGCTGAACGATGCCAAGGAGACGACGCCGCCAACACGGCCGAGCGACTCGTATTTCCGCTTCATTTCGACAAACAAGCGGCGAAAGCCCGGCTCGGAACGGAAAAAGGCAGCGGCCTCTTCGGCCCGGTTCATGTCTCGATCAACTCCCATTCTTCCTCATTCGCTACTAACTGTTTGATGCGCCCGTTCCAATAATACTGGATGACGGTGACAAACGGTGCATTGCGCGGACGGACGAGCTCGCAAATCGACAGGGCCGGCACGGTGTCGTAGTCACCCCAAAGCGCCTGCGAGTTCATGATGTAATTAAAGCCGAGCTGTTCAACAAGGCCGAACATCATGCGGATGTTGTTTTCATCGACGCCGGCGAACGCTTCATCAAGCGAGATGATGTACGGCGCATCATCGCCTGCTTCTTGATAGCGTGAATACGCCGCCGCAAACAGCGGAATGTACATCGCCAACGCTTTTTCCCCGCCGCTGAACCGATAAAAGCGCTGATTTGTCAGTTCGCGCTTCGGTTCGTGTTCTTTTTCATAGTAGAGGGTAAACGAAAACCATTTCCGATAGTCGAGCACTTCTTTTATAATTTGATGAAGCGTATTGCCTTGGCCGCGTTCCTCAAGCAGTTCGCGGGCGCGGGCGATTTTCGAGCGGAAATGGTTCGTCACCCGCTGCAAATCTTCCTCCTTGAGTAGCCGTGAATCCATCCGCAGCAACCCCACCAGCTCTTTCGTATCGAGCTCGTCTTCCGTCTCCGCCGTTTTCGGCTTCCATTGAATGGATAGAACGAGGCTCGATGACGTATCGATTTCGCTCATCCGCTTGTTCATGTCGTTCACCCATCGCTCCGCGCGTTGGATGCGGCTGCGCAAAATGCGGCCGACCGACTTTAAAATGACTTCCTCGTACAGTTCCCGGTCTTGTTCTTTCATATACTCGTGCTGCAACGCGATTTCCCGCTCAACTTCCGCCAAGACGACAGACGGCGTGGCACGCTGCCCTTTGTAGTCAAGGAAAATGACGTTTCGCTCTTGTTTTTCCCGCCAATCAACTGCTTTCATCGCCATTTCGTCGTCCGGCGCCGCGGTGCTCCATTCTTTCTCCTCGAACGGCAGCGATTCGAACGTCGCCCGGTATTCGGTCA
Source organism: Geobacillus uzenensis (assembly GCF_002217665.1). NCBI lineage: Bacteria > Bacillati > Bacillota > Bacilli > Caryophanales > Anoxybacillaceae > Geobacillus > Geobacillus uzenensis. Next base: position 177,694 of record NZ_NEWL01000009.1, read on the forward strand.
AATTGGATGATTCTTGGAAAAAGATTGTGTTCAGCCGAGCCAGCAGCGAAGAGCGGCTGTCTTTCAATGTTCCCCCATACCGCTGTTTCGCTTCGCTCGCCTGCTCGCGAAGCGGGCGCGAACGGTCCAGCTCCACCAACTTGAGCGCCGCTTCACGGGCAAAGGCCTGCTCCCATGCGGCGGCCAGCTCGCGAGCGAACGTTTCCCGTTTCTCTCCTTGTTCCCGTTCTTCGGCAAGACGCGCAAGGCGCTGCTCGGTCCGCGCCCGCTCGTTGACTAGACGCGGAACTGCCTCGCGCAGGGTGTTAAGCCGCTCCCGCACGCGGGCGATTTCCGCGCGAATGTCATCCGCCCCCATTTGTTGGAGCGTTCGTTCGATCTCGGCCATGCGGAGCGCCAGACGTTCGTCTTCATCGAGCAGGCGATTCCGCTCCCCTTTGGCCTCATCGATGTCGTCGCGAAGCTCCTGCAGCTGCTCGCGCTGCTGGGTGATCATCGCCGCGACATAGAGCGCTTCTCGAACATGCACTTCCAGTTCATGCAAAAAGCGGAGATACGATTTCATCGCCAAGCGGGCTCGATCGCATCCTTCCACGGAAAACGCCACGTCAAGCCCTGCCGATTGCTCGCGCAACGTTTGCTTGAGGTGCTGCCACTCGCGAGCGAGACGGGATACTTTTTCTTGTTGCCGCTGCCAGTCGCGCTCTTTGCTTTCCGCGCGGCGGCGCGCTTCCTCCCGTTCCTCAAACGCCGCGCGCACATCGCGGTCCGATGGAAAGGCGGCAAACCACTCCGCCAATGCGGCTATATGAGCTTCCACCGCTTTGTGTTCCGCCTGCAGGCGGTCAAGCGCTTGCCGCAAGGAAGCGATCTCCTCTTCCAATGAAGCGATCTTCTCCATCCGCCACCGCCGCCTTGCCGCGCGGCCGATGAACATGGCGCGCTCGCGGGCGGGCGCATGACCGAGCACGAGACCAAGCGCATAGCGTCCGGCTTCATTAAGCGTCATGCCACTGTCTTGCGCCTCATCGGCAATGACGATACTGCGAAGCACGGCATCAATTCGCTCCGCAGCGACAGGCACATCTGCATCTGGCTGGAGATAATCGGCCAACGTATGCGCCATATGCACCGGGTTCGGGACGAGCACCCGGTCATACGTCACCGCCATATCGCGGTCAATGATCAGCGCGTCGAGCAGTCCGGCATGGGCGAGCGCCGATTCGATCCGCTCGCGGACAGGCTCGGGCACATGGTCGAAAAATTCGACTGCCGCATACAGCGGAACGGAAACAACTCCTTGTTGCTCCAACTCTGCGCGCATGGCGTCCGTCTGTGGATCGCGTTCCGGTTCTGGGTCTTGTTCCATCTGCCAATGGCGAAGCTCCTGGTCGCGCTCGGCGAGCTGGTCGCCAAGCAAGCGCATTTCGTGTTCAAGCCGCCATTTTTCATCGTTTTTCTTCCCGACGGCATCATAATACGCCGCCGTGAACGGCTGCTTGAGGTCATCGATGGAATATTGATCATACAAGCCGTCCGTCTGTCGCAAAAACGTCTGAATGCGCGCTTCGTCCACCGTGACGCCGCCGCGCTCCAGCCAAACGAGCACCGCTTGTTCCCACCGCTCTTTTTCTTGGTCAAGCAGTTCGTCCCATTTCCGGTATTGATGCCGCCATTCGTCAACTTCCCGCTGCAGTTCGCCCGCTTCTTTGCTTGCTTCTTCATAGCGCGCTTGCAGGCCTTCATGACGCCGCCAAAGGTCGGCGAGCGCTTCGAGTCGTTCCGCATGGCGGTCCGCTTCCTGCTTCCAAACCGTAAACGGAAACTCACGCTGTTGGTGATGATGACGGAAAAAATCGTCTTCATTCACTTCATGGCCGGCAAACGCCCCTTCGTCCGCGTCGGCGCGCAACTGCGCCAGCGTTTCTTCTACCTTCCGTTCCAGCTCATCGAGGCGCGCTTCCGCCTCATCGATTTGATGGCGGCGCTGCCGTTCAAGCCGCTCCTTCTCTTCGATTACCTGCTCTTGCCGCTCCCGCCGCCTCGCTAGGTCGCGCTGCTGTTCCTTTAACTCTTCGTGCTTTTCGGCTTGTTGAAAGACTTCATGGCCCGCAAGCTCCACTTCCCGTTCACGCAACACGTCTTCTTCCCGGCCGAGGCGGGTGATCTCCTCATCCAGCTCATCGAGCCGCTGCCGCGCTTTGTTCTCCTCTTCTGACCTTGCTCGCTGCTCAGCGGCGAGCTGTTCGGCTCGTTGGACCGCTTTCTCGTATTCCACGGCTTTTTCGGCAATCATATATTCATTGTAATGACGGTAATGGTCGCAAAGCCGCTTGAGCGCCCGCGCATCGCGCTCGAGCTGCTCCAGCTGCTGCTTTGCTTGGTCCATATTTTCAATCGTCTCGGACAAATGGCGCAATTCCTCATCGGTTAACGGCGGCAATGCGCTTTCCAAAATTTCGTAAATCACCGTCGGCTTGAAATCTTTCGATAATTTCGGGCTTCGCAATTGAATCAACAGCTCGATCAACTCTTGAAACGCCTCGAGCGATTCGAAGCGAAACACATGCTTATTGACGAGCTCCATATATTCTTTTTGCGTCTCGACCACCGTTCCCCCGGCGCCGAGCGCATCGGCGAGCTCGCGCTTTGTCAAAGGAATTTTCTCGCCCGTTTTTTCTTTTTTGTACAAGTCAACATCATGGCCGATGCGGCGGTTGTCCAAAATGACAAAGCCCCAAAAGTCGAGATTTTTTTGCCGTTTCGCTCGCAAGCCGATGCCGGTCGTGAGATATTGATCGGTTTCGGTCCGCTTATATTCGAGAAACAAATAGCCGGTCCGCTCATCGCGGTTGACGACATCTTTTTCCCCGAGCAAGTAATCTTCCATTCGCCGCGCCCGCGAACCGAACGGATCGAGCCGGTCGGGCGTCTTTTTCCCGTCAAGCAGCACCGGGATCAAGCTTTGCATCGTCACCGATTTGCCCGCTCCATTGCTTCCGCGCAAAAACAACTTTCCGTCAGCAAAATGAAAATATTGTTCATCATAATACCAGAAATTGATCAATCCCGCGCGATGCAACATCCACCGATCCGCCATCATAGTTCCCTCTCTTTCGCTTGAAAATCGTCCGGGTATCGCCCGCACAGCCGCCCAAGGAGCGGGTAGAGGACGACCATGCCCGTCTCGGGATCCGTGTCTGCCATTCGCCATGCTTTCAGCTCCGCCAACACCTCGCGGGCTAACTCCGCAAGCGATGCTTCGCGATGCGTCTTCCCCCATCCAGCTTCGTAGCGACGCTTCGTATCGGCGAGCGATTCAGAAAACTGCGCCGGCGTCAGCCAAAGGCGCCCGTACTCGTCCGGCGGAAAGGACGCCAACCGCTCGCGGACGACGGCGGCAAAATGAAGGATGATGTCAGACGTCCCTTTTAGATCGGGAAAGAGCGTATACGGCGCCTGCCGTTCCGGAATCGTCAACATGGCGACGTTTTTGTACAGCTCATATCGAAACGGCGTATGGGACTCAATATCCTCACGCAGCCGATGCCGGAAGTTGCGCAAGTAATAAAAATCTTGCTCGTCGCCTTCTGTTCGGTGTACAGCCGGTGATAAAAACAGCTTCCGGTACAGACGATGGCGCCGGTAATCTTGCGGCGCTGCTTTCCATTCTTCCGCCAACAGTTCATCAATCGACGTATATTGCAGCAAGTCTTTCGGATATGTGCGCATAAAGTAGCGCGCCAACACCGGCACTTCATAAAGCGCTTCTTCGTCCGCATGTTGCGCGAACGCTTCGATCTCTCCATCCATCCGGCGGATCAGTCCGATTTGTTCCGCTGTTTTCAGCACACGAATGAGCGCGCGCCGCTGCGAATAGTTCGTCCAATCGACCGGCACATCGCCCGGATACATAGCGCGGATTTCCTCGCATACATCGGAAAGCAAAAATTTTTCCTCAACCGCCTTGCTTTCAACATACGCCATCAAGCAGCAAAACAGCGCATAGTCGAGCGGCTCTTGAAACGACGGAATCCCCATCCACGGCTCCGGCTCAGCCGGAATTTTTTCGAGCTTCGCGAAATGCCGGTGCACGATCAAACGGTAGCCGAACTTCTCCTCGACGTATCTTTTGAGCACGTGTTCGCGTTCGCGGACAAGCTGATACCGTTCCGGGTCGGCGTCGCGGACGATCCAAAATTGTTCAAATAGCGCCGCCAACGCTTCTTTTGCTTTGTCATCAAACGCCGTCTCCATCTTCACTTCCTCCTTCCGCCATCACTTCGATTTCGTAGTTGGGCATCACAAGCGTTCCGTCTTCAGCATGAAGGCAAATCGTGTCGTCCCGACGAACAATGCGGATGTTCCAGCCGTTCTCCGTTTTCACGGTTGGCTGTTCTTTCCCCATCGCTTTGGCGATCCAGGCGAGCAACGTCTTCCGTACGTACGGGGTCACTTCGCCGAGTTCGGCCAGCACGATTTTTCCGTCTTTCACCAGCTGTTTCAGTTCGGCTTCCTCGCGTGCCTTCTCCTCCAAATAGCGGCGGCGCGCTTCTTCTTTTTCCCGCTTTTTCTCCTCGATCGCCTGCGGTTTCTTCTTTTCTCCATAATGGCGCACGCGCGGTTTCGTCACCCATTCCATCGGCGCCTCTTCCCAAACATCGCGATACATATCATCTGTCGCCTCATTGTCTGCGATCAGATGTTTCGTATGGAAGCAGCCGAACACGACCGCCGACAAACAGTGCGCCTCTTCGATCGAGGACAGCTTCGAAAACCAGCTCGCCAAGTGCAAATAATCGCCTTTGCGGCTGCGAAAGTGATGATGCCGCTCACCAAGCCGCTGCACGATGCGCGTCAAGCGACGAATCGCTTCGTTCGTCTGATGCTGCAAAAACGCCAGCTCGCTTTCGTGGCCGTCCCGACCTAAAAACCATTCGCGCAAACTGCGCCACGTCTCGCGCTTTTCTTCGATGCATTCGGCGCGCGACGGAGCGCTGTCGACAAAGCGTGGAATCGACCGCTCATAATCGACTACGTACTCAATGAACCGGTTCACCCCTTCGTCTGGAAGGTCTTCCAACAGCCGCTCAATTTGCATCGACGTCTTCTGTAAAGCGACGATAAAATCACGCAAATAGGCGGTAAATTGTTCCTTGTAAACGAGAAACGATTCCGCCGTCATCCGTTCTTCCAAATTTTCGCTATGCAAATAGGCGATATAATCGGCCGAATGGTGAATGATTTTTTTGAAATAATCAAACGTCTCCTCCCACACTTGGTGTATTTCATCTGGTTTTTCTTGGAAATTGGCAGAAATGATCGTTTCCATGCGGGAAAGGGATGCGTACAGACGGTCAAACCGCGTTTTCTCGAGCGAACCGCCGAACGAGTCGCCCAACTGTTCGAGCGTGCGAATCATTCGCTCTATTTCCACTGTGTACGGGCTGCATTGATAGCGAAAGCGTTTTTTCTTAAACTCCTCGATCGTCCGTACATGAGAAGTCTCTTGACGGGCGATCAAATTGTTCCATTTGACAAGCTGATCGAGGTCTTGCTGCAAATCATCCTCAGTATAATCGGCAAATTCGTTATGCTGTTTCAAAAACGCATACACTTCTTCAGGGAACAAATATTGCCGCATCCGTTCGTGCTGAATGTAGAAATACCGCAAAATCGCGCGGTAACGGTGCGCATTTTCCGCCGACAAATACTTTGTTTCGACAATTGGCTTCAACCAAGAAGCATCCATCCTCGTCCACCTTCGCCTCTCCTTTTTCTACTCATTATTGTAAGGTGTGGTTCTTTCTTTTGCTAGTGAAAGCTATTTTCCGAATTTTTCCCGCCATCCATGCGCTTTTTTTGTAAAATAGAGACCAAAAGGAGGTGAATCGACATGGAGGCGCTGTTGCGAAAAATTTTGCATGAGGTGAAAGCAACGCGCACGGCAGCCGAGTCGCTCAAACGGCGAGTCGGCGCTTTAGAGGGACAAGTCGCCCAGCTCAATGAACGAACAAGCGCCCTCGAGACGCAAGTCGCCCAACTCAATGAGCGGACGAGCGCTCTTGAGACGCAAGTCGCCCAGCTCAATGAACGAACGACCGCTCTTGAGACACAAGTCGCCCAGTTGAATGAACGGGCGAGCGCTCTTGAGCAGCAATTCGCCCAATTGAAGGAGCGGACGACCACGCCCGAACAGCGCATCGATTTGCTTTACAAGCGCACGGCGGAAACGAAGGCGGTTGCCGAAGCGCTTCGCCATGGGCAGGAAGGGCTGACCGCGAACTATGAGGCGATGGCTAACGACCTCCACCAAATGAAAGGCGACCTCACCCACGTCACATCGATCCGCGAAGACAAGGTGCTGCCGGCTCTCGCCGAACATGAAGCGGGACTGCACGTCCTCAACGCCCGCGTCTTCAAAACCGAAAGCATTCTTCACCACCTCGTCCATGCGTAAGATGATTCCTCAACAGATCATGAACCCACTCGTTTCGATGGATCCGGCCGCTTACCGCAGCCGGTTTTTTCCTCCTATTCAACCCGAACCTCTCGAATTCGGAGTATTCTGGAGAATTCGAGAGCATTCCCGAGCATTTGTAAGCATCGATGAGGAGAGAACACCTCTCACGGCGAGAGCAGGCGACAGGCGGATAGATCGGCTGATACCAAATTTGCCAGCTGCACCCAAATTGCGTTATCCTCTTTATTGTGACGCTTTTTCATCCCTCTGCGTCGTTTGGCCGCTTTTTCCCCTCTTGTGATATTATCCAAAAAAGGAGGAATCGTTTTGCGTAAATGGTTCATGTTATTGCTCGCTGTCGGGCTTGTGTTCGGACTGGCCGCCTGCAGCGAGAAACGTGATGCGAAAGGGCACATTGTGATTAGCGGAAAAAAATTTACCGAGCAGGTGATTTTGACGCATTTATTGGCTGAGTATGTGAAGGCCAACACCGATTTGGACGTGGAAGTGAGGGACAGTCTAGGCGGCGCCTTTATGCTGCAGCAAGCCATTGAAAACGGAGACGTCGACATGTACGTCGAGTACACGGGAACAGGGTATTTAAACATTTTAAAACAGCCGTACGATCCCGCAAAAACGCCCGAACAAATCTATAATGAAACGAAGAAGTTATATAAGGAAAAATACAACATCGCTTGGCTCAAACCACTCGGATTTAACAATACGTACGCATTGGCGATGCGAAGAGACCTTGCCGAAAAGCTCGGGGTCAAAACGTACTCTGATTTAGTGAATCATTCGTCTTCCCTCACCTTTGGGTCAGACGCCGAGTTTTTTGAGCGAAGCGACGGCTATGACGGGCTTGTCGATACGTACGGATTCCAGTTCAAAAAAACGGTCAACATCGATCCGGACTTGCAATACGAAGCGGCGAAAAACGGGGAGATTGACGTCATCACAGCCTACACGACGGATGCCCGCATCAAAAAATATGATCTCGTCGTGCTCAAAGACGATAAACATTACTTCCCGCCGTACCACGCCGTGCCGATCATCCGTCAAGACGTGTTGGACGCCAACCCAGGACTTGAGGAAGCATTAAACAAATTGGCCAACATCTTAACGGACGAAAAAATGATGGAACTGAACGGCGAAGTGAATTTGGAAGGAAAACGGCCGCGCGAAGTGGCGATAGACTTTTTGAAATCGGAAGGACTGATCGACTAGAAAGCGAGGAATGTGGATGATTCGATTTGAAAACGTCACAAAACAGTATGAGGATGGATTTGTCGCCTTAAAAAATATCAATCTTGAAATCCGTAAAGGCGAGCTTGTCGCCCTCATCGGACCGAGCGGCTGCGGAAAAACGACGACGATGCGAATGATCAACCGGTTGATCGAGCCGACGTCGGGAACCGTATATATCGATGGGCAAGACATTTCTGCGCTTGATCCGGTCGAACTGCGGCGCAACATCGGCTACGTCATCCAGCAAATCGGGTTGTTTCCGCATATGACGATCGCGGAAAACATCGCGCTCGTGCCGAAGCTGAAAAAATGGGAAAAAAGCGCCTATGAAAAGCGGGTCGATGAGTTGCTTGACCTCGTCGGCTTGGATCCATCGACGTTCAAGCACCGCTACCCGTCAGAGCTCAGCGGCGGCCAACAGCAGCGCGTTGGCGTTGTCCGCGCGTTGGCCGCGGAACCGGATATTATTTTGATGGATGAGCCGTTCAGCGCCCTCGACCCGATCAGCCGCGAACAGCTGCAAGATGACATCGTCCGCTTGCAAGAGGAGATTCATAAAACGATCGTCTTTGTCACCCACGATATGGACGAGGCGATTAAAATCTCCGATCGGATCGCGCTGATGAAAGACGGGGAAGTCGTCCAGTTTGCGACGCCGGACCAAATGCTTCGGCGGCCGGCGAACTCCTTTGTCCGCGAGTTTATTGGTGAAGACCGTTTGCTGACCCGCCAGACAGCCGTGCCGACAGCGGAAGATTTAATGTCCGATGCCGTCGCCACGATCGCACCGCGGCGCGGCTTGGCTGAAGCGTTCCGGCTGATGAAGGCGCGAAAGGTCGACAGTTTGGTCGTCGTCGATAAAAAGCAATCGTTTCTTGGCATCGTGACGCTCAAACAAATCGAGCAACGATACAATGAGGAACATTTGCTTGTCGCCGACATCGCCGATTACGATGTGACGACATTACAAAAAGAAGCGGATGTGACAGACGTCGCCGCCTTGTTCCAAGACCCGGACGTGCGCATCATTCCGGTGCTCGATGGCGACCGCCTTGTCGGCGGCATTACGCGCTCCAGCATGATGCGCGCGCTCGCTGAGTGGACGTTCCAGCAGCACGCATAAAGACATCAACCAAGGGCAGAGGGGGGCCGGTTCTCCCCAGAGGCCCGGTGATTTACGGGAGCATGCCGCTTCACAATATCATTTCTCAAATAAAAAACCTTGCAACATCGGTCCTGCTTTTCACATGTTCACTCATCGGCCACGGGAACCAGCTGTTTTTCACCAACCTTCTAGGAGGCTGGGGATTTAATCCTAGATACGGCTTTGCAATGTCATTTCTCAACTAGAAAAACTCTGATGCATCGGTCCTATTTTTCACATGTTCACTCATCGGTCAGGGGAACCAGCTGTTTTTCACCAATCTTCTAGTCTTGTGGACGGATGGAAGACGGCCGCACATCAAAAGCGAATCGGGTGTGATTGGCTCGATAGCCGCTCGTCTGAAAAGCAGGCGATCAGAAACGATTCGCCCGTTGGCAGCTGGTCGGTGTGGACGCAACTTCCCCTTCAGAATACGACGAGGCCCCCATTGGCGGCTGAATTCCGCTGATGACAAGGAGGCGGTTGGCTCGCCGCCTCTTTTTCACCAAAGAGGGATACCATGACAGCGGCGGCCCATCTGTCACCGTTTTTTCAATAAGGAAGACGACGATGAACGGGGCCGCTGCTTTTTCACCAAGGAGGGATACAATGGAATTATTGCGAACGTTTATTGAGCGACGAGAAGAGATTTGGATCGCTTTTCAAGAGCACGTACTGTTATCCGCGATTGCCATGGGCATTGCCATCGCGGTGGCTGTGCCGCTCGGCGTCGCGTTGACACGGTATCGCAAACTCGCCGAGCCAATCATCGGCATCGCCGCCATCATCCAAACGATTCCGAGCTTGGCGCTGCTTGGGTTTATGCTGCCGATTTTCGGCATCGGCAAACTGCCGGCGATCATCGCCTTGACGCTTTATGCCTTGCTTCCGATTTTGCGCAACACGTACACCGGCATTCTTGGCGTCGACCCGGCGCTCGTTGATGCCGGACGAGGGATGGGGATGACATCGCGGCAAATTTTATGGATGGTCGAGCTTCCCCTCTCGCTTCCCGTCATTATGGCCGGCGTGCGCACCGCGACGGTGCTGACGATCGGCGTCGCCGCTTTGGCGACGTTTATCGGCGCCGGCGGGCTTGGCGACTTGATCGACCGCGGCTTGCGCATCGCCGACAAAAACTTGATTTTCGCCGGCGCCATCCCAGCCGCCATATTGGCGATTGCCTTCGACTGGTTGCTGCGAAAAATAGAAAAGAAAGTGACACCCAAAGGGCTGTGATCAGCCCTTTGGCGCCGTCCCAGCAAAAATGCGAACACCGCGCCTCTGCCCTTCCATCTCGGAACGGCCGGAACAGGCTGGCATCAATACTAATGAATCTCTCCCTCAAGCCATGCGAGTAGGGAACGCATATTCGGAGGAAGAACAATCGTCAAACGCTTTCCATATACAACCCCCGCACTTTGAAAGCCACCCGCTCGCCGGGTGGCTTCTTCCTTCCTAACTATTTCACCCCCACCGTCTGGCTTTGGCGAATGGCTTGGCGCAAGTCGTCCAAAATGTCGTCAATCGCTTCGGTGCCGACGGACAGGCGGACAAGGCCCGGGGTGACGCCGGCGGACAGCTGTTCGTCCGGGCTCAGCTGCTCGTGCGTTGTGCTGGCCGGGTGGATGATGAGCGATTTCGAATCGCCGATGTTGGCCAAGTGCGAGAACAGCTTGACCGAGTCGATCAATGTTTTCCCGGCTTCGACGCCGCCTTTGATTTCAAAGGTGACGATCGCTCCTTGCCCGTTTGGCAAATACTTTTTCGCCAGCTCATGCGACGGATGGCTTGGAAGCCCTGGATAGCTGACCGATTCGACAGCCTCTTCCGCTTCCAAAAACTTCGCAACGGCGAGGGCGTTTTCGCTATGGCGCTGCATCCGCAAGTGAAGCGTCTCCAACCCTTGCAACAGCAAAAACGCATTAAACGGCGACAGCGCCGCCCCTAAGTCGCGCAACAGCTGAATGCGCGCTTTCGTGATGTACGCCGCTTCGCCGACGGCATCGACATACACCAGCCCGTGGTAGCTTGGGTCAGGTTCGGTGAACTCCGGAAACTTGCCACTTCCTTTCCAGTCAAACTTGCCGCTGTCCACAATCACGCCGCCGATCGAATTGCCGTGGCCGCCGATAAACTTCGTCGCTGAATGGACGACGATATCGGCGCCGAATTCAATCGGCCGCAGCAAGTACGGGCTGGCGACCGTGTTGTCGACAATGAGCGGAATGGCGTGGCGATGGGCGATGGCGGCGACCGCTTCGATGTCGAGCACATCGTTTTTCGGGTTGCCGATCGTTTCGGCAAACACTGCTTTCGTTTTGTCAGTAATAGCTTTTTCGAAGTTTTCCGGATCGGACGGATCGACAAACTTCACCGTAATGCCAAACTTGCGCAGCGTATGGGCGAACAAGTTGTACGTGCCGCCGTAAATGGACGAAGATGACACGATTTCATCGCCCGCTGAGGCGATGTTGATGAGCGAATAAAACACCGCCGCCTGCCCCGATGAGAGCGCGAGCGCCCCAACGCCACCTTCTAACGCCGCGATTCGCTTTTCAAGCACATCGTTCGTCGGATTCATAATGCGCGTATAAATGTATCCTTCCTCTTTCAATCCAAACAAATTGGCCGCGTGCTCACTGTCGCGGAAGACATACGAACTCGTCTGGTAAATCGGCACGGCCCGCGCGCCCGTTTCCCCATCCGGTTTTTGCCCGGCGTGGATGGCGAGCGTTTCCGGGCGGAATGTGCGTTCATTGCTCATCGTTTTCCTCCCCCTCGGTTTGGTTTCTTCCTCTCCCGCTCCTCTTGGTGTTGATATCCAACTAGTTTTATATAAAAATCTACCATTCCGATCAGGGGATGTCAATCAAGTTTTTTCAAAAGTCTAAAAAATCAATGAACGAAACAAGCCTGCGAATCGCAGGCTTGTCCGATGAGTTACCGCTTGTTGATTTCTTCGATGAGCAGCTTGTTGACAAGCGGCGGGTTGGCTTGTCCTTTCGTTGCTTTCATCACTTGGCCGACGAGGAAGCCAAGCGCGCGGTCTTTGCCGTTTTTGAAGTCTTCCACCGATTGCGGGTTGGCGTCGAGCACTTCGAGCACGATTTTGCGCAGCGCTCCCTCGTCGGAAATTTGCACGAGCCCTTTTTCTTTGACGATTTTCTCCGGGTCGCCGCCTTTTTCAACAAGCTCTTTGAACACTTTTTTCGCGATTTTCGACGAAATCGTGCCGTTTTGGATCAGCTTGATCATCCTAGCCAAGCTTTCCGGCGTCAAGGCGATGTCATGGAGCTCTTTTTGCTCGGCGTTTAAGTAACCAGATACTTCGACCATAAGCCAGTTGGACGCCAGTTTCGGGTCGGCGCCGTTGGCGACGGTCGCTTCAAAGAAGTCGGCCATTTCTTTCGTCAAGGTGAGCACTTTGGCGTCGTATTCCGGCAAGCCCCATTCCTCGATATACCGCTTCCGACGGGCGTCCGGCAGCTCCGGAATCGAGGCGCGGACGCGCTCTTTCCATTCGTCGTCAATATAAAGCATGACCAAGTCCGGCTCCGGGAAGTAGCGATAGTCTTCCGAGCCTTCTTTGACGCGCATGAGGATGGTCGTTTTTGTCGCTTCGTCAAAGCGCCGCGTTTCTTGACGGATGACGCCGCCCGAGAGCAAAATTTTCTCCTGCCGCTTCGCTTCGTACTCGAGCCCCATGCGGACGAAGTTGAACGAGTTTAAGTTTTTCAACTCCGTTTTCGTGCCAAATTGGTCCGATCCGATCGGCCGGAGCGAAATGTTGGCGTCGCAGCGGAGCGATCCTTCTTCCATTTTGCAGTCGGAAACGCCGGTATATTGGATGATCGCTTTTAATTTTTCCAAGTAGGCGTACGCTTCTTCCGGCGAGCGGATGTCTGGCTCGGAGACGATCTCAATGAGCGGCGTCCCTTGACGGTTAAAATCCACGAGCGAATAGCCGTCGCCCGTATGCGTCAGCTTGCCGGCGTCTTCTTCGAGATGGATGCGGGTGATGCCGATTTTTTTCTTTTTTCCGTTTACTTCAATTTCAATCCAGCCATTTCGGCCAAGCGGCTGATCGTATTGCGAAATTTGGTACGCTTTCGGGTTGTCCGGATAAAAGTAGTTTTTGCGGTCGAATTTCGTCTCGGTCGCGATTTCGCAGTTTAACGCCATCGCCGCTTTCATCGCAAACTCGACCGCCTGTCGGTTCAACACCGGCAGCACGCCTGGATACCCTAAGTCAATGACGTTCGTTTGCGTGTTCGGGGGCGCGCCGAACGCGTTCGGGCTGCTGGAGAAAATTTTCGATTTCGTTTTCAGCTCGACGTGCACCTCAAGTCCGATGACCGTTTCAAAGTTCATCACCTAACCCCCCCTTACAACACCGGTTTTTGCTTATGGTAGTCGGTCGCTTGTTCAAAAGCGTGGGCGACGCGGTAGACGGTGCTTTCATCAAAGTGCTTGCCGATAATTTGCAAGCCGACCGGCAAGCCATCGACAAAGCCGCACGGCACGGAAATCGCCGGTACACCCGCAAGGTTGACTGGAATCGTTAAAATGTCGTTCATGTACATCGTCAGCGGATCACTCGTTTTCTCGCCGATTTGAAACGCTGGCGTCGGCGTTGTCGGGCCGATGATGACGTCATATCGTTCAAATACGTTTTCGAAGTCGCGCTTGATCAACGTCCGAACTTTTTGCGCTTTTTTGTAATACGCATCGTAATAGCCCGAGCTTAACGCGAACGTCCCGAGCATAATGCGGCGCTTGACCTCCGCCCCAAACCCTTCGCTTCGCGTCAGTTTATACATATCGATCAAGTTTTTCGCGTTGTCCGTCCGATAGCCGTAGCGGACGCCGTCAAAGCGAGCCAAGTTCGCTGATGCCTCGGACGAAGCGAGCAAATAGTACGTCGCCAAGGCGTATTTTGAATGCGGCAGCGACACTTCTTCCCACGCCGCTCCAAGTTTCTCGAGCACATTGAGCGCAGCAAGCACTGACTGGCGCACGCCTTCATCGACGCCTTCACCTAAATATTCTTTCGGCACAGCGATTTTCAACCCTTTGATATCGCCCGTTAACGCCTCCACATAGTTCGGCACTGGAATGTTCGCTGAAGTCGAATCCATCGGGTCGACGCCCGCGATCGCTTGCAATACATACGCGTTGTCTTCGACCGTGCGCGTAATCGGGCCGATTTGGTCCAGCGACGACGCAAACGCAACAAGCCCGAAGCGCGAGACGCGTCCGTACGTCGGCTTCAAGCCAACAACCCCGCAAAACGCTGCCGGCTGGCGGATCGAACCGCCCGTATCCGAGCCGAGCGCAAACGGCACTTCGCCGGCCGCCACCGCCGCCGCCGAACCGCCGCTGGAACCGCCCGGAACGCGCTCTAAGTCCCACGGGTTGCGCGTCAGCTGAAACCCGGAGTTTTCCGTCGACGAGCCCATGGCGAACTCGTCCATGTTCAACTTCCCGATCGTGATCGTCCCTGCGGCATTCAACCGCTCCATGACAGTGGCGTCGTAAATCGGGTCAAAGTTGTACAAAATTTTGCTGGCGCATGTCGTACGCAGCCCTTTTGTGACGATGTTGTCTTTAATGCCGATCGGCAAGCCGAACAGCGGGTTCGTTTCTTCGCCTTTGGCGAGCTGGTTATCCAACTCTTTCGCTTTCGCCCGCGCCTGTTCTTCATTTAATGTTAAAAACGCTTGCACTTTCTCTTCCACTTCATCGATGCGGCGGTACGATTCGTCGACTAAATCGAAAATCGACACTTCTTTTTTCTTCAGCAACGTATGTAATTCTGACACGGAATGGTCAAAAAGCGACATAAATCCCCCTCCTTACTCTAAAATGGCCGGCACACGGAACTGGCCGTCTTGCTGATCTGGCGCGTTTTTCAACACTTCTTCGCGCGGCAGCCCCGGTTCTGGAATATCCTCGCGCATCACGTTTCTCATATCAAGCACGTGCGATGTCGGCGGTACGTTTTCCGTATCCAGCTCATTCAACTGCTCGGCAAACGTAATGATGGCATCAAGCTGTTTCGTAAACATCTCCGCCTCTTCCTCCGTAATCGCCAACCGCGCTAGGTCGGCGACGTGTTTGACTTGGTCAATGGAAATTCGCGACATAGTTTCACCTCCAACGAGTTCGACCTATCACAATACCATGATGATACCAAACTTTCATCGAATGAAGCAACAGTTGCCGCGTGTTCTGGGCGAGAATCAATCTACATATTCGCGATGCAAATGTTTCACAACTATGAACAAACTGGTGTCAGAGAATACTGGATTGTCGATCCGGTTCATGAGACCGTCGAAAAATATGCCTTGCAAGATCAAAAGTTTCACCAAGTGCAAGTGCACTATAAAGATGAAACGATTCCCCCTATATTTTTCCAAAACTCTTCATCTCATTGCCAAACGTATTTGCTTCCATGTGAACATCTCATATTTTAGATGCTACTGACAAAAACCGGGAGGATTGTTGGGCATCGATATGGAGTAAACCGTTGACAAACAAGGAATATGAAGGAGTTTGTCCGCCATGGATGTTCAAATTTTCTTGATTGACAACCCCGAACGTATGTACTATAATGGCCATAACAGACGAAAAAGGGGGGATCATGACGATGAGTGACGCTTTGCTCGCCCAAGTGCTCGACCGCCTAAGCGCCATGGATGGCACGCTGCAAAAGCTCGTAGAAGGCCAAGAGCGGCTCGAGCGAGAACAAATCGCCATTCGCCACGAACAAGAAGAAATTCGGAAAGAGCAACAAGAAATTCGGAGAGAACAGCAAGAAATCCGAAAAGAACAACAAGAGATCCGAAAAGAACAGCAAGAAATCCGAAAAGAACAGCAGGAAATCCGAAAAGAACAGCAGGAAATCCGAAAAGAACAGCAGGAAATCCGCTTGGAACAACAGCGTCTGAGCCAAGAACAAGATTCGCTTCGCGCCGGGCAAAAGGAATTGAACGGCATCGTGGCCGCTCTTCTCCACCGCCAAGACGAAACAGACGCCAAACTAGAAGCTCTCGCCGCCGATGTCCACCATCTTCACCAAGAATTTGCCTCATTGAAACAAACGGTGGACCGCCTCGAACAGAAAATGGATTCCCGCTATGAGCAATTGGCTGCCCAAATCGAAGACATCAAGCTGGACTTGAATTTTATCGCCCATCGCACCGTCGATAACGAACGCATCATCTACAAGCTTAAAGAAATGCTGTTCCGCTCATCTATTCCCAATACAGAAGGAGTTCGCCGCCATGAACGTCGCGTTTGACCATCTCGTTCATTTAACCGAGCGCCCCGAACAAGCGAAAGCAGCGTTTGAGCAATTAGGGTTTACGACCTCCCATGGCGGCCGCCATGAGGCATGGGGAACGTATAACGCGTTATGCTATTTCGCGCCGCTAAGCTACATCGAATGGATCGGCATCGCCGATGAGCAGACAGCGAACGCCTGCCAAAATCCGCTTATTGCCCAACTTGTCGCTGACCGTCAAGAGGGGAATGGCTTCTCCCAGTTTGCCTTTCGAACGAACGATATCCAACAGCTGGCTGCACAGCTCAAAAGCAAAGGATTCACTCCGATCGGGCCGTTCCCCGGCAGCCGCCAGCGCGATGACGGCAAGTTATTGACGTGGTCGATGCTGTTTATCCGAGACGATGCAGACGGCGCGTGCCGCTACCCGTTTTTCATCCAGTGGGACGAGCGCGATGACGTGCGGATGAACGAGCTGGCGCCGCTCATGCGCCATCCGATCGGATCTCCCTCCCTGTCGTCCATCAGCATCTATACGCTTGATCTCGACCGCGCCGTCAACAGCTACCGTCGGCTGTTTGATTTGCCGGCAGCGAATGTGGGGCGCGATGAGGCGGGGACCTATGCCGAACTAACGGTTGGCGGCGTCAGCCTCCGCTTTTACCAAGCAGACGAACCCCCGTCGACAAGGCCGTTTGCGTGCCGCATCGTCGGCAGCAAGCTGCAGCGCCGCCTCGAGCTGGCCGGAGGGACGTATATCTTTTCCGAATTGTGACCACACCCCACATATCCTCCTTTGCCGCTGAATAGGATGGAATAACCGCAGCTCCATCCAAGGAAGCTGCCCCATGGCAAAGGAGGATGGACACGTGGCGCATCCGTATGTTTCTCCGAGGCTGCCAATGGAGACGATGATCTCGATCATTCGAAACGGATTAAAGAAACCATCCGCTCCGAAAACGGTCGTCATTATCGGCGCCGGCATGGCTGGGCTTGTCGCGGCGTCATTGTTGAAACAGGCAGGCCATCGCATCACCGTTCTTGAAGCGTCTGGGCGGGTCGGCGGCCGAATTTACACGCTCCGCTCCGACTTCCGCGACGATCAGTATCTCGAGGCGGGCGCGATGCGCATCCCGCACACCCATCCATTGACATTGGAATATATCAAAAAATTCAACTTGCCGCTCCACCCGTTTATCAACAGCACCCCGCGCGACATTTTCTATTTTCGCGGCGTCAAAGCGCGCCTGAGCGAATACGAGCGGCATCCCGATCTCTTCGGCTTTCCCGTCGCCCCTCACGAACGGGGCAAAACCGCTTCCGAACTGTTGCAAATGGCCATTCGTCCGGTCATTCAATTCATTGAACAACATCCCGAACGACATTGGCCGATTGTCATCGAACGGCTCGACCGCTATTCGCTGGACGCCTATTTGCGCTACAACCCATTCGGCCCGAGGCTGTCGGTAGGAGCCATCGACATGATCAAAGCCGTTCTCTCGCTTGAAGGCTTCCCGGAATTGTCGTTTCTTGAAGTGTTGCGCGAACTGATGGTCTTGTTTACGCCGAACATTCGCTTTTATGAAATCGCCGGCGGCAATGACCAGCTTCCCAAAGCTTTTTTGCCGCAGCTGAAGGACGAGATTCTCTTTAGTCATAAAGTGCAAAAAATCGTCCAAACCCCAAACAACGTCACCGTCCATGCGACCCATACGAAGATTTTCCAGCCGTTTCAAATCACCGCCGATCGGGTGATCGTCACCATCCCGTTTTCGGTTTTGCAGTTTGTCGACATCGAACCGCGCCATTCGTTTTCCGAGAACAAATGGAAGGCCATTCGCGAATTGCATTATGCCGGCTCAACGAAAACGGGCATCCAGTTTAAAACAAGGTTTTGGGAAAAAGAAGGGATGTTCGGCGGTAAAACCGTGTCGGATCTGCCGATTCGATACACCCAATATCCGAGCCAAGGCATCGGCACGGCAGGGCCTGGCGTCGTCTTAGCGAGCTATACGTGGGAAGACGACACGATCCCGTGGGACAGCTTAAGCGATGAGGAGCGGCTTGAATACACGCTCAAAAACTTAGCCGTCCTCCATGGGGAACAAGTGTACCGCGAATTTGAAACTGGAACAAGCCATAGTTGGGTGCGCAATCCGTACTCGGGCGGCGCCTTTACGATGATGAAACCGAATCAAGTGACAGAACTCTCCCCTTATATCGCTCTCCCTGAAGGAAGGGTCCATTTTGCCGGCGAACATGCGTCCACCCACCACGGCTGGATTCAAGGAGCGATTGAATCCGGCATTTGCGCCGCCTATGAAGTAAACAAGGCACCGGCTTGACGAATCACCGGCAGCCTGCGCCATCGTTTCTATCGGCCATGAGAGATCAAATGGGCCGCCATTGGAGCCTAAAAGATCCGTCATCATCGCTGCCCGCGATGATGACGGAACAGGCTCATCCGCTCATACAGCGTCGGAACATCCTCGGCGCTCACGATCAGTTCCAGATCTTGTGGAGCGGCAAATCCATGCTGCACCGTATGGCGAAGCAAGTCAAGAAGCGGGTCGAAAAAGCCGTCGACATTGAGTAGGCCGATCGGTTTTTGGTGAAGGCCGACGCGCGACCACGAGAGCACTTCAAACAATTCTTCGTACGTTCCGTATCCCCCGGGCAGAGCGATAAACCCGTCGGCCGCCTCGTTCATTTTCGCCTTGCGCGTATGCATCGTATCGACGACCAACAACTCGTTCAGCCGATCATGCGCCACTTCCCGATCTTTCAAAAACTGTGGAATGATCCCGATAACGCGCCCTTGGTGGCTTAGCACGGCCTCAGCCACCTCCCCCATCAGCCCGGCCTTTCCGCCGCCGTAAATGAGCGTAATGCCGCGGCGGGCGAAAAACGCTCCGAGCTCCCGCGCCGCTTCTTTATACTTGCCGTTCTGTCCATAGCTTGATCCACAAAATACACAAATGGCTTTCATTGATATCCACACCTTTACCCGCGTATGTTTGGAACAAACGCCCCCATTTGGATCCCATCATGACAAAGGCAACCGTTCCCATCCGATCTCAAAAAGCTGTCTCTGAACCATCATTTTACCAATCCTTCGTCCGTCAAGCAAAGCGCCGCTTCTACCGATTCGCTCCATGTTAGGCCTCACATTTCGCACCCTAACAAGGTCAAAACAAAGGATTTTTTATTTAGTTTTTCAGAATAACTTTTTGACCAACACGACGAGCGATGGCTATCCTTTTTTTACCATCGCTGGTCGTTCCGTATGACAGACCTTTTTGACTTGAACGTTCATGAGAGAAAAACTCCTTCACTTTCCTTGTGTGTCAAGGATTCATTCGACATCGGAACGAAAAAATCCTCCCGATTTTCGTTGGGAGGGTGCGAAATGTGAGTTAGGCGAAACCGGTACGCAGTGTTATGGATTGCGCATTGATCGAATACAATCACCGCAGCCATGTTCACAGACTTGGAAGGCTCGTGAAAAACAGCGATCGCTCCTGGCTGACGTCGGATGACGTGAAACGAGAAGCTGATCACACAAGGTTTCCCTATTTGAGAAACAGGGCGGTGAAGCAACCTGCTCCTTGAAAAACATCATCGTTTGTCGCCGGCCTTCTAAACGCTTCATATCAGCAAAACATCCTCCCCAGCTGATCTGGAGAGGATGTCGTGCCATGGTTGGTTTGTCATCGATAAATATGCACAAACGGCTCGTTTACTTTCGCTTGACGTACAATAAGACTTTCTGGCTGGCCGGTTGAAGAGATGTAAACGTTGACCGTGATGTAATCCGGGAACTTCTCCATTACTAAGCCGGTGACATATTGCGTAAAACCGATCACTTCCATTTTACCATAAAACGGAATCGTTATGTTGATCGTCAGCTTTTGGAGATGATCGTTGACATACAGCCCTTTGCCGACGATGCCGGTGTAATTCGGGAAAAAGTCCTCAACGTCTGATTTAAAATTATTGAATTTCAGCCAATCGTCGCGGTGATTTTTTTCCGCTTCATCGGACGGGAATAAGTAATATTCCTCGTTCACCGCTTCCCACTTGTCAATCGTGCTGCTCCCTTCATCGACGTGGGTGACCGCGAAAAAATGCCCCGGAGTGACAGACGAGCGCGGCGCTTGCTTGTATAAGGCAATCGTGATCGGTACACTGCCAAGCCCTTTTATATTTCGCAGCCGTTTTAGCACCTCGGCGGCAATCTGTTTTCCTTCCCGTTCAATGACATCATCTTTGATTTTCACCTCGCGCGGGTAGCCTTGCTCAGTCGAGTAATAGTGAACGGAGTTGAGCGCCAATCCAATGGCAACACCGCCGAGTTTCACCTTATCGTTGTCCACTTTCACTAAATAGTCGTGCTCCAAAATGCTCGCCAAATAAATCGGACTTTGCTTGTTTTTTTGCTCGTTCGTTCCCGTATCGCTGATCGGCGGATTTAAGCCGATGTTGTCTTCCGGCTTCATTTTCTCTTCTTTTAGCTGATTGTTCGTCCGCTTCCGGGCGAGCCATTTTCCAACTGTCTCACCGTCCAAATATTGCCCCTCTTGGAACAAGTAATCGTCCGGGGAAAATTGTTCGGAGGCCAAGCGCATGAGCCCGGTCTCAAATTCATCGACATCAAGGCGCGTATTTAAGTCGTTGACGACCTGGCCGCGCGCCCCGGACGGTTTAAACGGCAAGACCACGCGGTAATGCGAATCGGAAATGTTGTATTTTGGAATGACGGCTTCTTGTTCTTTGCTTCCTTTGTTTTGCACAACTTCTTCGCCTTGGTCAAATTTTGGCGCACACGCAGACAACAAACAGAAGGAGGCGAGCCCGAGGACGGCGAGCCGCTTTCGGGCCCGCTTTGTCCAACGGCAGGCAACCAAGCTGCTAATGATTGAGATTCGTTTCATTGTTCCTCCCTGCTTATCTCTTGCAAAAATCGTGTTTCATCCCAAATCTCAATGCCAAGCTGCTGAGCTTTATCGAGCTTTGAACCGGCATCTTCACCGGCGATGACGATGTCGGTGCTGCGGCTGACGCTGCCGGTGACACGACCGCCGAGCCGCTCGATTTGTTCTTTCGCTTCATTTCGTGACATCGACGCAAGTTTGCCGGTCAGGACGACCGTTTTGCCGGCCAGCACCGATGAGGCTGGCGTTTCAGCCGTCCGTTTCCGTCCTTTGTATGCCATATTGACACCATAGGTGCGCAGCTCATTCAACAACTCAACCGCTTCCGGCTGGGAAAAATAAGTGGTAATCGAGTCAGCCATTTTTTCCCCGATCTCCGGCACGGCCATCAATTCGTCTTTTGTCGCTGCCTCGAGACGCTCCATCGTTTCGAAATGTTCGGCCAACAGCTGGGCTGCCTTCGCCCCGACATAACGGATACCAAGGCCGAATAACAGCCGCTCGAGCGAGTTTTGTTTTGACGCTTCAATCGCCGTCAGCAAATTCGCCGCTGATTTTTCGCCCATCCGCTCTAGACTGACAAGCTGTTCTTTCGTCAGCCGGTACAAATCGGCGACATCGCGGACAAGGCCGGCGTTAAACAGCTGGGTGACGACTTTTTCCCCCAGCCCTTCAATGTTCATCGCTGCCCTTGAGGCGAAATGGATGAGCCGTTCGCGCAGCTGGGCCGGACACTTCGGATTTAAGCAGCGGAGCGCCACTTCTCCTTCAAGGCGAACGAGTTCGCTTTTGCATTCCGGACAATGCGTCGGCATCGTAAACGGCACCTCGTCCCCGTCGCGTCGGTCCACGACGACGCCGACGACTTCCGGGATAATGTCGCCCGCCTTTTTAATAATGACAGCATCGCCGATGCGGATATCTTTCTCACGAATAAAATCTTCGTTATGAAGGGTGGCGCGTTGCACGGTCGTTCCGGCGACGCGAACCGGCTCCAGGATCGCCGTCGGGGTGACAACGCCGGTACGGCCGACATTCACCTCAATGCCGATCAGCGTTGTGACCACTTCTTCAGCCGGGAATTTGTAGGCGATCGCCCAGCGCGGGCTTTTCGCCGTCGCCCCGAGCTGCCGCTGTTGGGCAAACGAATCAACTTTAATGACGATGCCGTCGATCTCATATGGCAGCTGCGGCCGTTTTTCGTGCCACTCGTTGACAAACGCGATCACTTCATCGATCGTGGCGCAGCGCCGCCGCTCCGGATTCACTTTGAACCCGAGCGCCTGCAAGTAGCCGAGCGCCGCGCTATGCGAGTCAATGCCCAGCTCTTCGGCATTGGCTAGCCCATAGACGAACAAATCGAGCTGGCGCGAGGCCGCCACTTTCGGATCGAGCTGGCGGAGCGAGCCCGCCGCGGCGTTGCGCGGATTGGCAAACAGCTCTTCCCCGCGCGCTTGACGCTCCTTGTTGAGACGCAAAAACGACGCTTTCGGCATAAACGCCTCGCCCCGCGCCTCAAGCGACACCGGCTCGTTGAGACGCAGCGGCAGCGAGCGGATCGTCTTCAAATTTTCCGTAATGTCTTCCCCTGTCGTTCCGTCGCCGCGCGTCGCCCCCTGGACGAAATAACCGTCTTCATAGCGGACCGAGACGGCAAGGCCATCAATTTTCAATTCGCACACATACGCCGCCTCACCGACTTCTTGGCGGACGCGGCGGTCAAAATCGCGCAAATCGCCTTCGTGAAACGCGTTCGCTAAGCTCATCATCGGGACGCGATGCATCACCTTGCGAAACGCCTCAAGCGGCGGGCCGCCGATGCGCTGAGTCGGCGAATCGCTCGTTTTTAGCTCCGGATACTGTTCCTCAATGGCGATGAGCTCTCGCATCAACCGGTCGTACTCGGCATCCGGGACAGACGGCCGGTCAAGCACATAATATTCATATCCGTAGCGGTTTAACCGTTCGCGCAGCTCGGCCGCGCGCCGTTCGGCTTGTTGGCGGTCCATACGTTCACCCGTTCTCCTTTCTTACACTTTCTCAATCGGTGCAAATTTGGCGAGCAGCCGTTTAATGCCGGTCGGACTCGGGAAGGCGATGTCAAGTTCTTGATCGTCGCCGCCGCCGCGGACGCTGACGACTGTGCCGACTCCCCATTTCCGGTGGTTCGCCCGGTCGCCGACTTTCCAGCCCCCGACGGCGCCGTTTCCATGCGAACGCGAGACGGCCGGACGTGAAGCTGCTGTTTGGCGGCGCGAAGCCGTCTCAAGCAAATGCGCCGGAATTTCATCTAAAAAACGCGACGGCGGGTTCATTTGAATGTTGCCAAACAACGTCCGCATTTGCGCGCTCGACAACACGAGTTCTTCTTCCGCACGGGTGATGCCGACGTACGCCAGCCGCCGCTCTTCCTCCATCTCGTCTTCGTCATCAAGCGAACGGTTGTGCGGGAAAATGCCTTCTTCCATGCCGATCAAAAAGACGACCGGAAACTCGAGTCCTTTAGCAGCATGAAGCGTCATTAACACGACCGCATCCCCTTCTGCCGTTTGGTCGTTGCCGTTTAGCTCGTCCAAATCGGAAATGAGCGCCAAGTCGGTTAAAAAGGCGACGAGCGATTTATCATCGCTCACGTTTTCAAAATGCTTCGTCACCGATAAAAACTCATCAAGGTTCTCGAGCCGGCTTTGCGCTTCAATCGTTCGCTCCGCCTTGAGCATGTCGCGATAGCCGGATTTGTCGAGCACTTCTTCGACGAGTTCGGTAACGGAGACGTATTCCTGCAGCTGTGTCCATTGCTCGAGCTGGCCGCGGAACGCCGCGAGCGCACCGGCCGCCTTCGCGCTCAGGCTGACCATCTCGAGCTCTCCAAGCGCTTCAAACAGCGACAGCTCGTGCTCCGCCGCGTAGCGGACGAGCTTATCGATCGTCGAGGCGCCGATGCCGCGCTTCGGCACATTAATGATGCGAAGCAGGCTTAAATCGTCATCCGGATTGGCAATGACGCGCAAATAGGCAAGAATATCTTTAATTTCTTTCCGGTCATAGAACTTTAAGCCGCCGACAATTTGGTACGGAATGTTCGCTTTTAACAACATTTCCTCAATGACGCGCGACTGGGCGTTCGTCCGGTACAGCACCGCAAAATCGCTGTACCGGCGCGTCCCGCGCTCCACCGCCTCTTGAATGCGGCCGGCGACAAACTGCGCTTCGTCCGCTTCGTTCATCGCTTCGTAATAGATGATCGGCTTCCCTTCCGGATTTTCCGTCCAAAGCCGCTTCGGCTTCCGATTGACGTTATGTTCAATCACTTCGTTCGCCGCCTGCAAAATGCGCTTCGTTGAACGGTAGTTTTGCTCGAGCAAAATGACTTTTGCGTTCGGATAATCGCGCTCAAACGATAAAATGTTTTGGATATCCGCCCCGCGCCAGCGATAAATCGACTGATCGGCGTCGCCGACGGCGCAAATGTTTCGGAACCGCTCGGCCAGCTTTTTGACAAGCGTATATTGAGCGCGGTTCGTATCCTGATACTCATCAATGTGGATGTACTGGAATTTATATTGATAATATTGAAGCACGTCTGGCACGCGGTCAAACAGCTGGATCGTCGTCATGATCAAATCGTCAAAGTCAAGCGAATGGTTGCGGAGAAGACGCTGCTGGTATTCTTGATACACATCGCTGACAATGGTTTCGTAATACGTCGAGGCCCGCTTCGCAAATTGTTCCGGCGCGAGCAAATCGTTTTTCGCTCCGCTGATCGTGCCTAAAATCGTCCGTGGCTCAAATTTTTTCGGATCGATGTTCTTTTCTTTTAAAATCGTTTTGATCACCGAAAGCTGGTCGGTCGGATCGAGGATCGAAAAATTGCGGTTAATGCCGATGCGGTCAATGTCGCGGCGTAAAATGCGGACGCACATCGAATGGAACGTCGAAATCCAGACGTCTTCCGCCGCTCCGCCTAAGAGCGCTTGCACGCGTTCCCGCATTTCGCGCGCCGCCTTATTCGTAAACGTAATGGCCAAAATGTTCCATGGCGCGACATGCTTTTCCGCCATTAAATAGGCGATTCGGTGCGTCAACACGCGCGTTTTCCCGCTCCCCGCCCCGGCCATAATGAGCAGCGGGCCTTCCGTTGTTTTGACCGCCTCTTGCTGCTCCTTGTTTAGATGAGCGAGCAACTTTTCAGACAAAAAATTCATCGTTTCCACCACCAATAAAACATATGTTCTATTTTACACCATTCATCCCATTTTCGCCAGCGATCCGCTTGACCGCCTCCACCGTCGCCAGCGCGCTTTCAAACGAACTGTAAACAGCGTTGCCGACGACGACCGTATCGGCATAGCGGGCCATTTCCGCCGCCTGTTCCGGCGCCGTAATGCCGCCGCCGTAAACGAGCTGCGTTCGGCTGAGCACTCGTTTCACTTTTTCCACTAGCGCCGGATTGCCGTACACGCCGCTATATTCGAGATAAAAGATCGGCAGCTTGTACAGATGCTCAGCGAGGCGGGCATACGCCACGACGTCATCGTCATCGAGCGCTGTATCAGCCTCCGTCAGCTTCGCCGCCTTGCATTCCCGGTTTAAAATGCAATAGCCTTCGGCGAAAATTTCATCCCAATTCATGACGTCGCCATACTGTTTTACCGCCTCATGATGCCGTCCGATCACCCACTCGACATGGCGGCTGTTTAACACCATCGGAATGAAATACGCATCAAATCCCGGCGTCAACGCGTCCATATCGGTCACTTCGAGCGCGCATGGCACCGAGAAGCGACGGATGCGGGCCAATAAATCGAGCACGCCATCGAGCGTCACCCCATCCGTTCCGCCAACGATGACGGCATCCGTTCCGGACTCGCAAAGACGCTCAAGGCGCTCGTCATCGATCGGCTTGTTCGGGTCTAGTTTAAACACATGGCGCCAAGCGCGAATCTCTTCCATGACAAAATCCCTCCACGTCATTACTCCATTGTTTCATTATAACAAATCCACAAAAAGAAAAGGAGTTCCTTTTCAGATGGAAGGAATCTCCTTGCAGCGCTGGACGTTATGCTTCGTTGGCCGTCTCGTGTTCTTCCTCTTTAATGCGGTCAAGCGCCATCGCATAGGCGTCATTGCCGTAATTGAGGCAACGTTTGACACGCGAAATGGTCGCTGTGCTCGCCCCGGTTTCCGTTTCGATTTTATGGTACGTATACCCTTCGCGCAACATGCGCGCCACCTCGAGCCGCTGAGCGAGCGCTTGAATTTCATTCACCGTGCATAAATCGTCGAAAAAGCGGTAGCACTCCTCTACATCACGCAGCGATAAAATGGCTTTAAACAGTTGATCGAGCTCTCTGCCGCGCAGCTTATCAATTTGCATGCCTGTTTCCTCCTTACGTTTAGCGAGAAAATATTCTAATCCGCGGCAGCCATATATGTCTCTCCGAAAGCCGCCTGCGGACATTTTCTATCCACATCACCCCATCGGCCGGCCCCAGCCCTTGGTAAACAAAGCAGGCTGTCCCGTCATTTCCATTGCACGATCGCCAGTTCCGGAACGATGTGGATCCACGTCTTCCCCGGCACGAATCCGATCGGAACCCCGTCGCGGTACGGCAGCAACCGCCCATCGACGTTTTTCCATTCGATCGGCTGGATGACACCGTTTTGTAACAAGTAGCCTTTACCGCCGGACGTTACGTCAATGTCGCGCCGTCCGTAACTGTCGATCACCTGGTGGCGGGCGGCGACGATCATCACGTTTTGCACCGCGACCGGGTCATGCGTATCGTAATCGATCGTTTGCTCACCGCCGCTGTATCGGTAATACCCTTTTTGTTCCGGCGCATATCGGTATTCGACTTGGGCATACGCCCGGTGCGAATAGATAATGCGAACCGTCTCGGCCTTCTCCCCGCTTGGCTCATCGTCGCGAAACGGCAGCGGGGCAATATCAGCTGTCCACGCATATCCGTTTTGCTCGGCTCCTTTTTCAATGTCAGCGAACGTAATGTATGAGTTATGCGGCGCCTTGCGGAATGAGACGCGCTGAAACAGCGTGCCGTCATAGAACAATCCATTCAAATAGTCAGTCCCGCCCCGCTCAAGCCGCGTTCTTGCCTCCGGGCTCCAGCCATGGCAAACGTAAATCGCATGGTAGCCGTCGCTCAAATCAATATAGTAGTCGCGCGCACTCCGCACCGGTCCAACCCGCTCGGGCAGCTCGCTTTGATACAGCGCTAAAAAGCGGGTGATATCTCCCTCGGCGAGCACCTCATACACGATGTCCGCCTGGCGGAGGCCCGACTGCGGACGCGCCTTCGGATGATTGTTGATCATGACGCCGACAACGCGTTGATGAACGTCCCCCTCTGCCGGCAATCCGGTCAGCGGAAACGTTTGTTTTTCCTCTCCCGGGGACTCGGCCGACTGCTCGTGCACCGGATTTGGCTTGGCCGGCTCAGTTCGTTTTGGCCCGCTTTCAGCGGTGCAGCCGCCTAGTAACAGCACCGCGCAACTGATGGCAAACAGCCAGCGTTTCAATGGACACACAACCTTTTTCTTTTTTATTTTACCGCATTATCGAAGGAAAGAGTACCGTTTTGTGCATCACATCATAAATGCCGCGCTGGGTAATGCGCACGTATGGCAAATGAGTTGACTGTAAAAAGAGCAGCGAGTACACCGGATCCTCAAAATGATACCCACGTTCCCGCAAAAGACGGACGAATGTCTTTTCCTCGTTCATCAACGGTTTCATGTCCAAGGTGGACGTCATGCCGCCAAGCGGGAGCGGAAGCTCAAATAAAATGGTTCCGTCCTCAACGAGCACGATGCCGCCGCCGAT
The DNA here is from genome assembly GCF_002217665.1 of Geobacillus uzenensis. Lineage (NCBI taxonomy): Bacteria > Bacillati > Bacillota > Bacilli > Caryophanales > Anoxybacillaceae > Geobacillus > Geobacillus uzenensis. The sequence goes on from NZ_NEWL01000009.1 coordinate 205,615, forward strand.
GTCCTTCATCCGCTGAAAGGCAAGCATCATATCTTCTTTATGTTTGCCGATCAAAATGAAGTCGCCGGTGTTCGAATATGAGCTCGCTAACCCGCCGAGCGCCGATGAAAATCCTTTTAACATCGTATTGACGCGCCAGCGGCCGTTTCGGTCAAGCAGCACTAAAAAGCATTCGTCATGGTCGTGGCCTAACCGGTCGTGCGACGTATCGATCGACACGGAGTACGGCTTTAAAATGACCGCATTTTCCATGCGCAGCCCCATCGGCATCGAAAACTGCAAATCATCCCATTCCAACTCCCATGACAATGAAAGCGGCCGAATGCCAAACTGTTCCCATTTCGGTGCTGGCCATGCGCCTGACGGCTCCCCTTCCCGCTTCACCCATTCGCCTTTGGCAAGCACCTGCACCGGCGTCGGGTCATGGGCCGAGCGCAAGAAGTTGATATGCGCAATCCGGCCGGTAGCGATGCTGCCGTGAAGATGTTCAATGCCGTAATGACGGGCGGCGTTGATCGTCGCCATGGCATACGCATCAATCACCGGCACGCCATGCTCAATGGCGATGCGGAGCAGCTGATCTATGACTCCGTCTTCATAAAAGGCGGGCGGCGAACCATCGGTCGTCAATAAGCATTTGTCATAATACCGGATGCCAAGCGCTTTCATTTCCTCAAGCAGCACCGGCAAATCCGGGCGGATTGACGAATGGCGCAGCGTGACCGTATAGCCGTGCCAAAGGCGCAGGCGCACTTCTTTTCCCGTCATCGCTTCATGGTCTCCGTCTACACCAAAAAGCGCCATTTTCACCAGCGTTTTCTCCGACGCTCCCGGAAAGTGCCCCTCGATTTTACGGCGCCGCCGTTTCGCCTCTTGCATCCAGTAAAGAACGATGTCATCACCGCTGACGAGCCTAGGCCACGATGTCAGCTCACCGCCCTGAAGAACCGTTTCCTGATCCAGCCACCGTTTGATCCGAGCGTTTGACAGCTGCTCATCTTCGCGCTCTAGCTCCGTTTGCCCGTCAAAGCGGCACCACCAATACATCGAGGTTGGAAGCGCATTCATTTCTTGCAAAAATAAAAACGCCTCTTCATCGCCAGCTTGCAAAAGGAAAAATAAGTTATCATTGACCAGCGTCGTCGTCCCGCACGTTGCCGCATAACGGGCAAAGGAATGGGGATTATATAATTGAAATGGATGGACATGCGGCTCAATGTAGCCGGGGACGAGCACATACCCGCGGCAGTCGACAATTTCACATGATTCATCGACACGGTCGGGAAGCCGCTCTCCGGCGTACACAATACGGTCGCCATGTATCCATATATTCCCTTTCACCCACTCGCGGAAATAGGAATGCAAATACGTTGCGTTCGTTAATACTTTTGTCGGCGATTGTTTGCCATCAATCACCGCTGCCTGTTCGCGCAGTTCACTGCTTTTCCATCGGTAGCGTTGTTCGCCCATTGACACCCCGTCCCTTGTTTCCTAATCGTTCCATATAATCATTTTAACGCACGAAAGCGATTTTCACAATAAAAAGATAAGGAGGGACACACCAATGGCGAATATCGGCATTGTCAACGCACTGATCCGCATCACGTTCGGCTTAACCGTCGTCGCATGGGCGACAGCCCGGTTCGCCCGGCGGCCGTGGTGCACGTCGTATTTGTTTGCCATCGTGCTTGGAGCCATGAAAGTTGGCGAAGGGATTACCCGTTTTTGTCCGGTGACGGCCCTGTTTGACAATATGCAGCGCGAACGGCTGCTCGATGAACAAAAGGAAGCCGTTGTCAATCCGACATAAGCATAAACCGCTTCCGCACCTGTCAGGAAACATCGTTGAAACAACGTTGGGATGATCCGTTACGTCTCCGTACGGCTAAGTCGCTTCGTTTCACGCAAGAAAAGGTGTCCCGCGTCCGGGACACCTTCGATACAAAGGAGTGAATGAGGATGTTGCTTGAATATATGACCGATATGTCGTTTGTGTTGGCGACGTTGATCGGCGGCATTATCGCCCTGTCGTACGTGTATTTGCGGCGGAGGCGCGTTCGATAGCGCGCCGGCCGATGTCGCAGCGGTAAAACAGGCCGTCACAGTCAATTGCCGCCAATTGCTCGTATGCTTTTTCCTTCGCCTCAGCGAGCGTCGCCCCCTTGGCCGCCAGCAGCAGGACGCGGCCGCCGTTTGTATAGAGCGTTCCATCTTCCCGCTTCGTGCCGGCATGGAACAACAACGCATCCGGAGCGAGCCGCTCAAGTCCGCGGATGGCCGCCCCGCGTTCGTAAGCGCCTGGATAGCCTTTCGCCGCCAGCACGACGCCAAGCACCGCTTCGTCCGTCCACTCGAGCTCCAGTTCTTTTCCGTCCATCACTACCAAGATCGCCTGAAGCAAATCGGTTTTTAAGCGCGGCAGTACGACTTGCGCCTCCGGATCGCCGAACCGGGCGTTAAATTCAATCACTTTCGGCCCGGCTGGTGTGGCAATCAACCCGGCATACAGGACGCCGGTAAACGGTCGGCCTTCGGCCACTAACGCTTTGGCGGTCGGACGCAAAATCGTCTCCAAGGCGATTTGGACCGTATCGGCGGATATTTGCGGCACGGGCGAATACGCTCCCATCCCCCCAGTGTTCGGTCCCTCGTCCCCGTCATACGCCCGTTTATGGTCTTGGGCGATGGCAAGAGGATACACCTTCTCGCCGTTTACAAACGCCATAAACGAAAATTCTTCGCCTTCCAAATACTCCTCGACCACGACTTGGCTGCCGGCTGCACCGAATTGTCCGTCGACAAGCGCGGCCTTCGCTGCGGCCAGCGCTTCTTCCACTGTTTGGGCGACAGTGACGCCTTTTCCAGCGGCCAACCCGTCCGCTTTAATGACGATCGGCGCTCCTTTTTCCTCAATATACACTTTGGCTTGTTCATATGAGGAAAACGTCGCATGTTCCGCCGTCGGGATGCCGTATGTTTTCATAAGCTCTTTCGCAAACGCTTTGCTTCCTTCAATGAGCGCCGCCGCTTGGCTCGGGCCGAATATGCGCAGCCCTTCCGCCATAAAGCGGTCGGCAATGCCGGCGGCCAGCGGCGCTTCCGGCCCGACAATCGTCAAATCAATCTTGTTTTGTTTCGCAAACTGAACAAGCGCGTCAAGATCGAGTTCATCAATGTCGACGAGCTCTGCTACTTCCCCGATGCCCGGGTTGCCCGGCGCGGCATACAGCTTGCCAACAAGCGGGCTTTGCGCCGCCTTCCAAGCGATGGCATGCTCGCGCCCGCCGCGTCCGACTACGAGAATGTTCATCGTCTTCCTCCCCTTTTGCCGCCGTTTAATGTTTAAAATGGCGCACGCCGGTAAACACCATGGCAATGCCATACTCATCCGCTTTGCGGATCGAATCGGCGTCACGAATCGAGCCGCCCGGCTGGATGATGGCCGTAATGCCGGCTTTTGCCGCCGCTTCAACGGTGTCGTCCATCGGGAAAAAGGCGTCGGAGGCGAGCACCGCGCCTGCCGCCTGCTCCCCGGCTTGTTCAATGGCGATCTTCGCCGCGCCGACCCGGTTCATTTGTCCGGCGCCAACACCAACGGTCATGCCGTTTTTCGCCAGTACAATGGCATTGGATTTGACATGCTTCACAACGTTCCATGCAAAACGAAGCTGTCCGCGCTCTTCTTCGGTCGGCTCGCGCTTCGTAACGACATTCCATTCGGCGTCCTCAAGCGTATACGTATCGGCATCTTGGACGAGCAAGCCGCCGCTGACCGAAACGAGCGTTTTTTCCTTAACGTCGGGCGCCGCGAAATCAAGCGTCAACAGGCGGATATTTTTCTTTTTCATCAAAATGGTGAGCGCCTCGTCACTAAACGATGGCGCGATGACGATTTCCAAAAAGAGATCATGCATCCGCTCTGCCGTTTCTTTGTCCACTTCCCGATTCACCGCGATAATGCCGCCAAAAATGGACACCGGATCGGCCTCGTACGCTTTCGTAAACGCCTCAAGCAACGTCGCGCCGACACCGACGCCGCACGGGTTCATATGTTTGATGGCTGCCACGGCCGGCTCCTGAAACTCGCGAATAAGGTTGATGGCCGCATTGGCATCGTTAATGTTGTTGTACGACAGCTCTTTGCCGTGCAGCTGTACTGCTTTGGCAATCGAGAACGCCGCACCGAGCGGTTTGGCGTAAAACGCCGCTGATTGATGCGGATTTTCGCCATAGCGCAACGATTGTTTTTTCGTATAGGTGACGGTGAGCGATTCCGGGTACTCCTCGCCGGTAAGGTTCGTCAAATACTCGGCGATCATCGCATCATACGCCGCCGTATGACGGAACGCTTTCGCCGCCAATTTTTGCCGCGTTTCCGCTTGGATCGATCCGTTTGCTTTCAGCTCCTCGATGACCGCTCGGTAATCGGCTGGATCGACGACGATGGCGACATCGGCATAGTTTTTCGCTGCGGCGCGCACCATCGTCGGACCGCCGATATCGATGTTTTCAATCGCCTCAGCCAGCGTCACGTCTGGCTTCGCGATCGTTTGCTGGAACGGATACAAGTTGACGACGACCAAATCGATCGGACGGATGCCATGCTCCGCTAGCGCCGCCTGATGGCGCTCATCGCCGCGCACCGCCAAAATGCCGCCGTGAATGGCCGGATGCAGCGTTTTGACGCGCCCGTCTAAAATTTCCGGAAACCCGGTGACATCGGAAATCGAGATGACCGGGACACCAGCCTCCTCAAGCGCCCGTTTCGTCCCGCCTGTCGAAATGATCTCGACGCCGAGTTCGGCGAGCTGTTTGGCAAACGGAATGATCCCTTCTTTATTAGACACGCTGATTAATGCTCGTTTGACTGCCATCGTTCTCGATCCTTTCTTCTTGTTGTTCCGCTTCCCCTAGCAGCATGCGCAATACCGCCGGATATAACTCATGTTCGACCGCATGAATGCGCGCCTCAAGCGCTTCGATCGGCTCGCCGGGCACGATCGGAACAGCGCGCTGGGCGATGACCGGCCCGGTGTCCATCCCTTCATCGACATAATGGACGGTGACGCCCGTTTCCGACACGCCCGCCCGGTACGCCTGGCCGATGGCGTCTTTGCCTGGAAACGCCGGCAACAGCGACGGATGGATGTTGACGATTTTCCCTTCATAAGCGGAAAGCAAGGTCGGCCCGATCAAGCGCATATAGCCGGCTAACGCGATCCATTCAACTTGCCGTTCCTTTAACTTACGCAAAATCTCGTTCTCAAACGCCGCTTTCGACGGGTAGTCTTTCGGGGAAAACACGAACGCCGGCACGTTTTCGCGCCCCGCTCGTTCGATGACCTTGGCGCCCGGCCGATCGCAGACCAGCAGGGCGATGTCAGCCGGCAGCTCGCCGCGCTTCGCCGCATCGACGAGCGCTTGAAAATTCGTTCCGCTTCCGGAGGCAAACACGGCCAACCGCTTCATGCTTTGCCCCCTCCGGTAAACGACACGCCCGCTCCTTTTGCCACTTCGCCAATGATGTAGGCCGGCTCTCCTTGTTCGTCCAACCATTTCACAAGCGGCGCTGCCGTTTCCGGGCTGACGGCGAGCACGAGGCCAATGCCCATATTAAACACGGAAAACATCTCTTCTTCTTCAAGGTTGCCGTTGGCGCGCAAGAAGTCAAAAATCGGCAACACCGGCCACGAGCCGCGCTGAATGCGGGCTTCAAGCCCTTCCGGCAGCATGCGCGGAACGTTTTCGATCAACCCGCCGCCGGTAATATGCGCCATCCCTTTGATCGTAAACCGTTCAAGCACCGAACGCAACCGTTTCGCATAAATGCGCGTCGGCTTCAGCAGTTCCTCACCGAGCGGAACGCTAAGCGGCTCGTAAATTTTATCAAGCGACAGCTTTGCTTGTTCAAACACGATGCGGCGCACAAGCGAGTAGCCGTTGCTATGCAGGCCGCTTGACGGAAGGCCAATCAACACATCGCCTGCCTGGATCGTTTGCCCCGTCACCAATCGTTCTTTTTCGGCAATGCCGACGGCAAACCCGGCCAAATCGTACTCGTCTTCCGCGTACATTCCCGGCATTTCCGCCGTTTCCCCGCCGATCAAGGCGCAGCCGGCTTCGACGCAGCCGTCAGCCACCCCCTTGACGATGGCGGCGATTTTTTCCGGCACCGCTTTGCCACAAGCGATATAGTCAAGGAAAAAGAGCGGTTCCGCCCCTTGGACAACGATGTCATTGACGCACATCGCCACACAGTCGATGCCGATCGTATCGTGCCGGTCAAGCAAAAACGCCAATTTCAGCTTTGTCCCGACGCCATCCGTGCCGGCGATGAGCACCGGCTGGCGGTAGCCAAGCGCCGATAAATCAAACAAACCGCCAAACCCGCCAATTCCGCCCAACACTTCCGGACGCATCGTTTTTTGCACGTGCTGTTTCATGAGGGCGACGGCCTGATAACCGGCCTCAATGTCAACTCCTGCTTGTTTGTATGCTTTTGCCACGCTAAATCCCCCTTTTCTTCGCCCGCTGCATCCGAACGTGCGACAAGCATCTTAACGACCATTGGCTCCGTCCCAATGGAAGCGCGCCCACCTATCCTCGCTATCCGATTCCGGGTTGAAGCGCACTCATCATTTGACGGTCATGCACGGTCGGGCGATTTGGCTGACCCGGGTTGGGTATTGGCCGGTAAAACAGGCCAAACATTGTCCGCGCTGCGGCACACCTTCCGGGCGTCCGATCGCCGCCAGCAGCCCTTCTTGGCTAAGAAACGCCAACGAATCGGCGCCGATTAAGCGGCGGATGTCTTCGACCGTATGTTTCGCTGCAATCAGTTCTTCCTTTGACGACGTATCAATGCCGTAAAAGCAAGGGTGGGTGATCGGCGGCGCACTGATGCGCACATGCACTTCAACCGCCCCCGCTTCGCGGAGCATCGCGACAATGCGGCGGCTCGTCGTTCCGCGCACGATCGAATCGTCGACCATCACGACCCGTTTGCCGGCAACCACGCCGCGCACCGGCGACAGCTTCATTTTGACCCCTTGTTCACGCAACGCCTGTGACGGCTGGATGAACGTCCGGCCGACATAACGGTTTTTAATGAGCCCTAATTCGTATGGAATGCCGGTCGCCTCAGCATAGCCGATGGCAACCGAAATGCTTGAGTCCGGCACACCGGTGACAATATCGGCTTCGGCTGGCGCCTCGAGCGCCAACCGCTTCCCTAAATTTTTCCGCGCCGTGTGGATGTTAATGCCATCAACATGGCTGTCCGGGCGGGCAAAATAAATGTATTCCATGCTGCAAATGGATCGCGGCTGCTCCGGAGCAAACCGTTCCGAACGCACCCCTTCGCCGCTGATGATAAGCAGTTCCCCAGGCGCCACTTCCCGCTCGTACGTCGCCCCGATGACATCAAATGCGCACGTTTCCGAGGCGACGACATATGCCGAGCCGAGCCGGCCGAGCGACAGCGGCCGAAACCCGTGCGGGTCGAGCGCCGCATACAGCGCCGTTTCCGTCAGCAGCAAAAACGCAAACGCCCCTTCAATCTGGCTGAGCGCTTCTTTCATTTGCCCGACAAATGTCGGCGCTTGACTGCGGCGAATGAGGTGGGCGAACACTTCCGTATCCGATGTTGTCTGAAAAATGCTCCCTTGTGCTTCGAGCGCAAGCTTCAGCTCGATGGCATTCGTCAAGTTGCCGTTATGGGCGAGCGCCATCGCGTCGGTTTGCGAGCGGAACAGAAGCGGCTGGACATTCTCATAGCCGCCCCCGCCCGCCGTCGAATAGCGGACATGGCCGATCGCCGCCGAGCCGCAAAGCGCATCGAGCGTGCCGCTTTGAAACACGTCCGTCACCAAGCCAAGCCCTTTATGGCCAGACAAATTCCCACCGCCCGCCACCACGATGCCGGCTCCTTCTTGGCCGCGGTGCTGCAGGCTGTGGAGCCCATAATACGTGAGCCTGGCGGCGTCCTCATGCCCCCAAATGCCGAAAATACCGCACTCTTCGTTCAATCCTTTGATTTCAGCAAGCATGGAATAGCCCCTTTCCAGACGTTTCGCATGTCGTCGACCGAAAGGCGAATGACCGTTTCCCCATGTTCCCCGTTCACTGTCAGTATGCCGTCGTTCGTCACTTCCCCAATCTGTTTCGCTTCCACGAGCTGCTCAAATGCTTCTTGATGTTCTTTTTTCACCGAAACAACGAAGCGCGACTGCGTTTCGCTGAACAGCTCGCTCACTAGATCGCCATTGATCGTCACATTTGCGCCAAACCCGGAAGCGCCGATGACACACTCGGCAAGCGCAACCGCCAATCCACCTTCAGCGATGTCATGCGCGGACACCACGACCCCAGCGCGAATCGCGGTCAACAGCTGACGCTGGCGGCTTGCTTCCACTTTCAAATCAAGTTCCGGCGCTTTTCCAAAAATGCGGCCCTCTAACCATTTTTGCAACTCGCTGCCGCCAAACTCCGGTTTCGCCTCGCCGATCACATAAATCAAGTCACCTGCTTGCTTAAACGGCTGGGTCGTCACATGGGAAAGATCGTCAATGAGCCCAACCATCCCGACGACCGGCGTCGGATAGACCGCTTCACCGTTCGTTTCATTATAAAGGGAGACGTTGCCGCTCACAACCGGCGTTCCGAGCGCCCGGCACGCTTCACTCATCCCATCAACCGCTTTTTCGAGCTGCCAAAAAATGTCCGGCTTTTCCGGGCTGCCGAAGTTGAGGCAGTCCGTTATGGCGAGCGGTTTCGCCCCAGAGCAAACGACGTTGCGCGCCGCCTCGGCAACGGCAATTTTTCCGCCCATTTCCGGATCTAGGTACAAATAGCGCGAGTTGCAGTCCGTTGTGAGCGCGAGCGCCTTATTCGTGCCGCGAATGCGCACGACGGCCGCGTCCGATCCCGGAGCGACGACCGTGTTCGTCCGCACCATGTAGTCGTACTGATCGTACACCCATTCCTTGCTGGCGATCGTCGGCTGGGCGAGCAGCCCGAGCAATGTTTGATTGTAATCTTCAATGTGCGGAATATACGGCGGCATCGCTTGAAATTCGCGGTAATAAGCCGGCTCCACAGATGGTTTATGATATACCGGCGCGTCTTTCGCCAACGCGTCAACCGGAATTTCCGCCACTACTTCACCATGGAAAAACAGGCGGAGCATTCGATCGTCGGTCACTTTCCCGATCGCTTTTGCCTCTAAACCGTATTTCGCAAAAATCGCAGCGATTTCCTCTTCCCGGCCTTGCTCAACAACAAGCAGCATCCGTTCCTGTGATTCGGACAACATCATTTCGTATGGCGCCATGCCTGCCTCGCGCTGCGGAACGAGGTCTAAATTCATTTCGATCCCGAAGCCGCCTTTGCTTGCCATCTCGGCCGAGGAGCTCGTAAGCCCAGCGGCGCCCATATCCTGAATGCCAACTAACGCATCGGACTTAACCGCTTCTAGACACGCTTCCAGCAACAGTTTTTCCATAAACGGGTCGCCGACTTGCACGGCCGGGCGCTTCGCTTCCGATTGCTCGCTTAATTCCTCAGAGGCAAACGTCGCCCCATGGATGCCGTCGCGTCCCGTTTTCGCCCCGACATACATGACCGTATTGCCGACGCCGGTCGCCACGCCGCGTTGAATATCTTCATGGCGGATGATGCCGACGCACATGGCATTCACTAGCGGATTGCCTTCATACGCCGGGTCAAACTGCACTTCACCGCCGACGGTCGGGATGCCGATGCAGTTGCCGTACCCGGCGATGCCGGCGACGACGTGTTCAAACAAATAGTTAACGCGCGGCGACGTCAATTCGCCAAATCGAAGCGAGTTAAGCAGCGCAATCGGCCGCGCCCCCATCGAAAAGACGTCACGGATAATGCCGCCGACCCCGGTCGCCGCCCCTTGGTACGGCTCGATGGCCGACGGATGGTTATGGCTTTCGATTTTAAACGCCACCGCCAGCCCGTCGCCGATGTCGACAATTCCCGCGCCTTCGCCCGGCCCTTGCAGCACATGCGGGCCATCGGTCGGGAATTTTTTCAGCACAGGTTTGGAGTTTTTGTAGCTGCAATGCTCTGACCACATAACGGAAAAAATGCCCGTTTCCGTGTAGTTCGGCAGTCGGCCCAAAATCGCTTCAACGCGGGCAAACTCTTCGTCCGTCAATCCCATTTCACGATACAATTTTTGTTCTTTAATCATCGCCGCGCTCGGCTCAAGCAGTAACGACATGCATCTCCCTCCAATAATTGACGATCGATCGGAATAGTTTCAGTCCGTCCGCGCTGCCGAGCAAAGCGTCGACCGCCCGCTCCGGATGCGGCATCATGCCGAGCACATTGCCGCGCTCGTTGACAATGCCGGCGATATCCGCCAAGCTGCCGTTCGGGTTTTCCCCATGGTAGCGGAAGACGATTTGCCGGTTTTCGACAAGGCGCTGGAGCGTTTGTTCGTCGCAATAATAATTTCCTTCACCATGGGCGATCGGAATGGTAATCACTTCGCCCTTATCATAGGCAGAGGTAAACATCGTTTCATTGTTTTCCACGACAAGCTGCACCGGCCGGCAAATGAATTTCAGCCCTTGGTTGCGGCGCATCGCCCCAGGAAGCAGGCCGGCTTCAAGTAAAATTTGAAACCCGTTGCACACCCCAAGCACCGGTTTTCCGGCTTCCGCGGCTTGTTTCACGGCGGCCATCACCTTGGAAAAACGGGCGATCGCCCCCGAACGCAAGTAATCGCCGTATGAAAAGCCGCCTGGAAGCAAAATGGCGTCGAACCGATCGAGATTTTCTTCATCATGCCAAACGTATTCCACTTCTTCGCCGAGTTCATCGGCGACCGCATGGTACATATCGACATCGCAATTCGATCCCGGAAAGACAATGACGGCAAACTTCATCGGGCGACGGCCTCCTCGATTTCATAACGATAGTCTTCAATGACTGGATTGGACAGCAATTTTTCACACATTTCGCGAACGAGCTCATCGATATCGCGATCGCTATCGTCAATGACAAGCTCCATAAACTTACCGATTCTGACATCTTTCACTTCCGTATACGATAAGCTGTGCAGCGCCCCCTTCACCGCCGTCCCTTGCGGATCCAACACACTCTCACGCAACGTGACATACACTTTTACTTTATACATGCCGATTCTCCCCCTAACCGTTGTAAAATGACCTCATACGCCTCGGTTAAACTGCCAAGATCACGGCGAAATACGTCCTTATCCAGTTTCTCATTCGTCTCGGCGTCCCAAAGCCGGCACGTATCCGGCGACACCTCATCCGCTAAGAGGATCGCGCCGTCCGCCGTGCGGCCGAACTCAAGCTTAAAATCAATTAATCTCACTTTTCGCTCGGCAAAATGAGCGCGCAACACGTCGTTCACTTTCAGCGCTTCGCTTTTCAGCCAGGCGATCTCCTCGCGGCTCGCGAGCTTCAAAATCGCAATGTGGTCTTCCACGAGCAGCGGGTCGCCAAGGTCATCGTTTTTGTAGTAAAACTCGACAAGTGGAGTTTCAAGCGGAGTCCCTTCCGCCAAACCGAGGCGCTTCGCCAAACTCCCGGCCACGACGTTGCGGACGACGACTTCCAGCGGGATGATCGCTACACTTTTCACAAGCTGCTCGGTCGGCGACAATTTTTTCATAAAGTGATTGGGAATGCCTGCTTCTTTCAATTTCGTAAACAACAAACTGGAAATCTCGTTATTGAGCCTCCCTTTGCCGACGATCGTCGCCTTTTTCTCGCCGTTAAATGCCGTGGCGCTGTCTTTGTACTCCACCCAAAGGACATCCCGCTCATCCGTCGCGTAAATTTTTTTCGCTTTCCCTTCATACAACAGCTGCTGTTTTGTCGGCATCATGTAAGCCTCCATTATCCAGAAGATTGAAAATTTTTTGTGTAACCGGCCGGCATGAGGGCCAGCCGGCTTCCACTTACTCTAATCCTAAGCGGGCAAAAATCGTATCGACGTGTTTCAAATGGTGGCGGTAATCAAAGCAATCGTCGAGCTCTTCCTTCGTCAACTGGCTCGTAATCCGCTCATCCGCCTCAAGCAGCGAGCGGAACGGCACTTGTCGCTCCCACGCTTCCATCGCTTTCGGTTGCACCAAATCGTACGCTTCCTCGCGCGCCATCCCTTTGTCAATCAAAGCAAGCAACACGCGTTGCGAGTAAATGAGCCCGAACGTGCGCTCCATATTTTTCTTCATATTTTCCGGATACACCAGCAGGTTTTTCACAATGTTAGCGAACCGGTTCAACATATAGTTCAACGCGATCGTCGCATCCGGCAAAATGATGCGCTCGGCCGACGAATGCGAGATGTCGCGCTCATGCCAAAGCGGCACATTTTCATAAGCCGTCACCATATACCCGCGAATGACGCGCGCCATGCCGGTCATATTTTCCGAACCGATCGGATTGCGCTTATGCGGCATCGCTGACGAACCTTTTTGCCCTTTGGCAAAAAACTCCTCGACTTCACGCACTTCACTTTTTTGCAAGCCGCGAATTTCCACAGCAAATTTTTCAATCGATGTCGCGATGAGCGCGAGCGTCGCCATATAGTAAGCGTGGCGGTCGCGCTGCAGCGTCTGCGTCGAAATCGGCGCCGGCGTCAGTCCGAGCTTCTCGCACACATATTGCTCGACAAACGGGTCAATGTTGGCATACGTGCCGACCGCTCCGGAAATTTTCCCGACTTCCACCATCTTGGCTGCTTGTTCAAACCGCTCCAAATTCCGGAGCATTTCGGCATACCAAAGCGCCAGCTTCAGCCCGAACGTCGTCGGTTCGGCATGAACGCCGTGCGTGCGCCCCATCATGACCGTATATTTATGTTCGCGCGCTTTCTCTTTCAATACTTGAATGAAGTTTTCCAAATCGCGCCGCAAAATCGCGTTCGCCTGCTTTAACAAGTAGCCGAGCGCCGTATCGACGACATCGGTCGACGTGAGACCATAATGCACCCATTTTCGTTCTTCCCCAAGCGTCTCAGAAACGGCGCGGGTGAAGGCGACGACATCGTGGCGCGTTTCTTCTTCGATTTCCTTAATGCGGCGGATGTCAAACGACGCGTGTTCCCGCAAGCGGCGGACGTCCTCTTTCGGAATGACGCCAAGTTCGGCCCACGCTTCGCAGGCAAGCAACTCCACCTCAAGCCACGCCTTAAAGCGGTTTTCCTCCGTCCAAATGGCTCCCATTTCCGGTCTCGTGTAGCGTTCAATCATCTTCGTTCCAGCCTCCGATCTTGCCAAATTTGCCACGACTCGATTCGCCTCAGCGCTTCCTCAACATCGTCCGCCAGTACGGTCACATGGCCCATTTTTCGCTTCGGCTTCGCCTCATGCTTGCCGTATAAATGGAGATAGGCTGCGCCGCCGAGCGCCCCGATCTGCCCGATGGCCGGTCCGACGTGCTCCCCTAAAAGGTTCACCATCACAGCCGGCTTCAACAACTCCGTCGAGCCGAGCGGCCAGTTGCAGACGGCGCGGATGTGCTGGGCGAACTGCGACGTCGCACATGCATTGATTGTATAATGACCCGAGTTGTGCGGTCTAGGGGCCAACTCATTAATATAAATATCCCCGTCCGCCGTCAAAAACATTTCAACGGCCAGCGTCCCAACAAGCGAACACGATGTCGCCAGCGTCTTGGCGTAACGGACCGCCCTCTGCTCGATGTGTTGCGGGATCCGTGCTGGAACGATCGTTTGATGCAAAATGTTCTCGATATGAATGTTTTCCGCCACTGGAAAAACAGCCGTCTCACCATCGAGGTTGCGGGCGACAATGACCGACATTTCCTTCACAAACGGCACCCAGCCTTCCAAAATGCATGGGCCAAGCCCAAGCAAATCAGCCGCTTTGGCTAGATCGCCTTCGCCGCGCAGCACATATTGCCCTTTGCCGTCATAACCGCCGCGCCGCGTTTTCAAGACGCACGGAAAGCCGGTCATGGCAACGGCCTGTTCCAACTCATCCCATCCGTCCACTTCCCTATACGGCGCCACCGGCAACCCGGCTTCGACAATCGCCGCTTTCTCCAACGCCCGGTCTTGCGTCACCGCCAGCAGCCGGCTTCCTTGCGGGACATAGGCGTTTGCCTCCAGCCACTCAAGCGCCTGCGCATCGATATTTTCAAATTCGTACGTAATGACATCGCTCACGCGCGCCAGTTCAGCTATCGCATCCAAATCATGGTACGGCGCGGTGATTTCCACATCGGCCACTTGCCCGCACGGGGAATCAGGCGTCGGATCCAGCACGGCGATGCGAAACCCCATCTCACGCGCCGCGATGGCCATCATCCGGCCAAGTTGCCCTCCGCCAATAATGCCGATCGTCTGTCCTGGAACAATCCGCCGCTTAGTCAAGTTGATCACTGCTTTCCACGACTTGTTTTCGAATCGATTCTCTCCTTGCTTTGAGCACCTCCATATAGCGCGGATCAAACAGCCCGACGATCGACACGGCGAGCAGCCCCGCATTCGTCGCCCCTGCTTTGCCGATCGCCACTGTCGCCACCGGCACGCCGCCTGGCATTTGCACGATCGACAATAACGAATCGAGTCCGTTCAATGCCTTTGACTGCATCGGCACGCCGATGACCGGCAACGTCGTCTTCGCCGCCACCATCCCCGGCAAATGAGCCGCTCCACCGGCCCCCGCGATAATCACCTTAATGCCCCGCTCCTCCGCCGTTTCCGCATACCGGAACATTTCATCCGGCGTCCGGTGCGCCGACACGACTTTTTTCTCAAACGGGACGCCCAGTTCTTCAAGAATCGCACAGGCGTGCTTCATCGTTTCCCAATCTGAACGGCTTCCCATGATCACCCCAACTAGCGGGCTCATACGTTCCACTCCTTACCCTTAATAAACAAAGCCCAGAACATACATTCCCTCTTTTTAGGCGAGGGAAAGCATCGTTCTGGGCTTTCGCATTTGTCGATTAAGAAAAAAAGCCAAAACCGATCCTTTCCCTCATAGTCCAATCATTTACGGTGATTGGGTAGAGACTTTTGGGCCATATTCCCAAAATTATATGAGGGATACGTTTATGCACTATGAAGCTACTTTTATATTAGCAAGGTTTTTAACAAAATGTCAAGTTAAAATCGAACATTTATGATTATAAAAAGATAAATGTTCGTGTTTTTTTAAATCACCAAACGAATAAGAAGGCATATGATGAATGTGCGGAGGAGGGAGACGCCATGGCCAATGAAAACCCGTTTACACCGTTTTCCGATTGGACAAAGCACTGGCAGCAATTTTTCCAAAACGATTTTTGGGGAAGCATCCAACCGCTGTTGCCATCATCCAATAAATCATCTTCAGGAATGAATATCTACAAAAAAGACAACGAACTGCTCGTCGTCATCAGCCTCCCAGGGCTGGAGAAAATCGAAGATGCGGAAGTGTATGTATTACACAAGACGCTGGAAGTGAAGGCGACGATCAATCTCAACTTTAAAGGGTTTGATTTAGTGGAGGAAGGCATTTTCCAAGGCCGGTTTGAAAAAACCGTCCCATTGCCGTTCCCGGTAAAAGAAGACCGCATCGAGGCGACATACCATAACGGCCTGCTCTTCATCCACTTACACCGACTCATTCCCGAAGAGCCAAAAAAGAAAATAGTCATCAAAAAAGGCGAGTAACCGCCAACCGCTGCATAATAAAAAAAAGAGGGTGTCCCATGCCGTGCAGGACACCCTTTCGCGAGTTTCCGTTTCCTATCGCTTTATGAAAAAGGGGGTCTAGGAAACGATGATCACGCTTTACATTTTGGGGGAGAGGATTTAAAATGGCGTCATTAGAAATGACTCATTAAGAAATAGGCAAAAAAATGAGAGAACCAAACAGCTCCCTCATTTTTGCCTGCCTAGCAGCGACCTACTCTTGCAGGGGCGCTGGCCCCAACTACCATCGGCGCTGGAGGGCTTAACTTCCGTGTTCGGGATGGGAACGGGTGTTTCCCCTCCGCTATCACCACTAGGCAAGCGATTCAGTTTTGACATCATTTATTATACTTAAAAAACAAACGATGTCAAGAAGGAAATTCATTCCTTCAAAACTAGATAACCGTTTTGGGAAGAAGCCGCGGCGCTTCCGCTTTTTGTCTAGCTCCGGCCGCCATCGGCTCGCGACGCTTCGGTCCTGCTGCGGCGGCGACACATTGCATACGCTCCTGTGACACCACCCACGCAGAACCAAGCTTTGCTTGGTTCGAGCCTCCTCGCAGGCCCTCCAGCGCGTTTCGCCGATAGGCAGGCGGCCTCTGCTTTTCTAGGTTAAGCCCTCGATCGATTAGTATCCGTCAGCTCCACGTGTCGCCACGCTTCCACCTCGGACCTATCGACCTCGTCATCTTCGAGGGATCTTACTCGCCTAACGCGATGGGAAATCTTCCCATTACGGACAGGGGGTTCCCCCATTCGGACATCTCCGGATCAACGCTTGCTTACAGCTCCCCGGAGCGTTTCGGCGTTTGCCCCGTCCTTCATCGGCTCCTAGTGCCAAGGCATCCACCGTGCGCCCTTTCTAGCTTAACCAACAGCGCTTCTCGGCTTCTTCCTTTTGTGTATCGGTTATCTAGTTTTCAAGGAACGAGACTGCTTCTTGAATTTGCTTCTCTGCGGTCTTGCGTCGAGGAATTCAGCTTCTCTGAATTCGCTTGTAGACGCAGACGCAAATGAAGCAACCCCCTGAACCTGTCAGCAGACGCAGGCACAGGCGCTTTTGAAGGAATCTCTCATTCCCTCAAAACCGAACGAAACGAAAGCGCGGTGTATCGACAGTTGGCCATTACGGCCTTCGCTTTTCTTCATCCTTAGAAAGGAGGTGATCCAGCCGCACCTTCCGGTACGGCTACCTTGTTACGACTTCACCCCAATCACTTGCCCCACCTTCGGCGGCTGGCTCCCTTGCGGGTTACCTCACCGACTTCGGGTGTTGCAAGCTCTCGTGGTGTGACGGGCGGTGTGTACAAGGCCCGGGAACGTATTCACCGCGGCATGCTGATCCGCGATTACTAGCGATTCCGGCTTCATGCAGGCTAGCTTAACCTACAGCGTCTCGGCTTCTTCCTTTTGTGTATCGGTTATCTAGTTTTCAAGGAACGATTCGAAGGAATTCTCATTCCTTCAAAACTGAACGAAACGAAAGCGCGATTTGTTAATGGTCGGTCGTTCGCGGCCTTCCCTTTTCGTATTGTCTAGCTCCAGCGCCTGGCTCTCTTCTGCCAAATAACCTCTCTCTTCTGCCAAATAACCTTCCCCCTCGGGGTGCAAGCACCCCTGCGGGTGAAGAACATTTGGCTTCGAGAGCCGATCGCGGCGCTTCCGCTTTTCGTACTGTCTAGCTCCGGCCGCCATCGGCTCGCGACGCTTCGGCCCTGCTGCGGCGGCATAGCCTCCTCGCAGGCCCTCCAGCACGTTTCGCCGATAGGCGGGCGGCCTTCGCTTTTCCCCTTAGAAAGGAGGTGATCCAGCCGCACCTTCCGGTACGGCTACCTTGTTACGACTTCACCCCAATCACTTGCCCCACCTTCGGCGGCTGGCGGGTTACCTCACCGACTTCGGGTGTTGCAAGCTCTCGTGGTGTGACGGGCGGTGTGTACAAGGCCCGGGAACGTATTCACCGCGGCATGCTGATCCGCGATTACTAGCGATTCCGGCTTCATGCAGGCGAGTTGCAGCCTGCAATCCGAACTGAGAGCGGCTTTTTGGGATTCGCTCCCCCTCGCGGGTTCGCAGCCCTTTGTACCGCCCATTGTAGCACGTGTGTAGCCCAGGTCATAAGGGGCATGATGATTTGACGTCATCCCCACCTTCCTCCGACTTTTCGCCGGCAGTCCCTCTAGAGTGCCCAACTGAATGCTGGCAACTAGAGGCAAGGGTTGCGCTCGTTGCGGGACTTAACCCAACATCTCACGACACGAGCTGACGACAACCATGCACCACCTGTCACCCTGTCCCCCCGAAGGGGGAACGCCCAATCTCTTGGGTTGTCAGGGGATGTCAAGACCTGGTAAGGTTCTTCGCGTTGCTTCGAATTAAACCACATGCTCCACCGCTTGTGCGGGCCCCCGTCAATTCCTTTGAGTTTCAGCCTTGCGGCCGTACTCCCCAGGCGGAGTGCTTATCGCGTTAGCTGCAGCACTAAAGGGTGTGACCCCTCTAACACTTAGCACTCATCGTTTACGGCGTGGACTACCAGGGTATCTAATCCTGTTTGCTCCCCACGCTTTCGCGCCTCAGCGTCAGTTACAGGCCAGAGAGCCGCCTTCGCCACTGGTGTTCCTCCACATCTCTACGCATTTCACCGCTACACGTGGAATTCCGCTCTCCTCTCCTGCACTCAAGTCCCCCAGTTTCCAATGACCCTCCACGGTTGAGCCGTGGGCTTTCACATCAGACTTAAGGAACCGCCTGCGCGCGCTTTACGCCCAATAATTCCGGACAACGCTCGCCCCCTACGTATTACCGCGGCTGCTGGCACGTAGTTAGCCGGGGCTTTCTCGTGAGGTACCGTCACCGCGCCGCCTTGTTCAAACGGCGCTCCTTCGTCCCTCACAACAGAGCTTTACGACCCGAAGGCCTTCTTCGCTCACGCGGCGTCGCTCCGTCAGACTTTCGTCCATTGCGGAAGATTCCCTACTGCTGCCTCCCGTAGGAGTCTGGGCCGTGTCTCAGTCCCAGTGTGGCCGGTCACCCTCTCAGGCCGGCTACGCATCGTCGCCTTGGTGAGCCGTTACCTCACCAACTAGCTAATGCGCCGCGGGCCCATCCGCAAGTGACAGCCAAAGGCCGCCTTTCAACCGAAGACCATGCGGTCTTCGGTGTTATCCGGTATTAGCTCCGGTTTCCCGGAGTTATCCCGGTCTTGCGGGCAGGTTGCCCACGTGTTACTCACCCGTCCGCCGCTGACCAAAGGCCGCCTTTCAACCGAAGACCATGCGGTCTTCGGTGTTATCCGGTATTAGCTCCGGTTTCCCGGAGTTATCCCGGTCTTGCGGGCAGGTTGCCCACGTGTTACTCACCCGTCCGCCGCTGACCAAATCAAGGCAAGCCCTGATCCGGTCCGCTCGACTTGCATGTATTAGGCACGCCGCCAGCGTTCGTCCTGAGCCAGGATCAAACTCTCCAAAAAGAAAGTTGATTGGCTTCATTAGCGTCGACACCGAAGGTGTCGAAACGCTCGCGCTTCGTTTCGTTCAGTTTTCAAGGAACAAACTTATCCCTTCGCTTCAGAAATTCACTTTAATCAAAAGCGACTCTTATAATATATCATTTCTTTTTTCTTATGTCAATATGTTTTTTGTTTTTTTACCGCATTGATGCGGCTTTATTAATATAGCACCTCCTTTTTGATGTGTCAACGGTTGATTCAAGATTTTTTAGGTTACTATGAATAGTGCACACGCATTTCGTGCAACCAAAACGAATCTTGTGTTGATTTCTTTCCACGATGACCCGATCACTACACAGGCCAGTTCGGTTCATACAATTAAGATTCACCAGCGCCATGCGGATGCTCGCTTTCAACTTTATAACGAATCGTTTGCTAAACCTGATAAAACACCTATGCCACGAACACCTCTTGTCTCTCTTCCTTTTAGTTCTTTTTCGAATTCCCGTCAAATCTCCCGTGTGAATCACACTTTTGCTTCCAGAACTACTACACTGCGATATCTCGTGTCACTATTTTTTAAAATTAATATTTATTATCAATATTGAGTAAATATAAATGGCTGTGATAGGATTATTACATCAGCGTAATCCAACCAATCAAGCCAGGGGGAATTGCAGATGATTGTCACAAAAGAAGACTCCAAAGAGAACTTAAACCCGTACGAAGTCGCCAAAAAGCAGATTGAAACCGCAGCGGAAAAACTTGGTTTGGAGCCTCATATCGTTGAAATGTTAAAGCGTCCTATGCGTGTCCTGTCCGTGTCCTTTCCTGTGAAGATGGATGACGGTTCCATTCAAATATTTGAAGGCTACCGTTCCCAACACAACGATGCCTTAGGTCCAACTAAAGGCGGAATCCGATTCCATCCGGATATCACACTAGATGAAGTAAAAGCATTATCGATGTGGATGTCGTTTAAATGTGCGGTTGTCGGCCTTCCTTACGGGGGAGGAAAAGGGGGGGTTATTTGTGATCCGCGAACGCTAAGCACCGGGGAGCTCGAACGAGTCAGCCGCGGATTTATTGAGGCAATTTCGCAAATCATCGGTCCGGATAAGGATATCCCCGCTCCTGATGTATATACAAATCCACAAATCATGGGCTGGATGATGGATACATACAGCCGCATGAATCACGCTTTCTCTCCGGGAGTGATCACCGGAAAACCGCTTATTATTGGTGGTTCAAAAGGTAGAAATGAAGCGACGGCACGCGGCTGTGTCATTACCATTCAGGAAGCGATGAAAAAACTCCATCTGCCATTAAAAGGAGCTACGGTTGCGATCCAGGGATTTGGAAATGCAGGACGCATTGCGGCAAAATTGCTCGCTGAACTCGGATGTAAAATTGTGGCTGTCAGCGATTCAACAGGCGCCATCTATGATCCGGACGGATTAAATCTCGCAACAGTCGAACATGTAAAAGATCACCAAACTTTGCTTGACTATGGTGCCCAATACGAAATCGAGCCATCGCAGTTATTAGAACTCGACGTCGATATTTTAGTTCCAGCCGCCTTGGAAAACGCCATTACCGCTGCCAATGCCGATCGTATCCAGGCAAAAATTATAGCGGAAGCGGCAAACGGGCCAACTTCTCCGGAAGCAGACCAAATTTTGTCGGGCAAAGGCATTATGGTCATTCCCGATATCCTTGCTAATGCGGGCGGCGTCACTGTTTCTTATTTTGAGTGGGTACAAAACTTGATGAACTATTATTGGAGCGAAGAAGAAGTTAATCAGAAACTAGCCGATATCATGGTCCGAAGCTTCCACGCAGTTCACGAAACCGCTGAACAGTACGGGACAGATTTGCGTACTGCTGCTTACATCATTTCAATCAAACGAATGGCAGAAGCTATGAAAGCACGCGGTTGGGTATAACCGTTCTTCCATAAAACAAGGCAGCCTTCCAAGAGCCGGTAACACGGCTTTTGGAAGAACTGCCCTTGATTGTGAATGCCTATTCCCGCAAAAAGACGAAGTAACAAATAAAGACGACAAACAACACATACAACAACGGATGCACTTCTTTTCCGCGGCCTTTCAAAATCATCGTGATCGGATAGAAAATGAAGCCGACGGCGATGCCGGTCGCGATGCTGTAGGAAAGCGGCATCGTAATCAATGTAAAGAACGCCGGTACAGCTACCTCAAACTTCTTCCAATCGATTTCACCGATCGATGAAGCCATCAATACCCCGACGATAATGAGCGCTGGCGCAGTGACCGGCGCGGTAATGACGCTTAACAGCGGCGAGAAGAACAAAGCAAGCAGGAACAAAATCCCCGTCACGACCGCCGAAAACCCGGAGCGCCCTCCAGCAGCGACGCCAGCCGACGATTCGATGTATGACGTCGTCGTCGATGTGCCAAACACCGCTCCGACCATGACAGCCGTCGCGTCAACGAGCAGCGCTTTGCCGGCGCGCGGCAGCTTATTGTTTTTCAACAAACCGGCTTGGTTGGCGACCGCTAGGAGCGTGCCGGTTGCATCAAAAAAGTCAACGATAAAGAACGTCAAGACAACACCGAGCATTTTCCATGAGAAAATGTCCGGCAAGTGTTCGATCGCGACGCCGAACGTCGGTGAAATATCGGGAATGGCGCCGACAATTTGTTTCGGCACTTCAATTAAACCGAAGATCATGCCGACAACAGCGGTAATGACCATTCCATAAAAAACGCCGCCGTTCACTTTTTTCACCATCAAGACGACGGTGATAAACAAACCGAAAATCGCAAGCAGCGTATTGCCATCTTTTAAATCACTCAACCCAACTAACGTCGCGTCGTTGTTCACAATGATGCCGGCGTTTTGCAGGCCGATGAACGTAATGAACAGCCCGATTCCGGCACCAACGGCATATTTCAACTCAACCGGGATGGCATCAATAATTTTTTCCCGGATGCCCGTCAGCGTTAAAATCGTAAAAATGACCCCAGAGACGAAAACTCCTGCAAGCGCTGTTTGCCACGGAATCCCCATATGCAAGACGACCGTAAAGGCGAAAAAGGCGTTTAACCCCATCCCTGGCGCTAGGGCGATTGGATAGCGGGCGAGCACCCCCATCAAAATCGACCCATACGCCGCCGCCAAAGCGGTAGCAACAAATACTGCCCCTTGATCAATGCGCAGTTCATTCGGAAAATCTTTCACTGCGCCAAGCGACAACGTAAACGGGTTGACGAACAAAATGTACGCCATCGACAAAAATGTCGTCACCCCGGCGATGATCTCCGTCCGGTAGTTTGTACCGAGCTCGTCAAATTGAAAATATTTTCTCACGTCTGTCCCCCCTATAAAAAGTAAAAACGCTTCTGCAGCTACCAGAAGCGTTGACTAAGAAGGAATGACGAACATAGAGAGGACGTCGGCTCTCTATTTCACATCCCTCGTAGTCAAGCTATTTACGGTAGCTTGGTAGAAACTCCCGAGCCATATTCCCGGGATTATACGACGGAATTCGACAATATTGATGACTCCACGGCTATTGTATCAGCCTGAAAAGCAGCTGTCAAGAAAAAAGACGAACATTCCTTTGGAAATGTTCGTCTTTCGTTCGTCTTTACTCCCACTCGATCGTAGCTGGCGGTTTGCTTGTAATGTCGTAGACGACGCGGTTGACGTGCGGCACTTCGTTCACGATGCGCGTTGAAATGCGTTCCAGCACATCCCACGGAACGCGGGCCCAATCGGCGGTCATCCCATCGATCGATGTCACGGCGCGAATGGCAACCGTATAATCGTACGTGCGGGCATCCCCCATTACCCCGACGCTGCGGATGTCAGGGAGAACCGTGAAGTATTGCCAAATTTCACGGTCAAGCCCGGCTTTTTTCACTTCTTCCCGCAAAATCGCATCCGATTCACGGACGATTTCCAATTTTTCTTCCGTCACCTCGCCAAGGACGCGGATGCCAAGGCCAGGTCCCGGAAATGGCTGACGCCAGACAATTTCGTCCGGAATTCCTAATTGGGTGCCCAGTGCGCGCACTTCATCTTTAAATAGCGCATTGAGCGGCTCGATCAATTCAAATTTCATATCTTCCGGCAAACCGCCGACGTTATGGTGCGATTTGATCGTTTGCGCCGTCGCCGTGCCGCTTTCAATAATGTCCGTATAAAGCGTGCCTTGCACTAAAAATTCAATGCCTTCGAGTTTGGCTGCTTCATCGTCAAACACATAAATAAATTCGTTGCCGATAATTTTCCGCTTTTGTTCCGGGTCAGCGACCCCTTTTAATTTTGTCAAAAAGCGCTCCTTCGCGTCGACCTTAATAACGTTCATGTGAAACTGCTCGCGGAACGTTTTCATGACGCTTTCCGCTTCGCCTTTGCGAAGAAGGCCGTGGTCAACAAAAATGCATGTGAGCTGATCACCGATGGCGCGATGCACCAATACAGCAGCGACCGATGAATCGACCCCGCCGCTTAAGGCGCACAACACTTTTTTTCCGCCGACTTGCTCACGAATGCGGCGCACTTGCTCGTCAATGAAATTTTCCATCGTCCAGTCGCCGCGGCAGCCACATACATCGAAGACAAACCGCTTCAATACATCATTCCCATAAACGGAATGGCGTACTTCCGGATGGAATTGCACCCCGTACCATTTCCGCCGTTCATCACTCATCGCGGCGATCGGGCAGGAAGGACTTGTCGCATCGACGATAAAACCAGACGGCGGGGCTGTCACTAAATCGCCGTGGCTCATCCAGACAACTTGTTCGTCCGGCAGCCCGCGAAATAGCAGCGAGTCATTTTTCACCTGGATGAGCGCTTTTCCGTATTCGCGGTGTGACGCCTTTTCCACCTTGCCGCCTAAGTGGTGCGCCATCAGTTGCATCCCGTAACAAATCCCTAAAATCGGCAGCCCAAGCTCGAAAATTGCCGGATCGCACGCAAACGCTTGTTCATCATATACACTGTTCGGGCCGCCGGAAAAAATGATCCCTTTGGCGTTCAACGCGCGGATGTCTTCTGCACGAATCGTGTGCGGGTGCAGTTCGCTGTAGACGCCAAATTCACGGATGCGGCGGGTAATCAGTTGGTTATATTGGCTTCCGAAGTCCAATACGACGATCATTTCTTGGTTCATCTTATCCACCCCGTCCAAAAAATAAACGCTGCCATCGCCCAAATAAACATGATGAAGGCAGAATAGCAGCGTCTTCTGCCTTCATAGTCAGGCCGTTTACGGCGGCCCGGTAGAGACACGTGAGCCATATTCCCACGCATATATGAAGGGCTTTTGTTCTGTTCGTATGCAAATTTGAATTCATTCTATCAACTTGCCGGCAGGCGGTCAAGAGATCGTCCTTTTTATTAAATTTTCCCACAATTGGCGCGCCTCACGGATGTCGATCCGGCTGCTGTTTGCCCCGTAGATCGCTTGTTCATACGATTTTGTCAGCCGTTCCATTTCATCGGTTTCAAATAAACGATCCACTTGAATGGCGTACTGCCGCAACGTTTCATCTTCTTTTCGCCTCAGCCCGTAGTCATGCAGCTGACGCAACAACGCCAAGTAAGCAGGGACAAGCCATTCCGACCCGTCAACTTGGCGGCGGCGAAAACGAAGGAGCGTAAGGCGCGGCCACCATTTTCGTCTTGTCGCGTAAATCGTTCCACCCCATGCGGCCAGCATAGCGAACACGCTCAGCACCGCTTTCCATGACCAGATGCCGGCTAGCTTCTCCCACCAATGGGGGTCTTGCTCCGGCGACGATGGTTCAATCAATTGTTCGAGCGGCACGCGCGGCGTTTCCTGCTGTTCCGGTTGCAGTGGCGGCGCCTGTTGCTCTTCATTGGAAGCAGGAAGCGAAAAGGCATACGGGTTGACAAACCCTTGTGTGGGCTCAAACGGCACCCAGCCGACGCCTTCAAAGTATACTTCGACCCAGGAATGCGCGTCGTTGTTTCGCACTTCATAAAGCCCGGCTCCATTTTGCTCCCCGACCCACCGCCCTGATGTATAGCCTTTCACCCAACGCGCGGGGATCCCTAGACTTCGAACGAGCACGACCATTGAGGTGGAAAAGTTGTCGCAATACCCTTGTTTCGTTTCAAACAAAAACTGGTCGACATAGTCTTGATTGGCGCCTGGAACAGCAACATCTGTCGTTTCGTACGCATATCCGTTCATATGGAAGTACTGTTCGATGGCTTTCACTTGATCGTATACCGTCTCTTTTCCTTCGGTGATTTGCCTCGCCAAATCGCGCACCCGCCGCGGAAGCGTATCCGGCAGCTGCGTATAGCGCTTTAGAAAGGCAGCGTCTTGGACTGGGGGCGCGGCCCGCAATGCTTCAATTGGAAAGTCCGGCTCCATGTACGTAAGCATATACCGACGAACAGGAAGCGCGTTCGCATTCACATCGGTCGTATAAATCTTTTCTGTCGCCATATGCATGCGGTAGACAATGTGATCGGACGTTTGCACCTGTTGCAAACCGAGCGGATACACGAGATGGAACGCTTGGTCTTGACGGGTGATTTCCGCTGTCTGTTCCGTTGCATTCACTTTTTCGCTCCACCATTCATACTCCATTGGCATCCCGTTTCTAAACGATTGCACTTGTTCGCTTTGGAACACTTCCCACCCTTTTCCGGTGTAAACATCTTTCGTTTCTACCCGCCAATAATGGCGGCCCTCGTCTTTGGCCATGAACACCACCGTATCATCGGCAATAAACGGTCCGCCGAGGCGCGAGTCATTTTGTCCGTAGCCGATTTTCTTGACGCTAGTCGTTCCTTCCGTATCAAGCTCCTCTCTAGAGTCAGCGGCATAGCTATGAATAAACGCGACTGGGTCCGGCCATTGCGGCGGCAGTTTCGGCCCGATATATCCGGCGGCGACGGCAATGGCGGGAATAGATAGCGCCGCCGCCCGCCATTTTCCAATATGAAAATCTCTGCCTTTTGCCCGCAGCCGCTCTCCATGCAGCCAAGCGAAGGCGAAAAAACCGAGCGCCACAAGGCGAACAACCGCTTTGTTTCCACTGTAAGGGAAAAACGTATCCAACACGGCAATATAGCCAACCGTGAGCGCATAAGGAACAAACCACCGGTTTCGCCGCACGATAAGCCAGTGCCAAACAAACGAAGCCGCCCATAGAAGCACAAAGAAAGCAAGGGTGCGCACTGCAGCGTCCGGCATTGATGATGGCCTGTCACCGACAAGCCAGGCGGCGCCGCTATCCCAAAAGGTGCGCACGATGTTCGGAATCGACTGATCGTCAAACCATTCAGAGAGCGCCCTCCATATAAAGCTGATTTTGCCAAGGACAGAAAGCCAGATGGGAACACGCAGCGCATAAAAGAGAAAACAAATGACCACAAATATCGCGAATGTCCCGATATGCGCCGTGTCCGTCACTGTGCCAAGCGGCCAAAGCCATTCCGTGAGCAGCCAAGCCGCCAAAACGTTCGGCAACGCGGCGGATACCATGTTCTCCGCCTTCTGTTTCATCCGTTTCCCCCTCCTTGCTGAACGGGCTGCAACATCTGCGGGTCAATGCGCGATACATACACCCCGTTACGGCGGAGCCCGTCGGCCCAGCTCTGCTGCTCATGACTCCACTCGCGGCTGACGATATACAGCACAACATGGCGTTTGGAAGCGATCGCGCGCAGTTGCTGCAAAAGCGAAATCGATAACGCAGAAGTTACAATGACGCATCCGGCAGCCGACCGCCAATTCGTTTCTTCCGCCAACGTACGAACAAGCGGGTCTTTGCCCTCGCCGTTGACTTCCGCCAACTCGAGAAGAATGGACGTCCACTGTTCATCATGGCGGCGCGGTGCTAAGAATGAACGCTTTTTGCCGGCAAAGAGCAGCCCTGCCGGTACCCCTTGATCAAGGAGTGCCTTCGATACAGAGGCGGCCAACGTGACAAGTTCCTCAAACACTGGGGATGAGGCGCCGTCAAGCACAACAATCCACCCGTCATTGCGCTGTTCGTCAAACTCTTTTGTCATGAGCTCCTGCCTGCGCGCCGACACTTTCCAATGCACCCACGACATTTTATCGCCGGGCACATACTCGCGGGCACCGGCCGCCACCGCCATGTCGCGGTGAAGCGAAATCGGCCGCGCGGCTTTTCCGTTCGCAAACCATTCATGCACCGCTTCGAACGGCCATTCGATATAGCGCGGGTAGACGATCACCGTGCACGGAGCAGGGAAGGAGGCCGTTTTGTTTACCCATCCGAATGGATCACCCACCTCAAGGATGACCGTTTCCAATTGATGGCGGCCGCGCGGCAACTGAAGCGGCCATGTGCAAGACAGACGCCGGCGAAACGGCCAAGCGACTATCGCACCCACGCGCTTCCGTTCTTCCCCGACAACAGTGAGCGCCGCCAGCGGAATCGGCCACGGCAAATCGATGCGAACAGTAACAGGGACCGGCTCATCTGCATGATAGCGCCGAACCGGCACCGTTCGGCTCACTGCGGCGCGCCGAAGCGGGTATACCACGATCAAGAACGCATATAAACCGAACGGCAAAAAACTGTAAAACAAAAACCAACTGACAAATCCTCCTTGAAACATGGCGTATGAAAACAAGGCAGCCGCCAAAAGCAACAAACCGGCAAAAGCGAACCAATGGCGCCCATTCCGTTTCATCTTCATCGCCGTCCTTGCACCGGCACCGGCGTGCGGGCGATCAGCTGCGCAACGATCGTTTCTGCGTCAAGCTTGTCCCATTTCGCCTCCGGGCGAACGAGCAGACGGTGGGCGAGCACATGAGGGGCGAGTTGCTGTACATCATCGGGGATGACAAAATCGCGGCCGTGGATGAGCGCGTATGCTTGCGCTGCTTTCATCAAGGCGGCTGACCCGCGCGGGCTGACGCCTAAATAGACAGCTTCATGCGCACGGCTTTGCTGGACGAGCCTAACGATGTATCCTTTCACCGTATCGCTCACATGCACATCCGCTACCTTCCGCTGCAGCCCAAGCAATTCATCCAGCGTCATCACCGGGCCAATCTCCGCAAGCGGCTCCGTTTTTTCCAACCGGTTTAACATCTCGATCTCCTCATCAACCGATGGATAGCCCATCTGCAACTTCAGCAAAAACCGATCCAATTGTGCTTCAGGAAGTGGATACGTCCCTTCATATTCAATCGGGTTTTGCGTCGCCATGACAAAAAACGGCTGCGGCAGCACCCGGGTGACGCCATCGACCGTCACGCTCCCTTCTTCCATCGCCTCAAGAAGCGCCGACTGCGTTTTCGGCGACGTCCGGTTGATCTCGTCAGCGAGTACGATATGGGCGACAACCGGTCCGGGTTTATACTCAAACTGCCGCTCTTTCGGGTTATAGACAGAAACGCCAATCACATCGCTCGGCAACAAATCCGGCGTAAATTGAATTCGTTTCAACTCAGCTTGAAATGATTTCGCCAGCGCGCGCACGAGCATCGTCTTGCCAACGCCCGGCACATCTTCAAGCAATACGTGCCCTTTGGCCAACAGCGCTGTTAAACTAAGCACAATCACTTGGCGTTTTCCAACAATGACTTGTTCGACATTGCGAACAACTTGTTCGACGGAGGGAAGCAACGGTTCGTTCATTACATCAAACTCCTTTTATGGTGATCCATGGGACTTTTAGCGGTAGACAATATCTCGTTTAACTATTAATATAATATCGAATATACACAACTTTTGGAATCGATTTGCAACGAAGAGGAGGAGAAAAATGGGGAAATCGAAATGGACGATGATCGGCCCTGGGTTGATCGTCGCCGCCACCGGGGTTGGCGCCGGGGATTTGGTCGCGGCCCTTGTCGCCGGCACAAACTACGGCCTTGTTTTCATGTGGGCGATTATCGTCGGGGCTGTGTTCAAATTTGTGCTGAACGAAGGAGTCGGGCGCTGGCATTTATTAAGCGGAAAAACGATTTTCGAAGGCTGGCAGTCGATGGGGAAATGGGCGTCCGTCTACTTTGGGGTGTATGCGATCATTTGGGGATTTGTTTACGGAGCAGCGGGCACATCATCGTGCGCGCTAGCCATGTCGGCGATGATCCCCTCGATCCCGCTTTGGGCATGGGCGGTCATCCATGGCCTCGCCGGTTTTGCCATCACGTGGTCAGGACGGTTTCAGCTGTTCGAACGGGTAATGAACGTGCTCGTCGGACTGATGTTTGTAACCGTTGTCGGTTCGGCGCTCCTTGTGTTGCCGCAGCTGGACGATCTTTGGCAAACCGCCGTTCCCGAATTGCCCAAAGGTTCGCTTTTGTATGCTCTCGGGTTAATTGGCGGCGTCGGCGGTTCGATTACGATGGCGTCGTACGGCTATTGGCTGCAGGAAAACGGCTGGAAAGGCCGCGCCTACGTATCGCCGATGCGTTACGATTCCGCCGTTGCCTATATCGTAACAGCAATTTTTACATTGTCGCTCCTTATTTTAGGGGCCGCGCTTCTTTACGGAACGAATACGTCGATCAGCGGCGAACAAGGGCTTGTCTCGTTCGCTTCGATCATGGGCAATGAGCTGCACCCGGCCGCCCGTTGGCTCTTTTTGCTCGGCTTTTGGTCGGCATCGTTTACATCGGTCATCGGCGTTTGGAACGGCGTTTCCTATTTGTTTGCCGATTTTGTCCGCAACATGCGCAAAACATCGGTTGGCACTGAGGCACTCAACCAGTCGAAAGCGTTCCGGTTCTACGTCTTTTGGCTCACGTTCCCGCCGATGCTCTTGCATTTCATCGGCAAACCGGTCGGGCTCATTATTGTCTATGGAGCGCTCGGAGCGCTGTTTATGCCGTTTTTGGCTGTCACGCTGCTTTACTTGCTCAACTCCAAAAAAACGCTTCCGGATGAAGGTCGGAACCACTGGCTGTCGAATGCGTTGCTCGCCCTGTGCTTAGCGCTGTTTGCCGTCTTGTCGATTAATGAACTCATTCGCCTGTTTGCCTAACATTTGCCCGATGCAAAGCAGCCAGCTGGCAAGAAGACCGTCGCAACAGGAAAACGCTCATCCCTTGAATCAGGATGAGCGTTTTTGGCCTGCCTATTCGCTCTCGTCTGGTTCCCCGTTGTTTTGTGCCACTAAATCATCTTCTCCGGTCTCACCCATTCTTCGTACTGCTCGGCTGTCACATACCCGGTTTTCAATGCCGCTTCTTTCAGCGTCAATCCTTCGCGATGCGCAAGCTTCGCGATTTCCGCGGATTTGTCATAGCCGATATGCGGGCTCAATGCCGTCACAAGCATTAGCGAGCGGTCCACGTACTCTTTCATTTTCGTTTCGTTCGCCTCCAACCCTTGGGCGCATCGCTCATCAAACGAACGGATCGCATCGCCGAGCAGCTGCACCGACTGAATGGCGTTATAGGCAATGACCGGTTTGAACACGTTTAATTGAAAATTGCCTTGGCTTGCCGCAAAACCGATCGTGGCGTCGTTGCCGAACACTTGAACAGCGACCATCGTCATCGCTTCGCTTTGCGTCGGATTCACTTTCCCCGGCATGATCGAGCTCCCCGGTTCATTGGCTGGAATCGTGATCTCCCCGAGCCCGGAGCGCGGCCCGCTCGCCAGCCAGCGGATGTCGTTGGCGATTTTCATCAAATCCGCAGCCAGCGCCTTCAACGCCCCATGGACATATACGATCTCGTCATGGCTGGTCAGCGCGTGGAATTTGTTTGTTGCTGAACGGAACGGGTAGCCGGTTTGGGCGTGCAGCTGTTTGGCGACTTGTTCCCCAAACGATGGCGGTGCATTGAGCCCTGTGCCAACCGCCGTGCCGCCGATCGCCAAATCGAGCAGCTTGTCGGCCGCTTCGCTGATCATCATTTTGCTTTTCTCCAGCATCGTCCGCCAGCCGGAAATCTCTTGCCCGAATGTGAGCGGCGTCGCATCTTGCAAGTGGGTGCGCCCGATTTTGATCGTCTTCTCATATTGCCGCTCCTTGGCTGCGAACGTGGCGATCAATTCGTCGAGCGCCGGCAGAAGATGCGTTTGAACTTTCGCATAAATGGCGATATGCATCACCGTCGGGAACGTGTCATTTGAGCTTTGCGACATGTTGACGTCATCGTTCGGATGGATGCGTCCCTCGCTGTCACGGAGCAGCTCGTTCGCCCGTCTCGCCACCACTTCATTAACGTTCATATTCGTCTGCGTCCCGCTTCCTGTCTGCCAAACGACAAGCGGAAAATGCACATCCCACTGACCGGCCAAAATTTCGTCGCACGCCGCTACAATCGCCCGTCTTTTCGCTTCGCTCAGCTTTCCAGCCTGATGGTTCACGATCGCCGCCGCCTTTTTCAGCTCGGCATAGGCATAAATGAGTTCAAGCGGCATCGTTTCTTTGCCGATGCGGAAGTTTTGCCGGCTTCGCTCCGTCTGCGCCCCCCAGTATTTATCGGCCGGCACCTTCACCTCGCCGAGCGAGTCGCGTTCAATTCGTTCGTTCATCACGTCAGCCCCCTTTTGTTTAGACACTGTCCTATTACATGTTCATTCCCATTGTGGCCTAAAAGGTCGGCGAAAAAACAACATTCCCTTCTCCCAATAATTTTTATCAACCCAAACCGCCCCCATTTTAAGCGTGAACATAAATGGAAGAACGTTCACTATCCTAGTGTAACGTGCCAAAGGAAAAGACATAAAAGACACGCAGAGACGCCGTCATGTATATTTCCTCCTCACCCCGCCTTCAAACAGACAACCGAGCCAAAACAGTGAAAAAAACCGTTTTTACTGTTATAATAACGATAGACAAAATAGATAACAGCTAAGGGAAAAATTTCCAAAAAACATAAACAAGGAGGAATCTTTGATCATGAATATCCGAGAAAGCGAATTGCCAGGAATCGGGTACAAGTTTGAAATTATTACGCGAAACAAAGATAAGCTTGTCATTGTGATCCATGACGATGGGCGAAGGGAAATTTATCACTTTGACGCAGAGGATTATGATGAAGTCGTTAGCAGCGTGACCTTAAGCGACCAAGAAGCGCGCCAAATTGCAGGAATCATTGGAGGAATGGCATATAAACCAAAGGCGCTCGAAACGATTGAGTTTGCCTTTGACGATCTCATTATCGAGTGGTTTCAAGTGGAGCCAAACGCCCCCGCTGTAAATCAAAAAATTGGTGAACTTGATATTAGGAACCGTTTCGGTGTCACTGTCATCGCTATCAAAAAGAAACATTCACAAAAATCTCATAATCCCGGTCCAAATACATTGATTGAAGCCGGAGATACCTTGATTATGTCTGGAGAAAGACAGCAAATCAAGGAGATCATTAGTCATTTACTATCAAATAAGGAGTGATGGGAATAGATGAACCATTTAGTATTCGAAGTGGGAACAGCACTCGTCCTAGTCGCCATTGGGTCGATCATTGCCAATAAATTAAACTTCTCCATTATCCCGTTTTTGATCGTTATCGGCATGCTCGTTGGGCCCCATGCCCCTACCATCGGGATTATTGACCTCACTTTTATTCAAAGCAATGAAATTATCCAGTTTTTAGGTAGGATCGGGGTACTTTTTTTACTGTTTTATTTAGGGCTTGAATTTTCTGTCGGCAAACTGATTAAATCCGGAAAAAACATTGTGGTCGGTGGAAGCATCTACGTCACAATGAACTTTGTTTTAGGATTGCTTTACGGCAAGGCCGTCGGAATGCCATGGATGGAAACGGTTCTTATTGCTGGACTCCTCAGTGTATCGTCAAGTGCTATCGTAGCCAAAGTTCTTGTTGATTTAAGGAGAACGGCCAATCCTGAAACAGAGCTCATTTTAGGGATGATCCTTTTTGATGACATCTTCCTTGCCCTATTTTTGACGACGATGTCAGGGGTTTTGCTAGCTGGATCCACCTCCTTTTTCGGAATCAGCCTATCTGTTTTAACATCTGTTGCTTATATGTTGCTATTTTTTGTCATCGCTCGTAAAGGTGCCCCTCTGCTCAACAAATGGTTGAATATCAAATCCGATGAAATATTCATCATCGTCATCTTTGCTATTCTCTTTTTTGTTGCCGGCTTTTCCGAAACGATTCACGTTGCTGAAGCCATCGGAGCCTTACTGCTTGGACTTGTCTTTTCAGAAACGGAACACCGTGATCGAATTGAGCATTTAGTTGTTCCATTCCGTGACTTCTTTGGAGCGATTTTCTTCTTTAGCTTCGGTTTGAGTATTGAACCGTCAACGTTAATCGATGCGTTTTGGTTATCATTAGGGGCTGTCATCGTCACTCTAATGGCCAATATCGTGGCGGGAATGATTGCCGGAAGAAAGGCTGGATTGTCCTACAAAGCCTCTACAAATATTGGTTTGACAATCACCGCACGTGGAGAGTTTTCCATCATCGTTGCAAATCTGGGAATTACAGCAGGGTTAAGCCCGATATTGACACCTTTTACCGCACTTTACGTTCTCATGTTGGCCATATTGGGACCACTCTTTGCCAAAGAAAGCAAAAGCATATATAAACTGCTCAACAAAGTATTTAAATGGGAACAGAAGTTAACTAAGGAGAAGCGGAAGGAACGGCTGGAAGTTGCAGAAAAATAAATAACGGCGGCAACGTCCTTCTTTATCGCTCGCTTACCCCAATCCATCTCTCATTTTCTTTTCCCCGAGTGTGCGCTCAGTCACCGAATCAATGGCAACTCGGGGACGTATTCATGCAACGGATCGACCAAAGAAGCGTCTATATTCAAAAAGGGGGATTTTCTATTATGCGGAAACGATGGGCCCCGCTTCTTATTTTGCTTCTATGGCTTTCCGGCTGTTCATTCGGTGATATCAAGCCGCCTGAATTAACGTTGACCATCAACGGTGAAACGGTCGACCACCGGCTCGGGACTTACACGTGGTCAACAGGCCGGCGCGGAATTGTTGCCGATGCCGCCGCCCCACCGCTGCTCGTCAGAGAACTCAAGCCTCATCCCACCGTTTCGGGTGCAAAACTTCGCATCGAGTTTGACTACCGCCCATCAACACTCGAAGCCGGCGTATGGAATGATGATGATGTTGACTGGCAGCCGGTGCAACATGGAACGATCACACTGCCAAAACAACAAGGTTCGTACATCTACGTCATTCACGCTGCTTGGCAAGAGGGAGACGCTATTTACGCATTCCCTATCAACATCCGATAGAAAAACCCTCTCCCAAAAGAAAAGGAACACCGGGAAGTGACCCAGTGTTCCTTTTCTCGTTGTTATGTGGATTACATCATGCCGCCCATATCCGGCATGCCCGGATTGCCGCCTTTGTTTTCTTCCGGTTTGTCGGCGACAACCGCTTCGGTCGTCAATACCATCGCAGCGACAGAGGCAGCGTTTTGCAACGCCGAGCGAGTGACTTTCGTCGGGTCAACGATACCAGCTTCGATCATGTCGACCCATTCGCCCGTTGCAGCGTTGAAGCCGATGCCCGGTTTTTCGTTTTTCAGGCGTTCGACGATGATCGAGCCTTCCAACCCAGCGTTTTGCGCGATTTGGCGAACCGGCTCTTCGATGGCGCGAAGAACGATTTTCACACCCGTTGCTTCATCGCCTTCGGCTTCAATAGCAGCCACTTTGCTGTAGACGTTCATCAATGCCGTACCGCCACCAGCGACGATACCTTCTTCAACCGCCGCACGGGTCGAGTTGAGCGCGTCTTCGATGCGCAGTTTGCGTTCTTTCAACTCGGTTTCTGTCGCCGCACCGACTTTGATCACTGCTACGCCGCCAGCCAATTTTGCCAAACGTTCTTGCAGTTTTTCGCGGTCGAATTCGGACGTCGTTTCTTCAAGCTGCGCACGGATTTGGTTGACGCGTGCTTTAATGCGCTCGGAATCGCCAGCGCCTTCGACGATCGTCGTCGTTTCTTTCGTCACAACAACTTTCGACGCACGGCCAAGCGATGCAATCGTCGTCGATTTCAGTTCACGGCCAAGTTCTTCCGAGATGACTTCGCCGCCTGTTAAAATCGCGATGTCTTCGAGCATGGCTTTGCGACGGTCGCCAAAGCCAGGCGCTTTCACAGCAACGGCGTTAAACGTGCCGCGCAGCTTGTTGACAACGAGCGTTGCCAACGCTTCACCTTCGACATCTTCCGCAATGATCAAGAGCGGACGGCCATGTTGGACGACTTGCTCAAGAACCGGCAACAGTTCTTGAATGCTCGACACTTTTTTGTCCGTAATTAAGATGTACGGATTTTCAAGAACGGCTTCCATTTTTTCCGTATCCGTAATCATGTACGGCGAAACGTAACCGCGGTCGAATTGCATCCCTTCGACAACGTCGAGTTCCGTCGTGAAGCCTTTCGACTCTTCCAGCGTAATGACGCCGTCGTTGCCGACGCGTTCCATCGCTTCAGCGATCAATTGGCCGACTTCTTCGTCAGCAGCCGAGATCGCAGCCACTTGGGCGATCGATTCTTTTCCTTTGATCGGTTTGGAGATGGCTTTTAATTCTTCTACAGCAACCGCTACCGCTTTTTCGATCCCGCGGCGGATGCCCATCGGGTTCGCGCCAGCAGCAACGTTTTTCAATCCTTCACGGATCATCGCTTGCGCTAATACGGTAGCTGTTGTCGTCCCGTCCCCAGCGATGTCGTTCGTTTTGCTGGCGACTTCAGCGACTAACTTCGCGCCCATGTTTTCAAACGGGTCTTCGAGTTCGATTTCTTTCGCGATCGTTACCCCGTCATTCGTGATCAGCGGAGAACCGAATTTTTTCTCCAACACGACGTTGCGGCCTTTCGGGCCTAATGTGACTTTCACTGCGTCTGCGAGTTTGTCCACCCCGCGCAACATCGCACGGCGCGCTTCTTCGCTGAACTTAATTTCTTTTGCCATACCCCGTTACCTCCTTATGAATTGGTTAAACCGCATGCAAATAGGTTAATGATAAACTAGTTAAGTATGTTTTCGGAATGTTTATGTGATGAACGCATACATTAGCCAATGACAGCTAAAATGTCGCTTTCGCGCAAAATTAAGTATTCCTTGCCGTCATATTTGACTTCCGTGCCGGCATATTTCGAAAAGATGATGCGGTCGCCGACTTCGACTTCCGGCGCAACGCGTTGGCCGTTATCGAGCACACGGCCTGTACCGACAGCCACAACGCGGCCTTCTTGCGGTTTTTCTTTGGCCGTATCCGGCAGCACGATACCGCTAGCCGTTTTTTCTTCGGTTTCTACGACTTCAATGACAATGCGATCGCCTAATGGCTTCAACACGGGAAACAACCTCCTTAACGATAGTTTTCGCCGTTCTTATTAGCACTCATCATTATTGAGTGCTAACACACTTATAATATTAATGAACTTCTCTCCGTTTTGCAAGTAGGAAATACAAAAAAATAACTGTTTTTCTTTAATGCGAGAAGAAAGGATAAAATGGGCTGAACAGCTGTCAGTCC
The DNA here is from genome assembly GCF_002217665.1 of Geobacillus uzenensis. Lineage (NCBI taxonomy): Bacteria > Bacillati > Bacillota > Bacilli > Caryophanales > Anoxybacillaceae > Geobacillus > Geobacillus uzenensis. Next base: position 242,242 of record NZ_NEWL01000009.1, read on the forward strand.
CAAGGTCGGCCGGCGCAAAACCCGTTTTCATTATTACACATTTCTAAAATCAATAAACAACGCTCGGCAATTTTTTTGCGGCGGTCGTGCCAACCTCGGCCGGCGCGCTTTTCTTATCATTTCGCCAAACATGTGCTACAATACGGATATATTTGAATAAAGGGGTAAGAAGATTTGAAACGCCATTACTGGTATATCATGATCACGTATATCGCCATGCAGCTGTCCGCCTTTATCGGTGTGCCGCTTCTTCGTGCTCTCGGCGTCGGCCAAGAGGCAGAAACCCGCTTGGAGGCGGCGCAGCTCGCTTCCGGGTATTGGGCGGTCATCAGCTTTCTGGCAGCCTTTGTCATCATTTTATGGCTGCTTCGCGGCGACCGCGATGAACGGGAGATGCGGCAATTGCCCCTCGCTTCGTCATGGATGTGGGCGATCTTTGGCGTTGTTTTGGCGCTTGCCGCCCAAAGCATCGCTGCTAACATCGAATGGCGTCTGCTTGGCATCGAACCAGGTTCGGAGAACACAAGGCAAATCATTAATATCATCCGTCTGACGCCGCTTTTAGTCATCGTCACTTCCGTGATCGGCCCAATTTTGGAAGAACTCATTTTCCGCAAAATCATTTTCGGTTCGCTTTATAAAAAATACAACTTTTGGCCAGCTGCGCTCGTGAGCTCACTTCTTTTTGCCGTCGTCCATATGGAGCTTGAGCATTTGCTTTTGTACACGGCGATGGGGCTGACATTCGCCTTTTTGTATGCGAAAACCGGCCGCATTTTCGTGCCGATTTTCGCCCATGTGGCCATGAATACGTTTGTTGTCACCGTTCAACTCTTGCTGGCTGATGAGTTGGAAAACATGATGCGCCAAGCCGAGCTGCCGCTGGCGGTCTGGAGGTTTTGGCTATGATGCGCCACCCTCGGCTGTTTTCGCTGCCGTACTTCATCCTAGGTGTCTTGTTTACGTATTTGGCGATCGAAAGCGCTCATGAAACGATTTGGAACGCCTCGACGATCGTCTTGGCGGCGCTCGCCGCTTTTGATTTTGGCACCGCCTTTCGCTTGTTGTTCACACCGAAACGATGAAGGGGCTGACCCAAAAGTCCGCCAAAAAGCGGACTTTTGGAGTCAGCCCTCTCTGGTTTTTGTATATTTTACCAAACGGAACAAAATTCCGACTCTGTTCTCCCCCTCATTTACGCCACCAAGGACAATCGCCCTTCTTTCGGTGGTAGTGGTTTTGGTGACTCTATTCTACCAGAAAAAAGGGCGATTCTTCTATATTTGAGGCAAAAAAGTGGGGGCTGATCCCAAAACGCATTCGCGTTTTGGGTCAGCCCCTTTTTGTTTGCTGCCGTCCTAACCGCTCTGTCACCGCTGTCCGCGTCCTTACTCGCCGCTTTCCTGCTCCGCCGCTAATTGCGCTTTTCGGTAGCCAACTTTTGCGACCCAAATGCTCCCTTCATATAAAAGCGTGAGCGGAATCATGACGATCACCTGCGAGAGCATATCGGGCGGTGTAATGACCGCCGCCAAAATCAGCAGCGCCAAATACGCATATTTGCGGATGCGCACGAGAAACTGCGGCGTAATGATCCCTAAGCGGGTGAAAAACAAAACGGCGATCGGCAGCTGAAACACGATGCCAAACGGCAGCACAAGCTGAAGCAAAAACTGAAAATATTCGTTAATGCCGATCATTTGTTGGATGCCGAGCCGATCGGCGAGCTCATTCATAAACCGGACGACGAACGGAAACAAGACAAAGTAGGCAAAGCCTACACCGGCTAAAAAAAGGAAAACCGATGCCGGAATGTAGCTGAGCGTCACCCTCCGCTCTTTTTCATACAACCCCGGGCTGACAAACGCCCAAACTTGGTACAGCAATACCGGAGCAGACAGCACAGCGGCAATGACGAAGGCAAACTGAAAATATACTTTAATCGGATCAGTGAGGCGGAAGGCGTTCATTGTCAACTCTTTCGCCTCGGCCGTTTGCTGTAAATACACAATGACATCATCGACAAAAAAGAAACTGGCGACGAGCGCCGCGGCAAAAAAGAGGAGCACAATGATCAGCCGCTTCCGCAGTTCGCCAAGATGTTCATACACCGACATTTCTTTGTCGTTCATCGTTTCCCCATCCTGCCTTGTCATCGGTCAGTTTTGTTTTCCTCATCATCGGCCAGCCCTTTCGTCGCGTCCTTAAACTCGCGCAGTGACTGGCCGAACGACCGCCCTAACTCCGGCAATTTTTTCGTTCCAAACAGCAACAAAATCACAAGGACAATCAAAATGTATTTCACGCTCTACTCTCTCCTTTATGATGACGATGGATAGTTTTTCAGAAAATAGACGAGCGACTGCAATTCAATAGCCAAATCGATATGATGAACGCGGATATGGTTCGGCACGTTCAACCGCGCGGGGGTGAAGTTTAAAATGCCTTTAATCCCCCGGGCGACAAGGCGGTCGGTCAGCGCTTGAGCGGCGGCGGCCGGCACGGTTAAAATGGCGACCGGAATATCACCGCGAAGCCGCTTCTCGAGTTCATCGAGATGATAAACCGGCACGCCGCCGACCGTCGTTCCCACTTTCCGCTCATCCACATCAAACGCCATCACGATCTTTGTATTGTTGTTTTTTGAAAAATTATAGTTTAAAAAGGCGGTTCCTAAATTTCCCACACCGAACAAGGCGACTTCCGTCACTTCATCCTCTTCAAGCGTCTGGCGGAAAAACGACAATAAATAATTGACGTTATACCCGTACCCTTTTTTGCCGAGCGCGCCAAAATACGAGAAATCGCGGCGGATCGTCGCCGGGTCGACTTTGACCGCTTCGCTCAGTTCGGCTGAGGATACACGCTGTTTTCCCGACGCATGCAAGTTCTTTAAAAACCGGTAGTACAGCGGCAGCCGTTTCGCGGTTGCCTGCGGAATTTTCGGTTGTTCGTTGCTCATAGTTTCATCCCCCAGCTAATCGGTTTTCCGTCGATAATGGCCGGACTTCCCGCCCGTTTTCTCGACCAAATACGTCGGACCGATGATCATCCCTTTATCGAGTGCTTTGCACATGTCATACACCGTCAACGCGCATACCGAGGTGGCCGTCAGCGCTTCCATTTCCACCCCTGTGCTCCCTTTCGTTTTCACTGTTGCGGTGATGACAAGTTTATATACATCCGCTTCGTTTTCCCAAGAAAATGCGATATCAACGCTTTTTAACATAAGCGGATGGCACATCGGAATCAGATCAGCCGTTTTTTTTGCCGCCATCACCCCGGCCACTTGGGCTACAGCCAACACGTCCCCTTTCTCGATGGCGTGATTCGTCATTTTTTTATAAATTTCTTCGCTGACGGTGACACTCGTTTTTGCCACTGCCACTCGTACCGTATCTTCCTTGTTCGTAATATCGACCATTTTCGCGCGTCCTTGTTCATTGAAATGAGTAAACGACGACAAGATAATCTCCTCCACTTATACACTATACACGATTTTTCATCATCTGTCTTTGACCGTTTTGGCGACATACGTTAAACTATTCCGAGAGGTGAAACGACATGATCATTTTGCAAGTGCACCAGCTCACGAAATATTTTGGCGCTGACCTTATTTTATCGAATATAAAACTAGAAATACAGTCCCGCGACCGAGTTGCCCTCGTCGGCCGCAACGGCGCAGGAAAATCGACATTGTTAAAAATCATCGCCGGAGAACTTTCTTACGACAGCGGCGAAATCATCAAGCCGAGCCATATCAAAATGGGCTATTTGGCGCAAAACAGCACGCTTGACTCATCACGCTCCATTTGGGACGAGATGCTTGAGGTGTTCGCACCGCTTCGCGCCATCGAAAAGCAGCTGTCCGAACTCGGCTCCCAGCTTGGCGACCCGGATGTGCTCGCTGACCCCGCCCGCTATGAAAAAACGCTCAAAGCGTATGACGAACTGCAAGAACAGTATAAAGAACAGGGCGGCTATCAATACGAAGCCGACATCCGTTCCGTCTTGCACGGGCTGCAGTTTTCCTCATACGATTATAAAACAATGCCCGTCTCTTCGTTAAGCGGCGGGCAGCGGACGCGTCTGGCCCTCGGAAAACTTCTATTGTCCAAGCCGGATTTGTTGATTTTGGACGAGCCGACCAACCATTTGGACCTTGAAACGCTCTCTTGGCTGGAGCAATATTTGCAGGCATATCCCGGCGCTGTCTTGCTCGTTTCCCATGACCGCTATTTTTTAGATAAAGTCGTCACCGAAGTATACGAGCTGTCCAACACGAAGCTCAAGCGGTATACCGGCAACTACAGCCGTTATTTGGAGCAGCGGGCCGAGCAGTATGAACAAGAGTTAAAGCGATATGAGAAACAGCAGGAAGAAATCGCCCGGCTGCAAGACTTTATCCAGCGCAACATCGCCCGCGCCTCGACGACCAAACGGGCGCAAAGCCGCCGAAAACAACTAGAAAAAATGGAGCGGCTCGAACGACCTGTTGGCGATGAAAAATCAGCTTCCTTTTCCTTCGCCATTGAACGGCCGAGCGGCCACGAGGTGCTCACTGCTGAAGAACTGGCCGTTGGTTACGACGAAGGGGCACCTGTCATCCGCCAAATCAGTTTTCGCATCACGCGGGGAGAAAGCGTCGCCTTAGTCGGACCGAACGGCATCGGCAAATCAACATTGCTAAAGGCGGTCGCACGGCGTCTTCCTGTCCAAGGGGGAAAGCTTCGCTACGGCTCAAACGTCCAAATCGGCTATTATGACCAAAATCAGGCTGACTTGTCATCAAATAAACGAGTGCTTGATGAACTGTGGGATGCCTACCCGGATAAAACCGAGAAGGAAATCCGCACTGTGCTCGGCAATTTCTTATTTTCCGGCGATGACGTCTTAAAACCGGTCTCGGCGTTAAGCGGCGGGGAAAAAGCGCGCCTGGCGCTCGCCAAACTGATGCTGCAAAAGGCGAATGTTCTCATTCTGGACGAGCCGACCAACCATTTGGATCTCGACAGCAAACAGGTGCTTGAGCAAGCGCTCATCGATTATCCGGGCACCATTTTGTTCGTCTCCCACGACCGCTATTTCATTAACCGGATTGCGACGAAGCTGTTTGAGCTATCAAGCGGCGGCCTCACGGAATATTTAGGCGACTACGATTACTACATCGCCAAAAAAGCAGAAATGTGCGAACTCGAGCGTCTCGACGCCCGCTTGGACAAAACGCCGGATGGCACTGAATCGGCCAAATCCGCTTATGAACAAGAAAAAGAAGAGAAAAAACGGCAGCGCCAACGCCAGCGCCGTCTAGATGAAATCGAGGCTGAGATCGAAACGCTTGAGGCGCAAATTGCGGAAGTAGAACAGCAGTTATGCGATCCGTCCGTTTATGGCGATTATGAAACCGTGCAACGATTGTCGCAAGAAAATGAGGAACGAAAACAGCAAGTCGAAACGTTATTGGCTGAGTGGGAACAGCTTTATGCTTCACTGTAACCGATCGCCCGCCCGTTATTTTGGCGGGCTGTTTTAGTTAGTCACACTATCCACAAAAGAATCCACAATTCCACCTATGAAATATAAGTTATTCACTAACTTTTCCACATTATCCACAAACCAAACTTTTCTTTTGTGCCAAAACCGTTGTGTATTGTTTTCCTTATATTTATGGTGTTTTCTCGTCTTTTCCACATTGTCCACAACCTGTGGATAAAAATATGCACAGTTCCTTTTCACTTAACTCAGCCAAAGCTTGTCCCTGTAAACAAAAAAGGCGGTTGCTCTCCTGCCGCAAGCAACCACCCTTCCTTCCTCTTTTGTTTCCTTTTTCAACTAAATGAGCGGCAAGCTCGGATTGGCGTTGAGGGCCAAATCAGATCGTTTGCCTTGCCAATACAACACCGTTCCTGCCGCCGCGATCATCGCTGCGTTATCGGTGCATAACGACAACGGCGGAATGACGAGCTCTACATTCGGAAGCTCCTTCATGTTGTCTTGCAGCGCGGACCGCAGTCCGCGGTTGGCCGCCACCCCGCCGGCCAGCAGCACTTGCCGGACACGGTACTGTTTCGCCGCCTGCACCGTTTTGGTCACCAGCACATCGACGACGCTCTCTTGAAAGCTCGCAGCCATCTGTTTCGGGTCAATCTCCTCGCCGCGCTGTTTTGCGTTATGAAGCGTATTGAGCACCGCCGATTTTAAGCCGCTGAAGCTAAAATCATACGATCCTTCCTCAAGCCACGCCCGCGGCAAATCGATTACTGGTTCTCCTTCATGAGCTAACCGGTCGATATGCGGTCCCCCTGGGTAGGGGAGGCCCAAAGCCCGCGCTACCTTATCATACGCCTCACCGGCGGCATCATCGCGCGTTTCGCCGATCACCGTAAACTTTCCGTGTCCTTCCATGTAGATCAGCTCTGTATGCCCACCAGAAACGACAAGCGCTAATAGCGGAAACTTCATCTCAGTCACTAGCCGATTGGCGTAAATATGTCCGGCAATGTGATGCACTCCGACAAGCGGCAGTCCGTGGGCAAACGCCAGCGCTTTCGCCGCATTCACACCGACAAGGAGCGCCCCGACAAGACCCGGCCCCGCCGTCACGGCCACAGCATCAAGGTCAGAAAACGATACCCCAGCTTGCCGCATCGCTTCCTCGATCACAATCGTAATTTGCTCGACATGATGGCGCGAGGCGATCTCCGGCACGACGCCGCCAAACCGCCGATGGCTTTCCATTTGCGAGGCGACGACATTCGATACAATGTCTTTCCCATTTTTCACAACCGCCGCTGCCGTTTCATCGCAGCTCGTTTCAATGCCTAATACGTATACGTCTTCATTCATATCAGCTTCACCCACATTACTAGCGCGTCTTCAAAATTATCAGGATAATACCGTTTGCGAATGCCGCCGTTGCGAAACCCGAGCTTGCGGTACAACGATTGGGCAACATGGTTGGACACGCGTACCTCAAGCGTCATTGTCACCGCTCCATGCTGTTTTGCGATATCCATGAGACGACGCATGAGCGCTTCGCCAAGTTTTTGCCCGCGAAATTGTGGCAACACGGCTACGTTTGTCACATGCGCTTCGTCGATGACAAGCCACATTCCGCCATATCCGATAATCCGCCCGCGGTGTACCATAACAATATATTTGGCATAACGGTTGTACATCAGCTCGTTGTAGAACGACTCGCGACTCCATGGCGCGGTGAACGATGCCTGTTCCACTTGTACGACCTCGTCAATGTCATGGATGGTCATTGGCCGAAATTGTACATCGATCCCCATCGTTTCTTTCCCCTTTTTGTTTCGCGAGCCATTTCGCCTCCGCTTCCGCAAGGCGGATATAATTCGGCACAAACGTATGAGCGTTCTCGCGTTCTTTTTCTTTGCCGAGCATCACCAGCTCGCTCGGGCGCGGCAACCCCAGCGATGGTGGGGCAACGTGAACCCGCTCGCCTAAATGGTTTCGAAACAATTCGCTATATAACGGCGCATCCGCACCAACGAACAATACATCCTCTCCCCGCTCACTTAACTGCCGAGCCCACTCACTTGCTGCCACAATCCGGTCCGCCTCAAGGCAACGGAGCACGCCGCCTTCATATCGGTAAAGCCCGGTATAAAGTTGTCCGCGCCGCGCGTCAAACAGCGGAACAATCACCCCAGGAAAATAACGGCCATTAGCAGCGAGCACTTCGAGGCTCGAAACACCAGCAATCGGGATGCCTAGCGACCAAGCGAGCGTTTTCGCAATTGTCACTCCGATCCGCACCCCGGTATATGACCCCGGCCCTTTAGCGACAACGATCAAATCGAGCTCGCCCGGGGCAACCTTACACTGCCGAAGCAGCGATTCAATGGCCGGCATCGCTTGGGACGAGTGATCTTTTTTCACATGCGTGATCAGTTCTCCTTTGATGATATCCCCGTCTGCTAAGGCAACGCCCAGCGGCATATTCGATGTGTCAATCCCCAATATTTTCATGACGCAAAAATCTCCTTACACAACTGCTCATAGCGATGTCCTAACGGTTCAAACACTAATTTTCGTTCATTGTCGCCCCGATGAAGCAAATGGATCGTCAATCGTTCGTTTGGCAGCTGGCCCGCAATCAAATGCGCCCACTCAACGACTGTAACGCCATCGCCGGCAAAATATTCGTCAAACCCGAGGTCTTCCCACTCATCTTCAAGCCGATATACATCCATATGGTAAAGCGGGAGTCTCCCCTCGTATTGCTTCATAATCGTAAACGTTGGGCTGTTGACATTTTGCCGAATCCCTAGCCCCTCGGCAAGCCCTTTCGTAAACGTCGTCTTGCCTGCACCCAAGTCTCCTTCCAAAGCGATCACCGTCCCTGGCTCCAGCCGTTCGGCAAGCCGGCGAGCGATCGCCCTCGTCTCTTCAGGAGAATGCACGATAAGTTCAAAGTGCTCCATCGCGTTCCACCTTATTCCATTTTATCATCTTCACTCTCGCTTTTGAAATTGTACCATAACAAAATATTCTGTTGCCACTCTCAACGCCAAAAATGATCATTCTCTGACAAGAACTAATGAGCGTTCCCCTTCTTACGATCACACTTGGAAGCCTCCGCTTCCAAGTGGAAGACGACAAAAAGGACTGTCCTGATCAGGCTGTTTGCTTAGCCCGAAGGACAGTCCTTGTATCATTAGGGTCATAAAAAGAAAAAAGGGAATTAGGCGTGTTGCTACTCCCTGGTGAATGCAATTGCCTAGCAGCGACCTACTCTTGCAGGGGCGCTGGCCCCAACTACCATCGGCGCTGGAGAGCTTAACTTCCGTGTTCGGGATGGGAACGGGTGTTTCCTCTCCGCTATCACCACTAGGCGATATGAAGTTGTGGGATCATTCCCTCAAAACTAGATAACCGTGTGGGGGAAGAAGCCGCGGCGCTTCCGCTTTTTGTCTAGCTCCGGCCGCCATCGGCTCCCGACGCTTCGGTCCTGCTGCGGCGGCGACACATTGCATACGCTCCTGTGACACCACCCACGCAGAACCAAGCTTTGCTTGGTTCGAGCCTCCTCGCAGGCCCTCCAGCGCGTTTCGCCGATAGGCGGGCGGCCTCTGCTTTTCGTACTGTCTAGCTCCGGCCGCCATCGGCTCGCGACGCTTCGGTCCTGCTGCGGCGGCGATAGCCTCCTCGCAGGCCCTCCAGCGCGTTTCGCCGATAGGCAGGCGGCCTCTGCTTTTCTAGGTTAAGCCCTCGATCGATTAGTATCCGTCAGCTCCACGTGTCGCCACGCTTCCACCTCGGACCTATCGACCTCGTCATCTTCGAGGGATCTTACTCGCCTAACGCGATGGGAAATCTCCATTCGGACATCTCCGGATCAACGCTTGCTTACAGCTCCCCGGAGCGTTTCGGCGTTTGCCCCGTCCTTCATCGGCTCCTAGTGCCAAGGCATCCACCGTGCGCCCTTTCTAGCTTAACCTACAGCGTCTCGGCTTCTTCCTTCTAGCTTAACCTACAGCGTCTCGGCTTCTTCCTTTTGTGTATCGGTTATCTAGTTTTCAAGGAACGATTCGAAGGAATTCTCATTCCTTCAAAACTGAACGAAACGAAAGCGCGATTTGTTAATGGTTGGCCGTTAGCGGCCGTCGCTTTTCGTATTGTCTAGCTCCAGCGCCTGGCTCTCTTCTGCCAAATAACCTTCCCCCTCGGGGTGCAAGCACCCCTGCGGGTGAAGAACATTTGACTTCGAGAGCCAATCGCGGCGCTTCCGCTGATCAACGCTTGCTTACAGCTCCCCGGAGCGTTTCGGCGTTTGCCCCGTCCTTCATCGGCTCCTAGTGCCAAGGCATCCACCGTGCGCCCTTTCTAGCTTAACCTACAGCGTCTCGGCTTCTTCCTTTTGTGTATCGGTTATCTAGTTTTCAAGGAACGATTCGAAGGAATTCTCATTCCTTCAAAACTGAACGAAACGAAAGCGCGATTTGTTAATGGTGGCCGCCTTTCAACCGAAGACCATGCGGTCTTCGGTGTTATCCGGTATTAGCTCCGGTTTCCCGGAGTTATCCCGGTCTTGCGGGCAGGTTGCCCACGTGTTACTCACCCGTCCGCCGCTGACCAAATAAGAGCAAGCTCTCATTCGGTCCGCTCGACTTGCATGTATTAGGCACGCCGCCAGCGTTCGTCCTGAGCCAGGATCAAACTCTCCAATAGAAAGTTGATTGGCTTTGTAAGCTTCGGCACCGACACCAAACGTGTCAAGCGGCCTCAGCTTTTCGTATTGTCTAGCTTCGGCCGCCATCGGCTCGCGACGCTTCGGTCCTGCTGCGGCGGCGATAGCCTCCTCGCAGGCCCTCCAGCGCGTTTCGCCGATAGGCAAGCGGCCTCAGCTTTTCGTTGCGCTTCGTTTCGTTCAGTTTTCAAGGAACAAGATTGATAAATCTTCTTTGACAGCTTCTCAGTTCAACTTCTTCATGGAGCGGGTGATGGGAATCGAACCCACGACATCAGCTTGGAAGGCTGAGGTTTTACCACTAAACTACACCCGCATATTATTCTGTTTAATATTCACCACGCACTTTCATGCCTCTTCCTCTGCTGGTCGATTCAAGGAAGTCAAATGCGTTGAGGCAACTCGTGGCCTACTCGATGAAGTTAAGGCTCGTGGCTGAGGTTTTACCACTAAACTACACCCACATATTATTTAAACTATCGGAATCGGGAAGACAGGATTTGAACCTGCGACCCCATGGTCCCAAACCATGTGCTCTACCAAGCTGAGCTACTTCCCGATCATGGCGCGCTCGAGAGGATTCGAACCCCTAACCTTCTGATCCGTAGTCAGATGCTCTATCCAATTGAGCTACGAGCGCAATATTTTTAAGAGCAACAGAATTTATTATAATAACTCAGTTCGTCTTTGTCAATATTTTTTATCCTAATAAAATAAAATGCGGTCGAGAGGACTTGAACCTCCACGGGGTTGCCCCCACTAGGCCCTCAACCTAGCGCGTCTGCCATTCCGCCACGACCGCGTGTTTATCAGTGCGGGTGGAGGGACTTGAACCCCCACGCCGTGAGGCGCCAGATCCTAAGTCTGGTGCGTCTGCCAATTCCGCCACACCCGCGAATATGGTGAGCCATGGAGGACTCGAACCTCCGACCCTCTGATTAAAAGTCAGATGCTCTACCTGCTGAGCTAATGGCTCATAGCGATCATAACACTCTAAGTACTAACGAGCTCTACCTGCCTCTTCCTCTACCAGCTGTTTCGAGGATGCTCGGTGCGTCGAGGCAACTCGCAGCGAATTCAAAGATGCAACGCTCGTTGCTGAGCTAATGGCTCATAGCGATCATAACACTCTAAGTACTAACGAGCTCTACCTGCCTCTTCCTCTACCAGCTGTTTCGAGGATGCTCGGTGCGTCGAGGCAACTCGCAGCGAATTCAAAGATGCAACGCTCGTTGCTGAGCTAATGGCTCATAGCGATCATAACACTCTAAGTACTAACGAGCTCTACCTGCCTCTTCCTCTACCAGCTGTTTCGAGGATGCTCGGTGCGTCGAGGCAACTCGCAGCGAATTCAAAGATGCAACGCTCGTTGCTGAGCTAATGGCTCATGATATGCCCTAAGCTAACAGCTTAGGGATATGTATGAAATAAGAATGGCTGGGCCAGCTGGATTCGAACCAGCGCATCACGGAGTCAAAGTCCGTTGCCTTACCGCTTGGCTATGGCCCAGCGATTGGTGTTATGGCGGTCCCGACGGGACTCGAACCCGCGATCTCCTGCGTGACAGGCAGGCATGTTAACCACTACACTACGGGACCGTGAATTCGCGGGAAGTCCCCGCGCTGTAAGTGACCCGTACGGGATTCGAACCCGTGTTACCGCCGTGAAAGGGCGGTGTCTTAACCACTTGACCAACGGGCCACGCGTATATCGAAAGTGGCGGAGAAGGCGGGATTTGAACCCGCGCGCCGTAAAGACACGACCTAACGGTTTAGCAAACCGTCCCCTTCAGCCACTTGGGTACTTCTCCATAAAATGGCTCCGCAAGTAGGATTCGAACCTACGACCTACCGGTTAACAGCCGGTTGCTCTACCGCTGAGCTATTGCGGAATGATGATGAAGAAAATGCATCCGAAACTTTCCCTGTCCCTTCCTCCACAAGCACATCTAATGATGCGGATGTTCGTCACAACTGACATTGTTTATTATATTGAGCAACCTGTTGTTTGTCAATATGTTTTTTTGTTGTTTGTTTCGCCGTTTGGCGACGGCTTTTATAATTTAGCATATGATTGTTTTGACTGTCAACCTCTTTTTTGTAAAAGGTTCCGCCTTGTTTCATCGTTAGCTGGAAGAGAGTTTGAGCCGGCCGTGGCAATGGCCGCAGACGTAGCGGTCGGTGTTCATTCGTTTTTTACGCTTGTATGTTAAGCCGCACGATGTGCAAATGTATGTATGGATCGCCTTGGGCGTTTTTGTTTTTTGTTCGAGCGGACGGCAATAGCGAGGCGCCCCCACTTTTCTCAACAGCTCGCGAAAGTCACGGTCGCGGTGGCGGTAGCCTTTCCCTTCAAGATGCAGATGGTAATGACATAGCTCATGTTTGATGATGGCAATGAGTTCTTCTTCGCCAAATCGGTCATAATGTTTTTTGTTCAGTTCAATGTTGTGCGTTTGCAGCACGTAGCGCCCGCCGACAGTGCGAAGCCTTGAGTTGAAGGAGGCGGTGTGGCGAAACGGTTTGCCAAATGTGCTTATGGAAATTTGCTCAACGAGTGCTTGCAACTGTTTTTGATCCATGGCAGGCGCCCCCTTTTATGTTTTTGGCACAGGACAATGTGCAGCTACATACATTATATACTACCTTTCCGTTGTTAGGGAGGTGACTGCTTTGCCTACGTGGCTAAAAAATCAGATGAGACGAGCCTATTATGAAAAAAACCGGGATCAAATTAAGCTGTTAAACCAATGTTGGTTTTTTTATCGGAGGAAACACTGTTCGTAGGAGGTTCATTCCTCTCACTGTCATGATCGTTAGAAGCGTCAATCCTTCAAGCAACCCAATGATACCGATGAACCTTTTTTTCCTCCCCTGTACTTTTTGCGATGCATGAATTTGGGCAGTCAGGCAACCGACTGCCCAAGCCTCGCAATGTTTATTGACTTTTGCCATAACGCTCGACGCGAAGCCGGGCCTGTTGAGCGTGACCCGCAAAGTTCTCGATTTCGCAGAGGCGGACGGCGTACTCGCCAATAAAAGCGCTCGCTTCTTTGCTTACTTTTTGGTAAGTGCATGTTTTCAAGAACTTCCCAACCCACAGGCCGCCAGTATAACGGGCTGCTTTTTTCGTCGGCAAAGTGTGGTTTGTGCCGATCACTTTGTCACCGTAAGCGACGTTTGTTTCAGGGCCAAGGAACAAGCTCCCGTAGTTTGTTAAATTCTCTAAGAAGTAATCCGGATTTTTGGTCAAAACTTGAACGTGCTCAAACGCCAGCTTGTCTGCCTCCCGCAAAGCTTCTTCCTCGTCCTCGACGACGATGACGGTACCGTAATCCCGCCACGCTACGCTTGCGACGTCAGCGGTAGGGAGCACCGCTAACTGCCGTTCGACCTCCTCCAACGTCTCCCGGGCTAACTTTTCCGATGTCGTAATCAGCACGCACGGAGAAGTCGGTCCATGCTCGGCCTGTCCCAGCAAGTCCGTGGCGACCATTTCGGCATCAGCGGTTTCGTCCGCGATGATCAATGTTTCGGTCGGACCAGCAAACAAGTCGATGCCTACACGGCCGTACAGTTGCCGTTTCGCTTCAGCTACATACGCGTTTCCTGGGCCGACTAACATATCGACAGGCTCGATCGTTTCCGTGCCGATCGCCATGGCCGCCATGGCTTGAACACCACCCAAAATATAAATTTCATCCGCTCCTGCCAAATGCATGGCGGCGACGGTCGCTGCGGGGATTTCCCCGCGGATAGGCGGCGTGCAGGCAATCACCCGTTTGACCCCTGCCACTTTTGCCGTTAGAACGCTCATATGTGCCGAAGCAACCATCGGGTAGCGCCCCCCAGGTATGTAGCACCCGACGCTGTTGACCGGGATGTTTTTATGGCCGAGGATCACTCCAGGCAGCGTTTCGACTTCAATGTCTTTTAGCGCTTTTCTTTGCTCCTCAGCAAATCGTCTAATGTTGCTTTGCGCGAATTTAATGTCCTCAATCGTTTGCTTCGGAACAGTGCTGATAATATCTAAGATTTGCTCCTCGGTAAGACGAAAACTCAGCGGAGACCAGTTATCAAACTGAAGTGACAGTTCTCGGACTGCCGCATCCCCCTCAAACTCAATTTTCTTAATTATCTGCCGCACAGTTTCCGCCACTTGCGCATCGTGCTGGGCAATTTCTTCTTGCGGCTTTCCTTGTTTTAAAAACATCGTCATTTCCTTTTCCTCCCTTTTTGCATGCGTATGCATTTTAGTAAATAGTTCAACTTTTTAGTATATTGAATACGTATTCAATTTGCGGCACAAGAAGGGGGCTCCCCCTATCTACAGAAATTTCAAATGTTTCCGCGGATTCTGTAAAAATAATAATGTAAAGCGCTTTCTTTTGTCAACTCCTTTTTTTCACACTTCCTCTTTCGACCAATATGCCTGGAAATAAAATCGATGACGGTTTCCCATCTCCTCCGTCTATTTCTACGAACAGTTTTGCCAGCGTCCATTCGATCATCTCATCAACAGGCTGCCTCCATGTTGTTAAACCGTAACTAGGCCAAGACGCCATTGTGATATCGTCAAAACCGATGACCGCCACGTCATCTGGAATCGATAATCCTATCGCTCTGGCGGCATCCATGACCCCTAAGGCCGTGATATCGTTAGCCCCAAAAATCACCTCGGGCCGCTCTCTTTTGCCTAATAGCCGCAAAGCAGCATTATATCCCCCTTCATAAGTAAACTCTCCGTCCTCGATGCAAAGTTCCGCTCCTCTCCCCATCAGAGCCTCACAAAACCCCCGCTCGCGGTCATCATTTGTCGAGGTGTTCTTGCGTCCGCGTATGTATGCCATCCGTCTATATCCGAGCTCGTACAAGTATTCGCCAATTTTTTTGCCCGCGGTATAATTATCGCAGCTCACCGAATGGCAAGGAAGGCCGTCCATGCGGCGGTTAAACAATATGACCGGTATGCCGTTGCTTGAAAGGGAGGCGATGATATTCGGCGATAACGTAGCATCAGTCACAATGACACCTTCGACATTGTATTCAAGAAATTCTGATATTTCATCTTGGTTGATCTCGTCGTTCTCCGTATGAACAAAAAGGACGTGGTAACCGTTGTCGCGCAACGCTTTTGTGAATTTCTCCAATATTTCAGGATAGAACGGATTTTGGATATCCCTCATCGCCAAGCCAATGATATTCGTTTTATTCATGATCAGTCCTCTAGCCAACGCGTTAGGTCGATAGCCAAGCTCCCGCGCCGCTTCAAGCACCCGCTTTCTCGTTTTCGGTGACACGCTCGAACCCGGGGTGAACACGCGAGAAACGGTTGATTGGGATACCCCTGCCTTTTTCGCTACTTCCATGGAATTGACCGGCTTTTTCTTCACCAACACTCCCTCCTCCTTCCAGCTGACTACAGCTGTGATAAGGGCATGCCAGCCTGTCAGAGCGCTCGCATGCCTCTGGGGGTTTGACCTCTCGGCTGAAATCTTAAGAACAAACGCCGCTTACTCTGGAGGCAGCATTGATAATGAAATTCTCCCTTTCGCCACATCGACGTGCTCGACCCATACTTTGACAACATCGCCGACGGAAACAATGTCGAGCGGATGGCGCACGTATTGTTTGCTGAGTTTTGAAATATGTACAAGCCCGTCCTGTTTGACACCGATGTCGACAAAAGCGCCGAAGTCAACGACATTGCGCACTGTGCCTTCAAGCTCCATGCCCGGTTTTAAGTCCTCCATTTTCAAGACGTCTTTGCGAAGCAGCGGTTTGGGCAGCTCGTCGCGCGGGTCGCGCTCCGGACGGCATAAAGCGTCGATGATGTCGCGCAATGTCAGTTCACCGATGCCGAGTTCAGCAGCCGTTGCTTCGATATCGATGGCTTGCAGCGCTTGGCGCAGTTCGCCGCTGCCGATGGCGTCGGTTGTAAATCCTAATGTATGCAATAGCTGCTTCACTTCTGCGTACCGCTCGGGGTGAATCGCCGTGCGGTCAAGCGGCTCCTCCCCGTCGGGAATGCGCAAAAAGCCGATGCATTGCTCGTACGTTTTTGCTCCAAGCCGCGGGATCGTTTTCAGCTCTTCACGGCTGCGGAATTTTCCTTGCTCTTCGCGGCGCTTGACGATGTTTTCCGACACCGTTTTCGTCAGCCCTGACACGTACTGCAACAACGAAACAGAGGCGGTGTTGACGTTGACGCCAACTTGGTTGACGACCGTCTCAACGACGAAACGGAGCGATTCGGCCAGCTTCTTTTGCGAAACATCATGCTGGTACTGGCCGACCCCGACCGATTTTGGGTCGATTTTGACGAGCTCGGCGAGCGGATCTTGAACACGGCGGGCGATGGAAACGGCGCTCCGCTCTTCGACTTGCAAGTCCGGAAACTCGGCGCGTGCAAGGTCGGAAGCGGAGTAGACGCTCGCCCCCGCCTCGTTGACGATGACATAAAAGATGTCACGCGCCACTTGCTTCAGCGTATCGGCGACAAACTGCTCTGTTTCCCGCGATGCCGTTCCGTTGCCGATGGCGATCATGTCCACATGATCGTCTTCAAGCAAGCGCAGAAGCTTTGTTCGCGCTTCCTCTTTCCGCTCCTGAGGCGGGTGCGGGTACATGACGTCGATGCGGAGCAGCTTTCCGGTTTCGTCAACGACGGCGAGTTTGCATCCGGTTCGGTAAGCCGGGTCGATGCCGAGGACCGTTTTTCCTTTTAACGGCGGCTGAAGAAGCAGCTTGCGCAAGTTTTCGGCAAAAATATGGATCGCCCGTTCTTCTGCCTTTTCCGTCAGCTCGTTGCGGATCTCGCGTTCAATGGCAGGCTCCATCAGCCGCTTGTATCCGTCTTCAACCGCTTCCGCCACAAGTGGGGCGGCGGGGGATGATTCATTGGCGATGGTCTTTCGCAGCAAGTAGCGAATGATCTCCTCGACCGGCGGTTTGACCGCTACGCGCAATACCTCTTCCTTTTCACCGCGGTTTAAGGCTAAGACGCGATGGGGGACGATTTTGGCGATCGGCTCTTCATAGTCGTAGTACATTTCGTAAACGTTCTTTTCGTCCTTTTCCGGCGCTTTGGCGGCCGAAGCGATCGTTCCTTTCCGACGCGTTTGTTCGCGCACCCATTGGCGAAGGTTGGCATCGTCAGCCATCCGTTCAGCGATGATGTCTTTCGCCCCTTGCAGCGCCTCGTCAACAGTGGCCACCCCTTTTTCGGCATCGACAAACGCCTCGGCCTGCTCTTCGGGAGCTGGAGCGGCGGGGAAAGAAAGAAGCCAGTCGGCGAGCGGCTCGAGCCCTTTTTCTTTGGCGATCGTCGCTTTCGTGCGCCGTTTTTGTCGGTAAGGGCGATATAGATCTTCGACTTGCTGCAGCTTCGTAGCGCTTATAATCATGTTTTTCAATTCTTCCGTCAATTTCCCTTGCTCATCAATCAACCGAATGACTTCTTCTTTCCGCTGTTCTAAATGCTGCAAATATTCCCATCGTTCGAGCACATCACGAATTTGCACTTCATCGAGCGCCCCCGTCATTTCCTTCCGGTAGCGAGCGATAAACGGGATCGTGTTGCCTTCCCGGTGAAGCGCGATGACATTTTCGACTTGTTTCGCCGCCAACTGTTGCTCGGTGGCGATGATTGAAATGAGCCGCTGTTCGTTCGTCAAGCGTTTCCCTCCCTTATGTATAGCGTCAGCCGAAATTCCTCTCCCGCTGATCGCTGGGCTGCGCCTTTCGCGCGCTTGAGGCTCGGAGTCTTCTTTACGAAACCAAATAAAAATGAAAGGACAGACCGTTATGAGAGCCGATCTGCCCGTCTTTGCCATTGACATAAAAATACCATAATAAAATCCAGCGTCGCACGTTCACCGCCGCTTCACCTATCCGCCCATTTGCCCTTGGCAAACAAAACATCGCTCCCTCCCGCTGTTTGACTCGCTAAGGCAGGGGGCTTCTTCGCACAGTGTCAAAAGTCGATCAAACCCAAGCTGATTTGCAGCGCCTCATCGACCTTATCCATCATTTCATCATCCAAGTGGGTAATTTTATCGGTCAACCGTTGTTTATCAATCGTACGAATTTGCTCAAGCAAAATGACCGAATCGCGCTCAAACCCGTAGCGTTTCGCATCGATTTCGACGTGCGTCGGCAGTTTCGCCTTTTGGATTTGCGCCGTAATCGCCGCGACAATTACCGTCGGACTGAAGCGATTGCCGATATCGTTTTGGATCACCAACACGGGGCGTACGCCGCCCTGCTCTGAGCCAACGACCGGGGAAAGGTCCGCAAAATAAACGTCGCCACGTTTGACAATCAAAGCATTACCCCCCGCTAACTAAGCGTTCAACGGTGTGGTCGGCCTCATATTCAGCATGAAACGCTTCAGAAGCAATAGATAAATTGATTTTGGCCATTTCCATGTAGCCTCGTCTCATCGCCTCGCGAATTTGCCGTTTTTTCCGCTCGCGAATATACATTTTCGTCGCCTGATAAATGAGTTCATTGCGATTGCCATTCTCCTGCTTTACGAGCCCGTCCAGTTCTGTCAGCAGCGACTGCGGCAAACGAACGATGATTTCCGTTGTTGCGCCAGATTCCGACACGAATCATACACCTCCACGAACTGCAGCCATTCATTGCTTCCATTTCATGATACCATTAAACAACGGCGCTGCAAAGTCATTTCTCCATTTTCTATCCTTTGTCTTCTGAAGCAGATTATGCACCGCTTCACCCGTGACAAACAGCATTTCTCACTTCCATTATACGCTTATTTCGGAAAAAAATACGGGGCACCCGATAACTGATTGTGCAAGGCACTTCGTAATTAATCGTTTCCAACTGGCGGGCGACATCATCGACTGAGATGGCTTCATCCCCTTGACGACCAATCAACGTCACCTTCGTGCCGATCGGCAGCGGCCCAGGCAGGCGGATCATGCATTGATCCATGCAAATGCGGCCGACAATCGGCGCCCTTTGCCCGTTCACGAGCACATGAAAATGTTGCAGACGACGGAGCCAGCCGTCCGCATAGCCGATCGGGATCGTGCCGATCCACTCTTCCACTTGCGCGGTATACGTCGCTCCGTAACTGACCTTTTCCCCCGGCTGCAGCTTTTTCACATGCACGAGGCGGCTATGGAGCGAAAACGCCTCCTTGAGTTCGTATGGAAGCAGCGGCTTGATGCTTGGCGACGGAGCGAGCCCGTACATGGAAATGCCGAAGCGGACCATATTGAACGCTCGATCGGGAAAGCGGAGCGCCGCTGCGCTGTTGGCACAATGAACGAGCGGCGGCCGCGACGGCAGCCATTCGAGCATACGCAAAAAGCGGCCATATTGGTAAGAAAGATAGTCTGTATTCACTTCATCAGCCGTCGCAAAATGCGTATATGCCCCTTCAAGGATAAAGGACGGGTGGCGATCAATCAGCGCCATGATGCGCTTTGTCTCCTCTTCGTTTTTCACCCCGAGCCTTCCCATTCCGGTGTCCATTTTCAAATGAAAGTGAACCGGGGCCGAGTCCGTGTAAATGGATGACGCCTCTTCTACCCAATCAGCGCGAAACACGGTTAAGGCAATGCGATGTTGGGCGGCTAGCGTCACATCGGCCGGGCGGGACGCCCCGAGCACTAAAATGGGCGCATTGATGCCTTTTTTCCTTAAGGCGAGCGCCTCGTCCAAAAAGGCGACGGCTAAGTAGGAAGCGCCGGCTTCTAGCGCCGTTTCCGCCACTTGGGCGTCACCATGTCCATAGGCGTTCGCCTTCACGACGGCCATCACCCGCGTTCCATCCGGCAAAAAGCGGCGCAAATTCGCAACGTTGTCGTAAATGGCATCCAAATCAATTTCCGCCCACGTATCGCGGTGAAAGTCGTCCATCCTCTCTCGCTGCCTTTCTCATCACGCAAGTTCGAAAGCGCTTGAATCTGTTTTCGTCCTTTCTTAGTTTACCACGTCTTTGCTGAAGAAGGAATAGGTTGAACGTCAGAAAAGCGCCTGAACGCAGCGGAAATCGAGAAACCTTGCTTCCCCCGCTTTTCATCCCGTTTAGTCCTATGCCGGCTAGAGGCGAGGCCTTTTTCACCGGACCGGACTCTCACGCCATGAAAAAATAAGGCGGCCTCCCGCCCTCAAAGCGGAAAGGCACGCCTTTTCGCAGGCTTCACGGTTATTTTGTTGCTTTTTCTTGCACCGAGCTGGCAACCATCACCATTTCTTCCGGTGTTAGATCATCAGAGGCGAGCGTAAATTCCACCCCGTTGTATGACCATGTCAGCGTTTGATCAGTGAGGGCACCGACCGTAAATCCTAAATCAACCGGATCCCCGTTGACAAGCACTGGCATGCTCGTGGCCGGGAGCACTTCCGCTTTTTCTTGAACGAGCGTAAACGATTTTTTGCCGCCGAATGTCATAATGACCCGCGTGCCGTCTTCACTTTTTACTTCTTTTTCCTCAAGCGCCTGGACGCCTTCCGGGAGCTGGCTCGGGTACATGACCTCCATCACTTGTTCTTTTCCTTCCGCCATCGCTGGCACTTCGAGGCGTGCACCGGTCATGTTTTTCGATGTGTCGAACGCATCATCATCGAATTTTTTGTTAAATTCAACATTGGAAAATTCCACTGTCAACAGCGCTTTTCGGTCTGTATCCATCACTTTGACCGAGACGGGCGCCAAATCTTTTTTGCGCAGTGTAATTTCTTGGGTCGGAACGACTTCGCTATTTGGATAGTTCGTTTTTGTCTCGAATACATAGTGGTCTTTCGTCGCTTTAAACTTCGCCTTTGAGTCACTCAAAATGTCTTTGACGAGCGATTCATACAAATACGCTTGACTGCTGTTTTTCGGCCAGTCGCTGACAAACTTGAAGCTTTTGTTGAGAGCCGGCGTAAAGACAAACACTCCCTCATCGTTGCGCAAAATCATTTGACTTTGCCCTTTGTCGGCGTTTTTCAAGCTGACGCGGTAGTACGACGGCTGCTTATGCCACACTTCCACATGATATACTTGTGGCTTCGCACCGGTGCGGAACGTCATTTTCGCCTCGGCTTGGTAGCCTGTCATGTCGTCCATCTTTTCATTGAGCGCTTGAAGCACTTCCTCCTGCGATTTCGACCCGCACCCAGCTAGAGCAAACAAAAAGATGATGCCGACCAATGCCAAAAGCACCTTTCTGCCCATCGCTTCAACCCCTTTGCCTCATATATCGATTTCTGCCTATGCACTACAATATATGAGACAACTTTCGAGAATATGCAGACTAGCCGTGGCAAGCGTCCGATGGTTCAGTCGGCCCGAAGCGCTCAATGACGACTTGGGCGACCGCATAATCGCGGCTATGGGAGATGGACAGATGAATGATCTCTCCGTCGCGGCGGGCAGCAATACTTGGCTTTCCATACGCATCGGAAACGACCTCGATGTCTTGAAACGATACATGTCGCCCAATCCCTGTCCCGAGCGCTTTAGCGTACGCTTCCTTCGCCGCAAATCGTCCGGCAAGAAATTCCACCTGTCTAGCAGGTGCTAGCCGGTCAAACTGCGCCTTCTCTCGCGGTGTTAACACCCGATCAGGGAGTTTGCGGTTGCGTTCAAGGAGCGACCGAATCCGTTCAAGCTCTACAATATCAATGCCGATACCGACAATCATCACTTTCTCCACCTATCCGTGCGATATAGTCGGACAAATTTTTTGCGCTTTTTGTGCATAAGATGGCTTATAGAAAACGGACATAACCTATCGGCGCATCGCCCCACCTGCAGGGGATGTGATGTTCAGCAAAGAAAGGAGACAAAGCTATGTTTCACCATGTAGGGGATGTCCGCTCACTCTTCCGTCTCTGTCCGGTTGTATCGATCGTGTTGCTAGCCCATATCGGTTTATGGTTTTTGTTCGTCCTTCCCCTCACGGTGCTTGAGCCCATTTGGCAACATGTCATCGGGACGAACGGCGCCATTCGCGACGGAGAGTATTGGCGGTTGGTTAGCCCGCTCGTGCTGCACTACGATTTCAACCATATGGCGGCCAACAGCCTTTCTCTATGGCTGTTCGGCCCGTGGCTGGAGCGTGCGCTCGGAAAAGGGAAATTTTTGCTTCTTTATCTCGGAGGCGGCTTCGGCGCCAATGTCGCCACCGTACTGCTTCTGCCGCCGATGTACAGCCACGTCGGGGCGTCAGGAGCCATTTTCGCCTTATTCGGCATGTATAGCTATCTCGCTCTATTCCGCCGTGACTTAATCGCCCCAAAGCACACCCGGCTGTTGCTGGTCATTGTCGCGATTCATTTGTTGCTTAGTTTGCTGGAACCGAACGGAAATCTCATAGCTCATCTATTCGGCTTCGCCACCGGCGGCTTGTTGGCTCCCTTTTTAGCCATCCGTCCCCAGCTGCCGACATTTCATGTGATCCGGCCATGAAAAAACGGCGCTTAATGCGCCGTAATCCGCCGTTTTTTCGTCCGGCCGCGCGCCGAACCGTCCGGGCGGCCGCCCCGCTTTTTCTCCCGTTTGACCGCTAAAGGCGGTTCTTCCGTCAACTTCACCGGCGTCGTGTCCGGTTCGCGCGTCAACATTTTCAGGCAGGCGGCGACGATCGTCACGGAGTCATGCTCTTCAAGCAATTCCTCAGCCGCTCGTTTGTAAAATGATAAATTTTCCGTTTCTGCCACGTTGAGGAGCTTTTCAATGGCGACGCGCTGTTGGCCTTCGAGCGCCTCATCGAGCGTCGGCGGTTTCATCCGCTCCATTTTCCGCTTCGTCGTCCGCTCAATATGATGGAGCTGGCCGATTTCCCGCGGTGTCACAAACGTCATCGCCATTCCTGTCTTGCCGGCGCGTCCCGTGCGCCCGATCCGGTGGACGTAGCTTTCCGGATCTTGCGGGATGTCAAAGTTATACACGTGCGTCACACCGGAAATGTCCAATCCGCGCGCCGCGACGTCGGTGGCAACTAAAATTTCAATTGACCCTTCTTTAAACTTGCGCAGCACCGACAACCGCTTCGCCTGGCTTAGATCGCCATGGATGCCTTCCGCCGCATAGCCGCGCAAGTTGAGTGCTTCAGCGAGTTCGTCGACGCGCCGTTTCGTGCGGCCAAACACAATCGCCAGCTCCGGCGCCTGGATATCGAGAAGCCGTGTTAAAATGTCAAATTTCTTTTTCTCGTGCACTTCCAAATAATATTGCTGGATATTCGGCACGGTCATTTCCTTTGCCTTCACCTTCACGAGTTCCGGATCGTTCATAAACCGCTCGGCAATGCGGCGGATCGGATCCGGCATCGTCGCCGAGAACAATAACGTCTGCCTTTCGGTCGGCACATGGCGCAAAATCGCCTCAATATCTTCGATAAAGCCCATATTAAGCATCTCATCGGCTTCATCGAGCACGACCGTATGCACATGTTCAAGGCGGAGCGTCCCGCGGTGAATATGGTCGATGATGCGGCCTGGCGTGCCGACGATGACGTGCGGTTGTTTTTTCAAGGCGCGAATTTGCCGCTCAATATCTTGGCCGCCGTAAATCGGCAAGACGCGCACCCGCTTGACCGCACCGATTTTATATAGTTCTTCCGACACTTGAATGGCAAGCTCGCGCGTCGGCGCGACGACGAGCGCCTGAACGGCCCCGTTTTTCACATCCACTTTTTCTACGATCGGGATGCCAAACGCGGCTGTTTTCCCCGTTCCGGTTTGCGCTTGGCCGATCACATCTTTATTTTGCAGGCTGAGCGGGATCGTTTTTGCTTGAATCGGGGTCGTTTCTTCAAATCCCATCCGCTCGACAGCTTTCATTACGTCCTGGCTTAATCCTAATTCTTGAAATGTCGTCAATGTTATCCAAACTCCTTATAAAAAATCGTCCCTTTATTCGTGAGAAAGGTTTGACAGTTATCATACCATGTTATGCCGTCATTTGCAATGAAAGGAGGGGGCGCACAAAAATTTTTCTGCCTCGGCAAACAATACGTGCCGGTCAGCGCCATGGCAGACGTGGTGATACGAATTCGGCAAAAACAGCAGCACTTTTTCTGCCGAACCGATGTTTTCATATAAGTAATAGGCGCTTTTGGGCGGCACAATCCCGTCTTTTTCTCCTTGTACGATGAGTACGGGCGCTTGGACGCGCGGAAGGCGGGGACGCACATGGCGGACGAGCTTGCGAAATTCCCTGACGGCCGAAAACGGAGTCGCCATCATTTTGTTTCGGTAGCGAAGGAACAATGGATGCTCTCGCGCTCCACGCCAGCCGTTGGCAAACATCTCACGGATGTCACGCCATAATTGGCGCGGGTTGACGTAATAAAACGCTGCACTCAACAGCACAAGCCTAGCGACCGGGTATTTTTCCGCCAAATGGACGGCGAGCACCCCACCCATTGAAAACCCGACAACATATACCGTATCGCAGCGGAGGCTAAGCGCCTGGAACGCTTGTTCAGCCGCTTCGACCCATCGGTCATATGTAATCCCTTTGAGCCGCAACTCATCTCCATGTCCCGGCAATATCGGCGTTTTCACAATCCAATCGGTCCGCTCCCGCAAATAGTCAGCTAGCGGCGCCACCTCTTCCGGACTCCCGGTAAATCCATGAATGCATAAACAGCCGATCATCATCCCCACCCCCCGGCTTGAGTGAAAAGCGGCGCCGGTGACGCCGCTTTTAGTTTTTCTCGACCCGTCCGATTTTACACCCAATAACCGAGCAGCTCTTCCAATCTCATGCCGCGCGATGCTTTCAACAGGACGATATCGTCTGCGGAGGCGATAGAAAGCACCGCTTCAGCCAATGCCGCTTTATCGTCAAACGCCTTCACCCGGCCTTGGCCAAAAGACGGCGCAGCGGCCGCAGCAATATGGCGCGCTAACGGTCCGTAGGTCAATACGTAATCCGCCATCTCCGGCCGCAGCATCTCCCCAATCTCTTGGTGGAACGTGACCTCGTTGTCGCCAAGTTCGAGCATATCGCCCAATACCGCGATCTTCTTTCCATAGCCGCCCAATTCTCCGAGCAGCGTCAACGCGGCACGCATCGATGTCGGGCTGGCGTTGTAGGCATCATTAATCACCGTAAAGCCGCGTTTCGTTTTCACGACTTCCGTACGCATGCGCGTCACTTGCAAACGGGAAAGAGCGGCGTCAATCTCCTCCCAACTGACGTCAAAAAAGCGGGCGACTGCGATGGCGGCCAGCGCGTTGTATACGTGGTGTTTCCCCAATACCGGCATAAACAGCATCCGGCCAGGGAGCGCGTTGATGGCAAACGACGTGCCCGCGGCTTCAATGCGCACAGCTGTCGGATAATAATCGTTGCCTTCGCCTTCCCCGAACGTCACAACGTGCCGGGGAAGCGGCAAGTTCGGCACGCGCTCGGCCAAAAGCGGCTCATCGCCGTGGTAGACGAACAAACCGTCACGGTGCAGCCCGGACAAAATTTCTAACTTTGCCTTGGCGATGCCTTCCCGCGACCCGAGCTCTTGCAAGTGCGATTCACCGATGTTGGTGATGACGGCGGCATTCGGCCGAGCGATCGTCGTGAGCCGCTCGATTTCACCAAATCCGCTCATTCCCATTTCCACGACGGCGATGTCTGTCCCTTCCTCGACGGCGAGAAGCGTGAGCGGTACGCCGATATGATTGTTTAAGTTTCCTTCCGTTTTTTGCACGCGATATCGGGTCGCCAAAAGAGCAGCAATGATGTCCTTCGTCGTCGTTTTGCCGTTGCTGCCGGTCACCCCGACGACGTTCAGCCCGAGCTGTTCACGGTAGCGAGCAGCGAGACGCTGCAGCGCCGAAAGCGTATCATCGACGATAATCACTGGAACGCTTTCCGGCGGCGCCCCTTCCGCTTCGGCCCATAGCACGGCTGCCGCCCCTTTTTGCACCGCTTCCTCCACGAAAGCGTGTCCGTTAAACGTCTCTCCAAGCAGCGGAACGTATAAGTTGCCGGCTTGGATCGTCCTTGTGTCGGTCGATACGCCGCTGGCGGAAATATTTTCCCACTCCGGATTCGTGCACCGGCCGCCGGCCATCTCGGCGATTTGCCGCACCGTCCGTTTCATCATTCGCTCCCACCCTCTTTTACTTTTCAAATGTGTACGTAATCATCTGCTTTTCTTGATGCCGTTCCAATGCCAGCGCAATAAGGCGCTCGATCAGCTCCGAGTATGGCACGCCGCTATGCTGCCAAAGGAGCGGGAACATGCTGTACGGCGTAAACCCCGGCATCGTATTAATTTCGTTAATATAAACGGTGCCGTCTTCGGCGAGGAAAAAGTCGGCGCGCACAAGCCCGGACAAGTCGAGCGCTTTAAACGCGGCAATGGCCATCGATTTGATCGTCTCATACTGCTCTTGCGTCACCTTGGCAGGAATAATCAACTCCGTTTGCCCGTCTTCATATTTCGCCTCGTAGTCGTAAAATTCCTTTTTTGGCACAATTTCTCCAACAACGGAACAAATCGGCTCGTCATTCCCGATAACGCCAATCTCAATTTCTCGGCCGACAATGGCCTCCTCGATAATAATTTTCCGATCATACTTAAAGGCCTCAGCAAACGCCGCTTTTAACTCGTCGCGCTGTTTGCATTTGGAAATGCCGACGCTCGAACCGGCGTTGGCCGGTTTGACAAAGCATGGGTAGCCGAGCGCTTGTTCGACCTGGTCATACACCGCTTCTTCGCCTTTTTTCCATTCATATTTCGTCACTGATACATACTTCGCTTGGCGCAGCCCAGCTTGGGCAAACAAGTTTTTCATCACCACTTTATCCATGCCGACGGCAGAAGCGAGCACCCCATTGCCGACGTACGGGAGGTTGAGCATTTCCAGCAGCCCTTGCACCGTTCCGTCTTCGCCGTTTGGCCCATGCAAAAGCGGAAAAATTACATCAATCGTTTCCTTGTCGCCCTCCGTTGCGGCATCTGACGCGGGGACTTGGTTTAACGATACGGGAATCATCGCGGTTGCCGTCGAAGTGAACTGCAACTGCTTTACCTCTTCGATCGGCCCAGTCAATCGTTTTCCTTTAATCCATTGCCCTTCCGGTGTAATATAAATCGGGATGACATCGAATTTATGAGGATCAATGGCGTTCATGACCGCCATCGCCGTCGACAAAGATACTTGGTGTTCCGGCGATTTACCGCCGTATAACACTCCGACTCTCGTTTTCATCATCGTTCCTCCTCTTTCCTTGGCCATCGTTCCTATTGTAACACGTTTCGCGCCCAACGGTCTGATATTTTATATGTACGATGCAGGTTGTTTCGCCACCTGCGCTGCAGCCATTCAGCACAAAAAATGCCATCTAACGTCCGTTAGATGGCTCGTCTACGGGCGAAGAACGCGCCAAGCCATGCGCTGCGGCATCGTTGCCACCATTTCCGCGAGCGCTTCTTGTCCCGTTTTTTCCACCCCGGCAAAATAGTCGGACACGCGGCGGAAAAACCGATTTTTTTCCACGTCATCGGTCAGCAGGCGGAATATGTTCCGTTCGCCATTGTCCGGCCCAGTCAAGTGATAAATTAAGCCGTTCCGCTGCAAATATTGCAAATTGATGCGTTCCTGTCCGGGCAAGCAGTCGATGGTGAAGATCGGAATGCGCTTATGGAGCAGCTCGCTGATGGTCACCCCGCCCGGCTTTGTAATGACCGCGTCAGCTTCATCATACAGTCGGTTCATCTCCTCAGGGTCGGCGATGTACGGAAGCGGGCGGATGTGAGGGAGCTGCCAGCTAGCAATTTCATGGTACAGCTGTTCATTGGCACCGCACAACACCGAATAACGAAACAATGTCGACGTTCGAGCCGCCCGCAAAAATGCCATCATATTGCCGAGCCCCTGGTTTCCGCCGGCGACGAGCACATGGGTTGGCCGCCTTCTCCGCCGGGCTTCCGGCATGTTCATAAATGTGTCATGAACCGGGATGCCGGTGACAATGATGCGCTCTTTATCGATCCCGTGTTTGGTGATCAGTTCCCATTTCGCCTCTTGATGGGGGACAAAATGATAGTCGATAAACCGCTTCCCCCAGATGCTGTTCATAAAAAAGTCCGTATAGACGTTCACAACCGGGACCGCCAACGCTCGTTTCCGCTTCAGCTGCTGCAAAATGCGCGACGGAAACGAATGGGTGCAGACGATTAAATCTGGCTGTTCTTGTTCCACCATCTTTTTCATTTTGCTTTCAAAATAAGGCAGCCACGGCTCAAACGAAACAAACTCAAGCCGCGTTGACTCCTGATACATAAACGTCTTGTACACGCGGTGGTATGAAGCGGGATGCGAGCGAATCCAGCGCAAATAAGCTTCTGACACCATTTTTTCCATCAGCTCATTGCAATAGCTCAAAAAATCGATTTTTTTGCTTTCAACCACCGGAAGCTGACGGCGCAAAAAATCGATCAGCGTGTCGGCTACTTTATGGTGTCCGGTATTCATTTGGAACAACGGCAAAAACAACACTTTCATCATCGATCGCACCCTTTAGCTTTCAAAAGATTTTTTTCGCCTCCGCTGCCCAATCCACGCCGCAAGCAAAAAGAGCAAAAACAACACCAATCCGGCAAGCGGAAAGGAAATGAGGGGGACATGGATATGACGGCCGAGCAATAGCCCGGCCAATGTCAGCGGAACGACCCAGCCCGCTGTCCCAACCATAGCGAACAAAACAAATGTCCGAAACGGGAATCGGCTCACCCCCGCCATATACGGACAGATTTGCCGCACTCCCGGGGCATAGCAGCCGAACAAAATGCCCCCATTTCCCGTAGCGGCGGAACCAATCGCGGGCCCGTTCCCACCGTTCACCTGTAATCCCGACATACTTGCCGTACTTTTGCACAAACGGCGCTCCCCACCATCTT
Organism: Geobacillus uzenensis; assembly: GCF_002217665.1. Taxonomy (NCBI): domain Bacteria; kingdom Bacillati; phylum Bacillota; class Bacilli; order Caryophanales; family Anoxybacillaceae; genus Geobacillus; species Geobacillus uzenensis. The sequence goes on from NZ_NEWL01000009.1 coordinate 271,338, forward strand.
CCGGCGCCATACGCGGCCACCATGCCGGCCATCGTTCCGCCCCAGCACGAGGCGAGCGTCGGCCAAAGCAGCAACTGCTCTTTGGCAACCACCACACCGACGAAAAAAAGCAAACTTTCCTCCGGTGCCGGGATGCCGACGATGCCGCAAAATAAAAACAAAAACAGCATCACATATCCGTATGACTGAACATAAGGCAACCATACGCTCGTATCCATAGCTCCCCCATCACATCGACGAGATTTGTTTGTTAGTTTGCGCGTTTCTCAGTTCTGTAATCGTCACCCAGCGCATCTTTTTCGCCGCTTCATCTTTGAACAGCAGCTCAAGAGCCGACAACATTTGTTCCGGCGCGCGCTTGTTGGCGCCTAACGCATCCCCGTTATCATGAAGCACGATGACCGCCCCGCCGCGCACGGCAGCGCGCAAGCGGCGGAACAACTCCATTGTTCCAATGTTTTCATTCCAATCCCCAAGAATATGCGTCCATAGCACCGTTGTATACCGTCTTTGCACGATGGGCGTCCAAACGTTAAAATGACCCCATGGCGGCCGGTAATAGATCGGGCGTTGATCCGTCGCCCGCTCAATCGCCGCGGCCGCCCGCCGCACTCCCCAATCGAGCCAAAGCGGCGGCAACAGCCAGTTGCTGATATGGCGGTAATTATGAATGCCGACTTCATGACCCTCTTCCACCATCCGCCGCACAATATGAGGATAACGCTCGACTTTCCGGCCGACGACGAAAAACGTTGCCTTTACACCATATTTCTTTAATAAATCCAACAGCCTTGGCGTATAATACGGGTCAGGACCGTCATCAAATGTCAAAGCAAGGCAGTCAGGCGCTGTTCCTTCACGAAACAGAAGAACCCGCTTTTGCGAATGACGATCGTCGGCACAATCCCGTATATCACGATTCCAGCGATCAAACAGCCAACAAGCCATGCCAACATCGTCTTCACCTCTCCGATAGTACTTTATCAATATTTGCTTCCTTTGAAAATAGGAAACTGAATATCTTCTTTGCTTTCATCCCATCCCAAAAGGAATGGGCTTTCTCGCGCGCCATTTGTCAATAAGCTGCTAGACTAATGATGATATATGAATTCGATGAAAAATCAAAAGGAAAATGATGAGAATTTCATGTAACGCCTCGCCTTTTTGACTCCCTTGATGGATACGAAATTTACCGCCGTTCGGTTTCCTCCATAAACGATGGTGAATTTGCTATAATACATAGGTATATGGCGCTTAGGACGTAAAAAGCGGCATGTCGATGGACTTGAAACGCCGCATGCGGCTGCCTCTTGAAAGGCGGCTTAGCAAAGGTGTTCATTAAACATCTTCACTATTGAGAAAAAGACAGGTGATCTGCATTGCGAAAGAAAATCGTCTTAACCGGCGGCGGCACGGCCGGCCACGTGATGGTCAACGTCGCCCTCATTCCGAAACTGAAAGAGCAAGGATGGGACATCGTCTATATCGGCTCCCATCAAGGAATTGAACGGGAGATCATCGGCCGCATCGACGGCGTCCCGTACTATTCGGTGTCAACCGGAAAACTGCGCCGCTATTTCGATTGGAAAAACTTCAAAGATCCGTTTCACGTCTTAAAAGGGATTTGGCAAGCGTACCGCCTGATCCAAAAAGAAAAGCCAGCGGTCGTGTTTTCCAAAGGCGGGTTCGTCTCCGTTCCTGTCATTCTCGGCGCCTGGCTAAACGGCGTGCCGTCAGTCATCCACGAGTCCGACTTGACGCCCGGACTCGCCAACAAAATCGCCATGCCGTTTGCGACGAAAATTTGTCTCACCTTTCCGGAAACAAAAGAGCACGTCCATGCCGACAAAGCGGTCTACGTCGGCGCCGTCGTCCGTGAAGAACTGAAGCACGGACGCGCGGAACAAGGGCGGATGCTTTGCCAGTTTGATGGCAAAAAACCGGTGCTGCTCGCCATGGGCGGCAGCTTAGGCTCAAAAACGATCAACGATACGCTGCGCGCCTGCCTGCCCGCGCTGCTTAGCAAGTTTGACATCATCCACATTTGCGGCAAAGGCAACGTCGATTCAAGCCTTGCTGACCAAAAAGGATACAAACAGTTCGAATACGTTAACGAAGAGCTGCCCCATCTGTTGGCCCTGGCCGATCTCGTCGTCTCCCGCGCCGGTGCGAACGCCATTTTCGAACTGCTCGCCTTGCGCAAGCCGATGCTGCTCATTCCGCTCTCCAAAGCAGCAAGCCGCGGCGACCAAATTTTAAACGCCCGCTCATTTGAAAAAGCGGGCTATGCGGAAGTGCTGATGGAAGAGAACTTGACGAACGAATCGCTGCAAGCGGCCATTCACCGCCTGTACGAAAACAAGGACCGCTACAAGAAAAACATGGAGCGGTCCGGCGGCACCGATCCGCTGCAAACGCTTCTTGCCGTCATTCAAGACACCGCCCGCTGACCAAAATAAGGCGATGCCCAGCGTACGTTCGTGAGGCATCGCCTCGGTTTTTTAGTAAAAACGCCGCCACAAATATGTTTGAAGAAACACTTTCGTTTTCCCTCTTCGTTCTTTCCCACCCGTTTGCCCCCAACTGCTCTGTAAATCAAAACCGCCCGGCGGGACAACCCGACCAGGCGGCACAACTAGAAGTACAGGAAATAAATGACAACTGCGAGCACAATCCGGTACACCGCAAACGGCACGAGGCGGATGCGATTGATGAGCCGCAGGAAAAAGCGGATCGCAAGCAAAGCGAAGACGAAGGCGCTCAAAAAGCCCGCAATGAAAAACGGGATGTCGGCAGCGCTGACATATTGCCAGTTTTTCAAGAGCGACAGCCCGCTTGCCCCGGCCATGATCGGAACAGCCATAATAAACGTGAAATCCGCTGCAGCGCGATGGCTCATGCCGACAAGCACCCCGCCGGCGATCGTCGAGCCGGAGCGGGAAAAGCCCGGCCATAAGGACAAACATTGCACTAACCCGACAAGAAACGCCTGCTTGTACGTGATTTGGTCGACCGTCTGCGCCCGCGCCGCCTTTTTGGCGAATTGGTCGGCAGCAATCATCAACAGCGCGCCAAGCACAAGACCGATGAGCACCGTTTGCGTCGAAAACAAATGTTCATCAATATAGTCTTCAAACAACACACCAAGCACCCCGGCCGGGAGCAGACCGATGATGACGTGAAGCAGCGTCAGCCGCGGCTTCCCGCCGGGATGGCGGCCGCGAACACCTAACAAGTCCAAAAACCGGTCTTTGAACACGACGACAGCGGCTAAAATGGAGCCGAGCTGGATGACGACTTTAAACGTATTGGCCGCGTATTTGCCTAAAAACTCCGTTGATTTCAACCAAAGATCATCGACAATAATCATATGGCCGGTCGAAGAAACGGGGGCAAACTCCGTCAACCCTTCCACCATTCCTAAAATGACAGCCTTTAACAGCTCAATCCAGTGCATTCCCTTCCATCCTTTCTGCGCGGGGTCGTCCTTTTCTATACATATGTATGGGCCAAGCGGCAAAATAGCACGCCTCCTTCGGCCGCGCCTGCTCTATTGTACTATAAATCATTCATTTCTACTACCCGCACTTTGCATTGGATGAACATCCGTTTGGTTATGAAACGGGGGCGGCCCGTTCATGCTGGCTAGGAGGCTGGTGATTTAATAGTATATACCGCTTCCCAGCACTGTTTCTCCAATAGAAAAACCTTGTAGCATCGGTTCTTCTTTTTATACGTTCACTCATCGATCAGGGGAAACTGCTGTTTTTTACCAGCCTCCTAGGAAGACGTCAGCTCCCCGCGCCGCTCCAAGTAATGATACAAGGCGCCGAGCAAGTTCGCGTCGTTTTTAAACTGGCACGCCGCCACAACCGGTCGGACTTTCGCGATCGGGACGAGCGACAACAGCGTTGAAAGCCGCTTGTTAATTTCGTCAACAAAATCAGGGCGGTTGCTAATGGCTCCACCTAAAATGATTTTTTCTGGGTCGTATGCGTATTGCAAGTTAAAAATGCCGTGGGCCAATGAAAAGTAAAACCGGTCGATCGCGTTTTGCGCGGCTTCATCGCCCCCCTCGGCCAACGCAAATACCGTTTCACCATCTAGTTCTGTTTCCGGTCTCCCCTTTTCCCTAGCCACCATCCGAATGAGCGCACTCGTCGCTGCCAGTTCGCTCCACGTTTTGCATTCAATCGTTCCGTTTGTATAGCGAACATCCATCAACATATAACCAAACTCCCCGCCGTGCAAATGCGCGCCCTTATGAATGCGCCCGTCTTTCACAATTGCCCCGCCGATGCCGGTGCCGACAATGACAAATGCGATATCGCGGCAGCCCCGCCCCGCTCCTTTCCAAAGCTCACCGAGCGCGGCGCAATTTGCGTCATTTTCCAGCTCAACCGGCAGTCCCGTCTCCCCGCCGAACACTTCTTTGAAATTGGGACCGTGAATGCAAGGCAAGGCGCTGCTCCCGCCGATGACACCGCTTTCGCTGTCGACGCTGCCTGCAGAACTGATCGCAATGCCGGAAAGTTCATAATGCGCTTGGGCTTGGCGGACGACCTTCAGCAAATCATCTCGAAATTGGCGAAAGGCATGACGTTCCGAACGATAACGCCCTTTTTCTAAAAAATCGCCGTGCTCGTTCATGACGGCATGTTTCACATATGTACCGCCAATATCAAAAACGATAAAGCAACGCATCGTTGACACCCCCGTTATGTATTTTCCTCTCTGCGAACGCCATTAGGCTTCGCTGTTTCCTTGTCTTTATGTATTCGCCGCCAAGGTAGCAGCTCCTCCCTGCCGCAATGACAGAAGCCGCTCCGTTGGCCGGAGCGGCTCGTTTCCATTATCGTTCATATCCCATCGACAACGCCTTTTGGGCGTTTCGGACATCATTGTGAAGAAGCTGGACAAGATCATACGCTGGGTAGTAGTTGCGCTCGTACATGTAATTGAACGCCTTTTCGTGCGTTTCGATCGCCTTTAGCAAATGCTTCACAAACGTTTTACGCAACACCGGGGTCGCCGTTTCCGTAATGGCCGCGGCATAGTTGCGCACAGACGTTTTCGCAAAACCAAGCAAGTCACCCGCATGCAAAGCGCGCTCGCCATCATCAGGATCGCGTGTTTCCTCCATCATTGGAGCAGACGGAATAAAGGCTAGCAGCTCGCGCACGTTCATCTCCAACCCTTGAATCGTCTCGACATACAGCCTTTTCAACTCCGGACAATCGATGTTGCCGACGGCCTTTTTCATTTTCATAAGCGCATTCGCTTGAAAAGCAATGAGTTCATGCAGCTCCAACGTTTCATGCCAAGCTAAATGGCGATGGCCGTGCATATGCCCGTGCATATGGTTCATCACGTTTCCTCCCTCAAAGATGTTTGTTGGCGCATTTCCATTTAATGTATATGTGTGTTGGAAGGAAACGGTCACCATCGTCCAACCCCCCTGCACGGTGAAAAAAGCACCACGCACTAGGCGAGACACCGTTTGACGATGAGATGGTTACAACCAATCGCCGCCGTCAAACCCATCGTCGACACCGATCCTATCCGCAACATCGTCGACCACGTCATCCACCGCATCACCCAGCAGCTCTTCCGCAATCATTCCTGCCAACATCCCAGCCGCAAACCCACCAATGGTCCCCGTCCATCCGTGTCCGCCATGGTGGTAACGAACCATCGGACGGCTGATCGGCAAGTGCATAAGTAATGCCTGCGCTAAAGCTGTCCCCGCTTACACTCAGAGCCAGTAAAATCATCGATCCTCATAACCACATCATCATTCCCCCTCTGCCGTACGATGTGCAAATTCGTACGGCAGAGGGGACTTTTTCACCATTCGACACGCATCGATTTCCGGGGAAATGTTTCTTCTTTTCTCGACATTATTCTCGCAAATGATAAGGCAATGCGGCGATGGCGACATCTTTTTTCATAATTAGGAAAAAGTGAAGAATCACTGCTGTTTGGTTACGCAAAAACGTATGACCTTCGACATTCGTCTATCCAATCATAATTTTCCCCTTCGGATAGCGGAACGGGTCCGGTTGGCGGCGCAGCGTAACCGCGTACGCGATCGTCAGCGGGCCGACCCGGCCGGCAAACATCGTTAAAATGATGGTGATTTTGCCGAAGGGGGACAATTCCGGCGTCAACCCCATCGACAGTCCGACGGTCCCAAACGCCGATGTCGCTTCGAATAAAATCATTAAAAAGTCTTTTCCGCTCTCGGTAATCGTCAGCACCATCGTGACAAACATGACGATAAACAGCCCGCTCATCGTCACCGTCAACGACTTGTACACCATATCATACACAATCCGTTTCCGATACAGAACGACATCTTCTTTCCCGCGCACTTGTGACCAAACCGCACCAAGCAATGTTGCCAACGTCGTCGTTTTAATCCCGCCGCCCGTCGAACCCGGAGAAGCGCCGACAAACATGAGAAAAATGATTAGGAACAAGGTCGGCTGCGTCAAATCAGGGATGTTAAGCGTATTCGAACCTGCCGTTCTCGGGGTGACGGCTTGATAAAAAGCAGACAACAACTTGCCGGATAGCGACAGCGGCGCCATCGTCTTCGGGTTGTTCCACTCGAGCAGCAAAATCAACCCCATGCTGATTAGCAGCAGCCAGGCAGTCGTCATGGCGACCACTTTCGTATGGAGAGAAAAACGACGCGTCTGCCGGTATTCGTACACTTCGTTCATGACGATGAAACCAATCCCGCCCAAAATGATCAACATCGGCACGACAAGGCTGACGACCGGGTCGTCCACGTACCCGGTCAAGCTGCGAAATTCGCCCATTAAATCGAAGCCCGCGTTGTTAAAGTTTGAAATCGCGTGGAAAAAGCCGAAATAGATCGCCCGACCGAGCGGCATGTCAAACGCAAACCGAACAGAAAGCAATATGCCGCCAATGCCTTCAATAATAACGGTGAAAATAAAAATGCGTTTCACCAATCGCACGATGCCTTCAATCGTCAAATTGTTCAGCGCCTCTTGCAGCACGAGCCGCTCTTTTAGTGAAATGCGCTTGCCGAGCAAAAAGGCAAACAACGTGGCAAACGTCATAAACCCGAGTCCGCCGACTTGAATGAGCGTCAAAATGACGAGTTGGCCGAATAACGTAAACGTCGTCCCGGTATCAACGACGACAAGTCCAGTTACACACGTCGCCGATGTCGCCGTAAACAACGCGTCTAAAAACGGCAGCCCCCTTCCATCAACAGTCGCTATGGGAAGCATAAGAAGCAGCGCCCCGGCGAAAATAATGAGCGCAAATCCCGACACGAGAATTTTCGGCGGGTCGAAAAACTTGCCTTTTGTATTCATCGGCATATCCCTTTCCCTTCATCCTTTTCATAGTTGTGGATGATGCATAGAAAAAATATACCAAAAACAAACGAGTTCGGGTACTGCAACAATTTTTATCATAACGTTCTCTTTGTCTAATAAAATGGGTAAAGGGCATGGCCACGAGCATCGGGACGTTTTGGGACGAACATTGAAACCTTTTTGTCTCCCATTCGTCTATATGAATGGGAATCCAACACCATATGGGGAGCAGACAACAAGGAAGGGGGCATACGGCAAGCCTTAAAAAACATTCCATTGACTTTTGGCAAGGGAAGTATTATGCTACTTGACATGGAGACGTTCCGATGTAAAATGATGTCAGAGTGCAAAGCGCGCTGCTCTGTGCAGCAGCTGTTCATATAAACATAGAAATCCATCGTTTAAGAATATGAAACAAAAGGAGGAGAAGAGGACGTGAAAACGATTGGGGAAAAGTGGCTAAATAAGTACCGTTCTCTCCCTAACCAATACATTGGTTTTTTTATTTTTGCGGTGCTCTTGTTTTGGCTGAAGACATATGTCGCCTATCTGGCGGAGTTTAACCTTGGCATTAGCAACTCCATGCAGGAGTTTTTGCTGTTTATTAATCCGGTCAGCTCAGCGGTATTTTTCCTTGGGCTGGCGTTCTTGGCGAAGGAAACGCGCTTCTATCGGTGGCTCATTATTATTAATTTCATTTTATCGTTCATCTTATACGCTAATATCGTCTATTATCGCTTTTTCAGCGATTTTATTACATTGCCGACGTTAACGCAAACGAAAAACTTCGGTGATCTAGGTGGAAGCATTTGGGAGCTGATTAGGTGGTATGATGTGTTCTATTTCTTAGACACGGCCATTTTAGCGGTCATCATTTTCTCAAAACGGTTCTCGCTCCCGCAAGTGCGGGCCGGCCGTTTCAAAAAAGGCATTGTATTTGCTTCAGCCATTCTGATGTTCAGCATCAATTTGGCGCTCGCTGAGGCTGACCGCCCGCAACTGTTGACTAGAACGTTTGACCGCAATTACATCGTCAAATATTTAGGTGTATACAACTATCTCATTTACGATGCGATCCAAAGCATGAAGTCGTCGACACAACGGGCGTTTGCGAACAAAAGCGACATCACGACGGTGCTGAACCACGTGCAGGCGACATACGCTGAACCGAATCCGAAATATTTCGGCGTGGCGAAAGGGAAAAATGTGATTTACATTCACTTAGAGTCGCTGCAAAATTTTATCATTAACTACAAGCTGCATGGGGAAGAAGTCACCCCGTTCTTGAACTCGCTCACCCGCGATCCGAATACGTTTTATTTTGATAACTTTTTCCATCAAACCGGACAGGGGAAAACGTCGGACGCGGAGTTTATGTTGGAAAATTCGCTGTACGGCCTGCCACAGGGCGCCGTCTTTACGACAAAAGGGCAAAATACGTACCATGCGGCTCCGGCTATTTTGCGTCAATATGGCTATACAAGCGCCGTTTTCCACGGCAACTACAAATCGTTCTGGAACCGTGATGAAATCTACAAGTCGTTCGGGTTTGATCATTTCTTTGACGCCAGCTACTATAGCATGAAAGACGAAGACGTCTTGAACTACGGGTTGAAAGACAAACCGTTCTTCCGGGAGTCGATCCCGCTGTTAGAGACGTTGAAAGAGCCGTTCTATGTAAAATTTATTACGTTGTCGAACCACTTCCCGTACCCGATCAGCGAAGAAGACGCTACGATCGCACCAGCGACGACGGGGAACGGCTCGGTCGACCGTTATTTCCAAACCGCTCGTTACTTGGATGAGGCTGTCAAAGAGTTCTTTGATTACTTGAAAAAATCCGGTCTGTACGACCGCTCGGTCATCATTTTGTACGGCGACCATTACGGCATTTCCGAAAACCATAACAAAGCCATGTCGCAAATTTTAGGCAAGGAAATTACACCGCATGAGCATGCCCAATTGCAGCGGGTGCCGCTGTTCATTCGCGTTCCGGGTGTCAAAGGCGGCACGATTCACGAGTTCGGCGGCCAAATCGACTTGTTGCCGACGCTGTTGCACTTGCTTGGCATCGATACGAAAAACTACGTCCACTTCGGAACGGACTTGTTGTCGCCGGACCATCAAGAAATCATCCCGTTCCGCAACGGCGACTTTGTCACACCGACAGTTACAGCGGTCAATGGGAAATACTATGATACAAAAACGGGTGAACCACTTGAAGAAACGCCGGAGATTCAACGCCTTGAACAAATCGTCCGCACGAAGCTCGATTTATCGGATAAAGTCGTTTACGGCGATTTGCTCCGGTTCTATACCCCGAAAGGCTTTGAGCCGGTCGACCCGTCAAAATACGACTATAACAACCGCGAAAGCGAAGAGGGAAGCGCTCAATAAGCGCCCCCTCTTTTTTTCTAGCGCTGCAGCAGCCGCTCGACAGCCCGCTTCGCATTCACGTAACCCGCCCCATATACGTTCGGGTCGCGCCCTTTCCATAAATCGGCGCCGTCTTTTAACGCCTCCTTGATCTCATCCGGCGTTGCACTTGGTTTCGCCTCAAGCAGTAAAGCTACAATACCGGCACAAATCGGCGTCGCCATCGATGTGCCGGACATCGTCATATAATAGTCACCGACCCGGTTTTGCTTATTCATCTTGTCAAGAAATGAACGCGGAGCGCGAAGTGAAATAATGTTGACCCCAGGGACGACGAGATCCGGTTTGGTCACCCCATATTCCGTCGGCCCCCGGCTCGAAAACGGCGCCACCGCATCATCGGTGCGCGTTGCCGCCGTATCACGGTCATCAAGGGCGCCGACGGTAATGATGCGATCACTAATGCCCGGGCTGGCGATCGTCCCATAATTTGGCCCTTCATTTCCTGCCGCCGCACAGACGACGATGCCGTTTTCCCATGCCCGTTCAGCGACTTGCACGAGCGGATCATCGTTTTCGGCCGGGAACGGCTGCGGCTCCCCGCCAAGCGACAAAGAAATAATATGAATCCGCTTGGCCGGGTTTTTCTTGTTGTAATCGATGCACCATTCGATACCGCGCATAATGGTTTCTAACGTCCCGCTTCCCGAGCGGTCGAGCACTTTGACGCCAACGACGTTCGCCTCATACGCCGGCCCGGCGTACAACCCGTCTGACATGCGCCCGTTTCCGGCGGCATCGCCGGCGCAGTGGGTGCCATGCCCGTTATCGTCATAGGGCGCCGTTCGTCCATTCACCAAATCAACAAACGCCGCAATCCGCCCCTCTAAATCCGGATGCGGGGCAATGCCGGTGTCGACAATCGCAATCGTCACCCCTTTGCCGCTCAGCTCGGTTCCATTGACGGTGACGTGTTTCGCATTCGCCGATGGCACCGCGTTGTTTAATAACGCCTTGATCGTGCGGTTAAGATACACTTTTTTCACTTTTGGATGCTCAAGCAGCTGCTCAAGCGCTGCTGGCGTCACTGTTGCGCTCCATAGCGGGACATGACGGAAATGGTGATGCATTTTCATGCGAAAATGATCCCGTTCCGCCTTGGCGAGCGCTTCGACCCCCTCGGCGTCGCTGACCTCGATAAGAACAGAAACGGTCCGCCATTTCCGCAGCCAGCGCTCGATCCAGCGGTGAAAAATGCACGGTATGCGTGTCATCGGCTTGTACATATTGACAAGCGCATGGCGGAGAGGACGGTCAAGCCGCCCCGCGTGACGGCGGGCTAACTGCACTATTGAATAGCCAAACATATCTTTTCCCCCTTCCTTTGTTTCTCGCTATACTCATATGACGGCTGAACAAAGGAGGAGGCGGCCTTTCCACTAGGACGAACGAACGAAAAAACGCTCGCCTAGCTGAAAACCAGGCAAGCGTTCCCGTCATTCCTCGACTTGCTCAAGCACAATCCGCTTCGCTCTTCCTAAATAATGCTCCACTTGGCGCAACACGTTTTCCGGTTCGACAAAGGCACCAACTTGCGTGCCATCAACGATGACGCGCGTTAAACGTCCGGTGTTTGGTGCACCCCCGTCCGGATCCCTAGGAGGAGGATTGTTCGGAGCACTCGCTTTCTTCCGCAATCCGAGCGCCCGTTCTAATCCGTTGACATGACCGCGGGCAATCGTCCGCAAAAATTCGGTGTCCGCCAATTTTTTTACGTCTTCCTCATTATCGATAAACCCGTTCTCCGTCAACACCGCAGGCATCGTTGTCTCCCTTAGCACATGAAAATTCGCTTTCTTTTTTCCGCGGTCACGGAATCGCGTCGCCCGAATCACTTCTTCATGCAGCACATCGCGAATGCGGGCCGTTCGGGAATTTTCCGACAGCTCGTGGTAAATGTAATCTTCGTATCCCGTGCCACCGCCCGCATTCACGTGGATCGAAACGTATAGATCGGCTCCCCAGCGGTTGGCCCGCTCCGTCCGTTCATCGAGCGACACCGTTTCATCTTTTGTCCGGCTCAACTGCACCGAAACTCCTTCGTACTCACTTTGTAAAAGGCGGCGCATCTCCAGGGCGATGGACAGCGTGATGTCCTTCTCCCGCAATCCGTTGCCGACTGCGCCGGTGTCTGTTCCCCCATGGCCGGGGTCGATGAAAATTTTCGGCATGCTTGCGTTCTTCCCTTCTTTCGTCCTCACGTTTTACTTATGGCAATACGAAAAACAGCACCTTATACTTCCCCTTATTTAATAAGATAAGCATCGGACTCGAAAAGGTGACAGGACAAACATCTGAATCACATCACTTGAACTATTGAATATCAGCGATCTGTTCATTTATGGTATAAGAGGGTGAGGAAATTAGTTCCAAAAGGGCTGTTCGTCTGCTTCCGCGGATGGGGCATACGGACTTGCCGCTGTTTGTGAAGCGCGGCTAACCTTCTTTTACGAAAAAAAACCGGCTAGCGGATCCTAGCCGGTTGTTCGTTTGCTTAACGGACGGATTCGTCGATCGAGCAGTTCCCGTCTGTGCATGTCCCGCCTTCGTCAGCGAGCGGCCGCAACGGTGAATCTTGCCGTTCCTCCTCCCACACTTTTTCTAGTGCCCGCCGGAACACATCGACCGGCTGAGCCCCGGAAAGGGCATACTTTCCATTCAGCACAAAAAACGGTACACCGCGGACACCGAGCTGGGCCGCTTCTGCCTCGTCTTCCCGCACTTGCTCTGTGTAGCGGCCGCCATGAAGCACCGCTTCCGCCTCGCTTCGATCAAGCCCGGCCGCTTCCGCGATGTCAAGGAGCACAGTGCGGTCGCTCATTCGCTTTGATTCGGTGAAATACGCGAAAAACAGCCGTTCGACGACATCATCAAGCTTCCCTTTTTCCTTCGCGTATTGCGCCAAGCGATGAGCATCAAACGTATTCGTCGGCTTCATCGTCTCGAAGCGGAACGTCAAGCCGACCGCTTCCGCCTGCCTGCCGATATCCGCGTTTGCCCGCTTCGCTTCTTCCACCGTAATTCCGTATTTTTTGGCAATGATTTCATGGATCGTCAACGGCGTCTCATTGGGTGCGTTCGGGTCGAGCTCAAAGCTGCGGAAGACGACCGTCACGTCGTTTCGGTGTGGAAACTGTTCCAGCGCTTGTTCCAAACGGCGCTTGCCGATATAGCAAAACGGACAGACAAAATCGGACCATACTTCAATTTTCATGGCCATCCTCCTCTACTGTTGACACGCTTCCCCTCCATTGTAGCCCATTGCCGGTCGAATGGCTAACAAAAGGCATGAGAGGGGACCTGCCCGCATAACATTGTACTACCATGTGGTTGGGACAAGGAGGGAAAATCTAATGCGTTCCGAGGAATTCGGCGCCTTTCTGTTGCGAATCGTCACCGGATTCATTTTTTTCGCCCATGGCTGGGTGAAATGGCAGCGAGGGCTCGAGGCGGCAGCTGATTCGTTTGCGGCGATGGGGCTTCCCGGCTGGCTCGCCTACATCGTCACGATTGTCGAACTGGCCGGCGGCTGGGCAATGATGCTCGGCCTCGGCACACGGCTGATGGCTGCGGCGTTTGCCGTCATCATGGTCGGAGCCATCGCCGCGGTGAAAGCCGACGCCGGCTTGCTTGGCAACGGCCGGGAAACAGGCTATGAATTCAATCTCGCCTTGCTTGCCATGTCGATGTATTTATGGCTGAACGGAAGCCGACTTTGGTCGTTGGACTCGGTCGTCAGGCGGCCGCGGGGCTGAACCGCTGGCACAAAAAACCGGTGTCCCGCTTCATGTGCGGGATACCGGTTTCTTCCTGATTCATCCTTTTTCCACTGTCAACTTCACAACGCGCTCGCCGACCGCCCGAATCAGTTCAGGCGGCAGTGGAAAGCTGACCGCTGCCGGGTCGGAAGCGACCGCCGGAATGGTTGCGGCAAATTGTTCTTCCGTGATCGGATAATCAGCAAAATCAGCCGGCAGCCCGATGTCATCACGCAAGCGGCGAATGCGCTCGATCGCTTTAGCGAGCAACACCTCTTCCCCTTGGCCGTGATCGTGAATGCCGAGCGCTTCAGCCAGCCGCTTCGCCTTCGGCAAATACAAATCAGGAATCATTTCCATGACGACCGGCAAAAAGACAGCATTCGCCAGCCCGTGCGGGATGCGGAACATCGCCCCGTACGCATGGGCGAAATTATGCACCGGGATGGCGTTTAACGCAAAGCTGAAAGCGGTGATGCCAAGCAAGCTTGCCTGCAGCATCTCCGAGCGGGCGCGGATGTTTCCACCATCGCGGACCGCCTGCGGCAAATAATCGTGAATTAGGCGAATCGCCTGCAAAGCGCATGCATCCGTAAGCGCGGTCGCCGTCAGCGAGGCGAGCGCCTCAATGGCATGGGTGAGGGCATCCATGCCGGTGAACGCCGTCACCTTCGGCGGCAGCCCGACTGTCAAATCCGGGTCGAGCACCGCCACATCGGCATTAATAAACGGATGGATGATGTTCGTTTTCAACCGCATCTCTTCATTATAAATGACCGCAATCGGCGACACTTCCGACCCCGTGCCGGCGGTCGTCGGGATGGCGATGTGCGGAATCGGCATGAATTGCGCTTTTGGAAACGACTCGTACAACAACCCGCCGGGAATGGCCTCTTTAATGTCGCGCAACCCTTTGAACAGAGCGTATTTCACCCCTTTAGTCGTATCCAACACGCTGCCGCCGCCGACGGCCAACAAAGCATCGGCGCCGACTTCGCGCGCATAGCGCGCGGCCTCATTGACGCATTCGCTTTCCGCATCTTGGCGGATATCTAAGAAGATGCCAGCCAGTTCCGGTCCAGTCCCGTGCGGCGTCAGCCGAAACAGATCGGCCACCTTCCCAACGACGCCGGCCTGCTCCAGACCGCGGTCGGAAAGCAGTAGCACCCGTTTCGCCCCCAGTCCTCGGAACAAATCCGGCACGAGTGCCCGGCTATTTGAGCCCGTATAAATCGCCGTGCGCAGCCAAAAATTCGCTAACGTCGTCATTCCCCGTCCCCCTTTTTATGCTTTTCTCATTGCGCCCAACTTCGAAAACAGCACTTGATACCATTTGCGCTTCTCGAGCTCCGGCACCATCGACGTATGCACATGTTTCAGTTGCGTGTAGGCATCAAGTGAATATTTGCCCATCTCGCGCCCGATGCCGCTTTGTTTGTATCCGCCAAACGGCGCGTCATTGCGCAGCATGTGCCAGTCATTGATCCAAACGACGCCCGCCCGCAAGCGCCCGGCGATGGCGTACGCCTTGTTGACATCGCGCGTCCAGACGCCAGCCGCCAGCCCGTAAATCGTATCGTTCGCCATCGCCACCGCCTCCTCCACGTCGTGGTAGCGAATGACAGACAACACCGGGCCGAAAATTTCTTCTTGGGCGATTTTCATGCTGTTTTTCACATTCGTAAAAATCGTCGGCGCGACAAAATGGCCGCCTTCACAGCCCGGGACATCCACCGCATGGCCGCCGCAGACAAGCGTCGCCCCTTCTTGTTTGCCAGTTTCAATATAGGATAGCACCGTTTCTTGTTGCCGCTTGGAAATGACCGGGCCGATATCCGTCGCCGGGTCAAGCGGGTGGCCGATTTGCAGCGTTTTTGTCAGCGCGACGAGCCGTTCGACGACTTCATCATGCATCCGATCCGGCACAAACAACCGCGTTCCCGATTCGCACAGCTGGCCGGAGTGCAAAAAGACGCCAAACAAGCTGCCCGGAATGGCGATCTCCAAATCCGCGTCATCAAGCAAAATGTTCGGCGACTTGCCGCCAAGCTCGAGCGTCACGTTTTTGACTGTCCCAGCCGCCAGTTCCATAATCCGACGCCCGACTTCGGTTGAGCCGGTAAACGCCACCTTGTCCACTTGCGGATGACGGACAAGCGCCTCCCCCACTTCCGCGCCCGGTCCAGCCACTACGTTGATGACCCCAGGAGGCACGAACGACGAAATGATTTCCGCCAGTTTAAGCGTCGAGAGCGGCGTATAGCTTGCCGGCTTGACAACCATCGTATTGCCCGTCGCCAGCGTCGGGGCGATCTTCCACGATGCGATCATGAGCGGCAAATTCCACGGCGTAATCGCTGCGCACACCCCGATCGGCTCGCGCCAAACAAAATTGTGCGCCGGTCCGGGAAATGGCGGAATCGGTAACGTTTCCGAAAAGGGGTACTCTTGAACGATGTTCGCCATCGTTTGGAACAAATCGACCGTCTGCAAAATATCAATCGAGCTGATGCGCCGGATCGTCCCTCCGCTTGAGATCGCTTCCAAATAGGCGAGCTCCTGGGCGTTGGCGGCAATGGCCTGAGCGATCGCATTCAGCACGCGCGCCCGTTCTTTCGGTTTCATCGTCTTCCAATCCGTCTCGTCAAACGCCTTGCGCGCCGCCTTCACCGCCCGGTCCACATCTTCCGCTGTCGCCTTCGCGACGGTCGCCACCGCCTCTCCGGTCGCCGGATTGTATACGTTAAACGTTTCCCCGCTGCTTGCCGGCTGCCATTGGCCGTCAATGAAAAGCGGAAAATGATGCACTTGCACATGAGTGGTCATGACGATTTCTCCCTTCCTTGTTTTCGACTCTCAACTTCTAGCCAACGTTTTCGCTTTCCTCAAGACCGAACAGCTCGTCAAACGGCTTCTCCTGCGCTTTTTTCAACACTTCCATCCTCGTTGCCAGTTGGCGGGCGGTGAAATTCATGATATCGGCATGGTGATCAGGGCCGAAAATCGAATCGCGAGCCGCTGCTTCCAACCGCTTTGCCTTTTGGTAAAGCCGAAACGGGAACGAATCCTCCTGCAGCCCGCGGCTGCCTGTTGTGACCAACGGCTCGGCACGACGCACGCTCACCACTCCTTTTCCATTTTTCTTGAAATGTCGGCTGGTGTTGTACTTCTGGATAGATGAACGCGGGGACAACCAATCAATGTAAAGGCTTACAAATAGGCTGTTGCGACAATAGGCGGGTTGCTGGCAAAAAGGCAGGTTGTAAAAATGACCAAAATGTTATGAATAGTCAATCATTTTCCCTCATTCTAGCAACCTTCCCTTTCTTTCGTCAACAAAAAGCGAATGACATTTTCCGACAATAACGCTAAAAAAACAGAGGGGGTCACAACAGCATCGAGACCTCCTCTGCCACGGCCGTATATCCGCATCGAGCTGATTTGTTATTCAATCTCTCGCACTCCTCTTGAAAGCCAGCACCTCGTTAGGACAGCACCTACTCCGGTCATGCCCGCACTTTTCCGTATTCTTTCCGCAGTTCGCTCGCGATGATGTTGCGCTGGATTTCCGAGGTGCCTTCGTAAATTTTCGTGATGCGGGCATCACGGAAGTAGCGTTCGATCGGGTAGTCTTTCATGTAGCCGAGGCCGCCGTGGATTTGCACAGCGAGATCGGCGATTTTGTTGTACACTTCCGAGCCGAACAGTTTGGCAATGGCCGCTTCTTTGACGACGCGCATCTTTTGATCGACCATCCAGGCGACGCGGTAGACGGTGGAGCGCAGCACTTCGATCAACATGCTCATTTCCGCCAACATATGCTGGATCGCTTGTTGCTCGATGATCGGCTTGCCGAACTGCTCACGCTGTTCGGCGTATTCCATGCAGTATTCTAAGAGGCGGATGCACGAACCGAGGTTGCGGGCGGCGAGACCCGCGCGGCCGTTGGCGAGGATTTTGAGAGCGTTGACATATCCCTCGCCTTCTTTTCCGAGCACGTTTTCGACCGGCACTTCCAAGTTGTCAAAAAACAGCTCGGCTGAATGCGATCCGCGCAGCCCCATTTTCCGCTCGACATTACCGACGATAAAGCCGGGGAAATCTTTTTCCACAATAAACGAGGTAATGCCTTTCGGGCCTTTTGACGGATCGGTGACCGCCATCACCGTAAACACGTGGGCGTCGACAGCATTCGTAATGTAATGCTTCGAGCCGTTAATGATGTAGCGGTCGCCTTTGCGGACGGCGGTCGTTTTAATCGCGGCGGCGTTCGAGCCGGCGCTCGGCTCGGTTAAGGCAAAGGCTCCGATCCATTCGCCTGTCGCCATTTTTGGCAAGTAGCGCCGCTTTTGTTCCTCGGTGCCGAGCTCGACGATGCCGACCGTACCGATGCCGGTATGGGCGCCGATTAATGTCGTATAGCCGTTATGCGTTTTCCCGAGTTCTTCATAAATGGCGCATTTGCCGACCATCGACAAGCCAAGGCCGCCGTATTCTTCCGGGATGCTTAAGCCGAACAGCCCCATGGCTTTCGATTTTTCAATAATATCTTCTGGAATGTGGTCGTTTTCTTCAATGTCCATGGCCACCGGCTCCACGACTTCTTTCACAAATTTACGGACGTTTTCTTTTAAAAATTCAATCTCGGCTGGCAACGTAAAATCCATCCTCTTCCCCTCCCCGTGATTCGATTCCATATTTTTGCGCCTTGCGCACAAGGGTCGACGCATCGACACCCAACAGCTTCGCCGCCCGCCGATACGTGCGCGCATGATGAAGCGCTTTGATGATGAGCTGGCGCTCGACGTCCGCCACCGCTTGTTTGAGCGGAACGACCTCGCTGACTGACACCGGATCGGCAGCCGTCGGCGGCTCAAGATGAAGCCATTTCGCCACGTGGTCTTCATCAACGACTGGCGAGGCCGAGGTCACAAACATGCGCTCAATGGCGTTGACGAGCTCGCGGACGTTGCCAGGCCAATGGTAGTCCATCATCATCGCAAGCGCCCTGTCGGTGAACACGAGCTGTTTTTGATACTTTTTAGCAAACCGCTTTCGATAATGGTCGACCAACAGCGGGATGTCTTCCTTCCGGTCGCGCAGCGGCGGAATGGCGATCGGCATGACGTTCAGCCGGTAAAACAAATCAGCTCTGAACCGCCCGGCGGCGACCAGCTCTTCAAGCGGTTTGTTCGTTGCGGCGATGATGCGGACATCGATCCGTTTGGGCGCCTCCGCCCCCAAGCGCATAATTTCCATCGACTGAAGCACACGAAGGAGCTTTACTTGCAGGTGAAGCGGGATTTCACTGATTTCATCGAGAAAAATCGTCCCGCCATCCGCCTGTTCAAAGTAACCCTTTTTTCCTTTTTTCGCCGCACCGGTGAACGCCCCGGGCTCATAGCCGAACAGCTCGGACTCCATCAACGTCTCCGGAATCGCCCCGCAGTTTACCTTCACAAACGGACGGCCGCTGCGCTCGCTCTGCTTCCAGATGAAGTTCGCCAACTCTTCCTTTCCGACGCCCGACTCTCCGGTCAAAAGCACGGTGACATCCACGGCTGCCGCCTGGCGGGCAATGGCGATCACGTGCGCCATCGCCGGCGCCCGGTAAATAAGGTCATCGCCTTCCTGCCGGCTTAACGTATGAAGGAGCCGTTTTGTCTCCTCGAGTTCGGCGCGAAGCTGCTCCATCTCGGTCATGTCTTTGACGTACACGACAACCCGCTCGCCCTGGCCGCCTTCCTCGATGATCGGCACGGCGGAGACGATCAACGTATTGCCGGTTTCCGCGCCTTGATGAAGCATGGAGCACGGCTGACAGCGGTCAAGCGCCTGGCGCACAACTTGGTCGAGCGGAGCGGGGATGCGCCCTTGTCCCGCATCCGGGAACAGCGCGGCCCATTTTTGATTTTGCCGGGTGATCGCCCCATTGCGATCCGCGATGGCGATGCCGTCGGTTGCTGCATCCATCACCGTCTGCAGCTCATTGGCAATGCGCTTCACCGTCTCAAGCTCGCTCGAGATGAATTCAATCTCGGAAATGTCTTGAAATACTCCGACCGCCCCCACAACTTTTCCATCGTCGACGATCGGCGACCGGTTCGTAATATAGACGCGCTTGCCGACGCGGTACTTTTCCGTACACCCTTGGCCGGTGCGCACGACATCGAGCAGGCCGGACGGCACGACGACATCGGTCAACAACCGCCCGAGCGCTTCTTCCTTCGTCGTCCGCGCCATCCGTTCCGCGGCCGGATTGATCGAGGTAATGCGCCCTTTTGCATCGATCGACAAAATGCCGTTATGGGCGGCGTTGAACATAGCTTCCAGCTGTTTTAAGCGAAGGCGGGACGCCTTTGCCTGCGCCGCCAAATACTGCTCTTTTGTCAATAGACCGGCCAGGCGGCCGCTCTCATCAACAACGGCGCGGAGCGGACTGCCGCCAAACGCGACTTCCTCAAGGCGCGCATGGACCGGAAGTGGCTGCGGCGGCCGCATCACCTCACGAACCGTTTTGCGCCCCTGGGCGAGGCCAAACAGCACGTCCTCGGCCGCCACCACCCCGACCATTTCTCCTTCACTGTCGCATGCGATGGCCCCGGCCATCCCTTGCTTGGCCAACGTGCGGGCCGCCTGCTCAAGGGAATCGCTTTCCCAAACAGCAGCGGTTGTTTTCCACATGATGTCTTCTATCGTCATCCCCCATCCCCCTGTCTCGCCTTCACTTTGTTTGGAAAAGCAAACTGCGTGCCAACAAATCAAGCGTCTAATTATTCAGAAAAATACATCTCCATTCTCCATCGTATCAAACCTTCCGTTGCAAAACAACAACGACTTGTTGCAAAAACGCAACAAACCTGCAGAATGTGTTGTGTTTTTGCCATTCAGACAGCCGGGATCGTTGCGTTTTCGCAACAGCATGGCGCTAGACAACTGCGAGGCAAAGGGCCGGGCTTTCTGAGGCCGCACCGGCCGTATGTCGGTCAGGTTGCAGCGTGGGATGCAGCGATAGGCCTGCGAAATATAGTCCGGGGTTCTCTTAACAGCGGGGCTGTGGCGGCCGCATACCTTGTCCATCCTGTTCTCCTTCTTTTTTCCATCATAAAACTTGTTTTTTCGATGAGAAAATTCATTGTCTTTTTTAAGAATTTCGTTATAATAAAGATTGTTAATGATAGTGATTTTCATTTTCTTAGTCCAAAAGGAGGTGGCCTCATGGTCCGCCTATACGCCGAGGAGTTGACCGTCCGCTACGATGACCGGACGATTTTTGAACGATTGTCCGTCCGCATTCCCGATCGGCAAATCACTGCCATTATCGGGCCAAACGGGTGCGGCAAGTCGACGCTGCTCAAGACGTTGACGCGCATCATTTCCCCACAATCGGGCGCGGTCATTTTAGACGGCCAAGCCATTTCCCAGCAACCGACGAAAGAGCTGGCGAAAAAAATGGCTATTTTGCCGCAGACGCCAGAAGCAACAGGCGGACTGACGGTCGCTGAGCTCGTGTCGTACGGCCGCTTTCCTTATCAAAGAGGATTTGGCCGTTTAACAAAAAAAGATTACGAAGCGATCGACTGGGCGCTTGACGTGACGAAAACAGCCGATTTGAAACACCGGCCCGTTGACGCCCTCTCCGGTGGACAGCGGCAGCGCGTTTGGATCGCCATGGCGCTCGCTCAAGAGACGGACATCATCTTTTTGGACGAACCAACGACGTATTTGGACATCGCCCATCAACTCGAGGTGCTCGAGCTGCTTGAACGGCTGAACAAAGAAGAAGGGCGGACAATTGTGATGGTGCTCCATGACATTAACCAAGCGGCGCGGTTTTCCGACTATGTGATCGCCATGAAGGCGGGCACGATCGTCAAAGCCGGGCCGAGCGAAGACGTCATTTGCCGTGAAGTGCTTCGCGACGTGTTTGGCATTGATGCTGACATCGGCCGCGACCCGCGGACGAACAAACCAGTTTGTTTTACGTATCATTTGCTGAAAGGAGTTTATTCATCATGAGAAAAACGTGGCTTTCCTTGTTGCTTCTTTTTACGCTCCTGTTAAGCGCCTGCGGCAACACAGCGGACGACAACAAGAACAACAGCGCTTCACCAGAGAACAAAAAACCGGAAACGGTGACGTACCAGTCGGAAAACGGACCGGTGGAAGTACCAGCTGATCCAAAACGCGTCGTCGTCTTATCGACGTTTGCCGGCCATGTTCTGACCTTAGACGTGCCAGTCGTCGGCGTGGATTCTTGGTCGAAAATGAATCCGCTCTTTGAAGAAAAACTGAAAGACGCGGAAGTCGTGACAGACGAAGACATTGAAAAAATTATGGCGTTAAAACCGGACTTAATTATCGGATTATCCAATACGAAAAACGTCGATAAATTAAGCAAAATCGCCCCGACCGTCACGTTTACATACGGAAAGGTCGATTATTTAACTCAGTTTCTAGAAATCGGTAAACTGTTAAATAAAGAAAAAGAAGCGAAAGCATGGATTGACGACTTCAAACAACGGGCACAACAAGCCGGGGAAGACATCCGGGCGAAAATCGGCGAAAACGCAACGGTCACCGTAGCCGAAAACTTTGATAAGCAGCTGTATGTGTTCGGCAACAATTGGGCGCGCGGCACGGAAATTTTGTATCAAGAAATGAAGCTGAAAATGCCAAAAGCGGTCGAAGAGCAGGCGCTCAAACCGGGCTATTACGCCGTTTCCCTTGAAGCGCTGCCGCAGTTTGTCGGCGATTACCTCATCTTAAGCAAAAACAGCGACGGCGATACATCGTTTATGGAAACGAACACGTTTAAAAACATCCCTGCTGTTAAAAACGGCCGTATGTTCGTCGCTGATGCCAAGGCGTTTTATTTCAATGACCCGATTACGTTAGACTACCAGCTCGATTTCTTTAAAAAGCATTTTTTAGGCCAATAATGACGAGACGGGGCGTTCACGGGCAGTGAATGTCCCGTCCTTTCTTGTGAAAAGGAGGAAACCGCCGATGGAAGCAAACCGCCGGCTATGGCCGTTTCGTTATACGTTTCTCTTCTCTCTTATCCTGCTGATGGCCATTTGGTTCGGATCTATGGCCATCGGCGTCGCTGATACGACATGGAGTGACGTATGGCGCGCGCTCTTTTCCGATGAACAAGGTAAACAACTGGACTTGATTCGCGAGCTCCGTTTGCCGCGGGAAACGGCGGCGGCCTTTGTCGGTGCCGGACTCGCCGTCGCTGGGGCGATCATGCAAGGAATGACACGCAACCCGCTCGCTGACCCGGGACTGCTTGGCCTAACCGCTGGAGCGAACGCAGCGTTGGCCATAACGATGGCCTTTTTTCCTTCCGCCCATTATCTCATCATCACGGTCGCCTGTTTGCTTGGGGCGGCTCTGGGAGCAGGGATGGTCTTTGGCATCGGCGCCGCCCGCAAAGGGGGCTTTTCGCCATTGCGCATCGTCTTAGCCGGCTCGGCGGTCTCAGCGCTTTTGTTTGCCGTCGCTGAAGGGGTCGGCCTTTATTTTCATATTTCCAAAGACGTTTCGATGTGGACATCGGGCGGGGTAGCCGGGACGTCGTGGAAACAGCTGTCAGTCATCATTCCGCTCATCGTGATCGGGCTCGCCATTGCCGCATGGTATTCGCGGCAGCTGACGATTCTTAGCTTGAGCGAAGACGTCGCCGTCGGCGTCGGACAAAAAACAACAGCCGTCAAAACGTGGCTGTTTTTCGCTGTGTTTTTATTAACAGGAGCGTCGGTCGCCATCGCCGGCAACATCACCTTCATCGGCTTGATGATCCCTCATCTTGTGCGCGCAATCGCCGGCGCCGATTACCGATTCACCATCCCGCTGTCGGCCACGGTCGGCGCGACCGGCATGATCGTCGCTGATACGGCGGCCCGCACGGTCAATGCCCCGTTTGAAACGCCAGTGGCAGCCATCGTTGCGGTGATCGGCTTGCCGTTTTTCCTGTTTGTCGTGCGGAAAAAAGGGAGGGGCTTTGAATGAGAATGCGCATCACAGCAGTGTTAGGTGTGCTTTTGTTGCTTATTGCCGCAACAGCCGCCATCGCGTTGGGCACCGGCGAAGCGCCGCTCTCGTACGGACGCATCGTGCCGACACTGTTCGGCTACGGTTCGATGCAAGAAGCGTTTATTTTGTTTTCTCTCCGCCTGCCGCGTATCGTGATTACGTTGCTCGCCGGGATGGCGCTCGCCCTATCGGGAGCGATGCTGCAAGGTATCACCCGAAATGAACTCGCCGACCCAGGCATATTGGGCATCAACGCCGGTGCCGGCGCAGGCGTCGCTTTATTCTTTTTATTTTTCCCGATTGAAGCCGGGACGTTTCTTTACGCTCTGCCGCTCGTCGCCTTCGTCGGAGCGCTGTTGACGGCAGCGGCCATTTACGCCGTTTCCTACAATCAAACAACCGGGCTGCAGCCGGTATCGTTCATTCTTACTGGGGTCGGGTTTTCAATGGCGCTCTCTGGACTCATGATCGTCCTCATTTCCGCCGCGGATCGAATGAAAGTCGACTTTATCGCCAGATGGCTTTCCGGAAACATTTGGGGCGATGATTGGCCGTTTATTTGGGCGATGCTGCCGTGGCTTGTCATCGGTGCATTGATCGGTCTGTACCGGGCGAAACGGTTAAACCTTTTGCATTTAGGCGATCCGGTCGCCATCGGTGTCGGCGTCCATGTTCGCCGCGAGCGGCTCGTACTGATGGCAACGGCGGTCGCCGTCGCTGCAGCGGCCGTCGCTGTAACCGGGGGCATTTCCTTTATCGGCTTAATGGCGCCGCACATCGCCAAAATGATCATCGGTCCGCGCCATGAGCGGGCCATTCCGGCAGCGATGCTCATCGGCGGCTGGCTGCTGCTTGCCGCTGACACGATCGGGCGCAACGTTCTCGCCGAACCGCTTCCGGCAGGAGTTGTTGTGTCATTCCTCGGTGCACCATACTTCATTTATTTGTTATTGAAGCGTTGAACCTTTTGATGGCCATGAGACGGATCAAGGATGACGGTTAAGCTCGTTCAACTGCCTTCATCTTCATCTCTACTCCCGTTTCACGTGGAAGCGGGAGGTTTTCCATTTGCGATGGGGAAAAGGGCTGCCTCCAAGACGAAAAAACAGCCTTGGGCGCAGCCCTTTTTGGCAAAACAATCCCCTAAAGAGGCCGGAATTAAGAAGCCCGGCGCCGCTTCCAAACGCGGACAGCTCCAATCAAAATGATCGCAGCAATAATGATATACACCACTTCGGCGTACATCCCTATCACTTCGGATACTTTCCCCCACGACTCACCGAGCGCCGCCCCGATCGAGATTAAAATCGTATTCCAAATGAGCGTTCCCAACACCGACAGCCAGAAAAACAACCAAATATTCATCTTCGCCATGCCGGCGGGAATCGAAATCAAACTGCGCACGAGCGGAATCATACGGCCAACGAATACCGCCCACACTCCGTAACGCTGAAACGTCCGGTTCGCCTTATCGATGTCTTCCGGCTTCACCTGCAACCATCCGCCCCAACGGTCAACGATCCGCTCGAGCCGCTCGACCGACAACAGCCGGCCGATGCCGTACAGCACCAATGCCCCGACAACCGAACCCGCTGTCGCTGCCGCAATGACGCCGGGAACCGTCAAGGTGGTATATGTCGTCATAAACCCGCCAAACGGCAAAATGACTTCCGATGGAATCGGCGGAAAGATATTTTCCAGTGCGATCATAAAAAAAATGCCGATATAGCCAAATTGCTCCATAAAATCAGTGATCCATGCCTGCACGGTTCCTTCCTCCATTCACTCGCTCTTCGTCTCTGTATGATGGGTATGCTCCATCCGCACCATCCTTTCCCTATCTTAGCAGAAAATCAGCGGCCGCCGCAAAGCAAAAAACAGAGCGAAAGACGGGTTCCTAAAAAAGCCGCTAGGGACAAACAATCGTCCTAGTGGCATCAATCAGGGAGCGAATAGAAGCGGAATCCCCCTTCCGTTTAACAAAGGATGTACAACATGAAGAGAGCTGACTCCAACAGCCCGCTTTTTGGCGGACTTTTGGGTCAGCTCCTTCTTCGCTTCACAGCATATACGCGTCAACGGTTTCTTTTCGATTCTCACTGTTTTGGACTGGCAGCCGGCCGAGACAAGACATTCACAATCCGTTCAAACGCCCAATCCAATTCTTCTTTTGTAATGATGAGCGGCGGTGCAAAGCGAATGACCGTCTCGTGTGTTTCCTTGCAAAGCAAGCCTTGCTCTTTCAGCGCCTCACAGTACGGGCGCGCGGGGCCATGCAGCTCAACGCCGATAAACAAGCCGCGCCCGCGAATTTCTTTTATATCGTCGTTTTGAATTTGTTTTAGTTTCGAAAGGAAGTATTCGCCAAGTTCAAGCGAACGCTCCGTTAGACGCTCTTCTTCAATCACTTCGAGCGCCGCGATCGACACCGCGCAAGCGAGCGGGTTGCCACCAAACGTCGAGCCGTGCGAACCGGGCTCAAAAACCGACAAAATATCGCGGTTGGCGACGACGCACGAGATCGGGAACACCCCTCCGCCCAACGCTTTTCCTAAAATATACATATCGGGCACGACGCCTTCCCAGTCGCAGGCAAACAGCTTCCCGGTCCGGCCGAGTCCGGTTTGAATTTCGTCCGCGATGAACAGGACGTTGTTCGCTTTGCATACGTCATACGCCGCTTTTAAAAATCCTTGCGGCGGGATGCGGATGCCCGCTTCGCCTTGGATCGGCTCAACAAGAAATGCCGCTGTATTCGGCGTGATCGCGGCTTTCAGCGCTTCGATATCGCCGTACGGGATGATTTTCACGCCCGTCAACAGCGGCCCAAACCCGCGTTTATAAGCCGGTTCGGACGACAGCGACACGGCGGCAAGCGTCCGGCCGTGAAAGTTTCCTTCACAAACGATGATTTCGGCTTGGTTGTCCGGGACGCCTTTGACGTCATACGCCCAGCGGCGCGCCGCTTTGAGCGCCGTTTCCACCGCTTCGGCGCCCGTGTTCATCGGCAGCGCCATTTCTTTTTTTGTCAATCGGCATACTTTCTCGTACCACGGACCGAGCTGGTCGTTATGGAACGCGCGCGACGTGAGGGTGACGCGATCCGCCTGCTTTTTCAGCGCCGCAATAATTTTCGGATGACGATGACCTTGGTTCACCGCCGAATAAGCGCTTAACATATCCATATAGCGGTTGCCTTCCGGGTCTTTCACCCATACTCCTTCCGCTTCCGAGATGACGATCGGCAGCGGATGGTAGTTGCGCGCCCCGTATTGTTCCGTCTTCGCAATGAGCTGTTCGGACTTTGTCGTCATCACAATCCCCCTTTCTGTTTCTCCCCCGATAGGAAAAGGGCGGCCGCGGCCGCCCCGGCATTAAAACATTTCCGACACCGTTTTCGCTTGCATATGGAGGATTAAGTAATCCGGACCGCCGGCTTTCGAATCCGTCCCTGACATGTTGAAGCCGCCAAACGGCTGATAGCCGACGATCGCTCCCGTGCAGCCGCGGTTGAAGTACAAGTTGCCGACATGGAACTCCTGCCGCGCTTTTTCGAGATTTGCCCGGTTGCGCGAAATGACAGCGCCTGTCAGGCCATATTCTGTGTTGTTCGCGATCTCGAGCGCATGGTCAAAATCGCGCGCTTTGGCGAACGCGACCACTGGCCCAAAAATTTCCTCTTGCATGATGCGCGCATTCGGATCGACATCGGCAAACACCGTCGGCTGGATGAAGAAGCCTTTTGCATCGTCTCCTTCCCCGCCGGTCATGAGACGGCCTTCCTGTTTTCCGATTTCGATATATTCCATAATTTTGTTGTACGCGTTTTGGTCAATCACCGGTCCCATAAACGTCGCCTGTTCCGCCGGGTCGCCGACGTTGAGCTGTTTTGTCAGCTCGACGACGCGGCTGAGCACTTGATCATACACATCTTCGACGATGATCGCGCGCGAGCACGCCGAGCATTTTTGACCAGAGAAGCCAAACGCCGAGGCGACGATCGATTGCGCCGCCAATTCCAGATCGGCTTCTTTGTCAACGACGATGGCGTCTTTGCCGCCCATTTCCGCGATGACGCGCTTCAGCCAAATTTGTCCCGGCTGCACTTTCGCCGCGCGCTCATAAATGCGGATGCCGACATCGCGCGAGCCGGTGAAGCTGATAAACCGCGTGCGCGGATGATCAACCAAATAGTCGCCGACTTCCGCGCCGCTGCCCGGGATGTAATTCAGCACCCCGGCCGGAAGCCCGGCTTCTTCGAGCACTTCCGCAAACTTGTACGCCACGACCGGCGTCGCGCTCGCTGGCTTTAACAGTACCGTATTGCCCGTCACAAGCGAAGCAACCGTTGTCCCCGCCATAATGGCAAACGGGAAGTTCCACGGTGAAATGACGACGCCGACGCCAAGCGGAATATAGAAAAAGCGGTTCGTTTCCCCTGGACGGCTTTCCACCGGAATGCCGTCTTTCAACTTCAACATTTGCCGCCCGTAATACTCCATAAAGTCGATCGCTTCCGCTGTATCGGCATCCGCCTCGCGCCACGGCTTCCCTGCTTCTTTCACGAGCCAAGCGGAAAATTCATGCTTGCGCCGGCGCACAATCGCCGCCGCCCGGAACAAAATATCCGCCCGCGCTTCCGGGCTCGTTCGGCTCCACGTGCGGAACGCTTCATCGGCGGCCTTCATCGCCCGTTCGGCGAGCTCTTGATTCGCTTTCGCCACCCGGCCGATCACTTCTGCCTTGTCCGCCGGGTTGATCGACGTGATTTTGTCCTCGGTCATGATGCGCTCGCCGCCGATAATGAGCGGATAGTCGCGTCCAAGCTCGGCTTCGACCTTTTCGAGCGCCGCCAAAAACGCTTGGCGGTTCGCTTCCACAGTAAAATCAGTGAACGGTTCATGTTTATACGGCTGCACCATCCATGTCATCCCCCTTATTAGGCAAAAAAAATTTCCACAATGAAACGCTTCCATAGTTATATTATGCAAAATTTTATGGCGTATTTCAACTTTTTCTTTTTGTCAACCATTGTCCTTTTCCTATTATCCCCGTTTCTTTCGCCTTTACACCTTCTGATTGGCCCTAGACTCCTCCTGGAAATCAACCGATCCATTCGTTCGATTGAATCCATCCTTCCCCTTTACTCAAGACCGGATGCAGCCTTTGCATCCTCCATAGCACCCTCCTTTTTTACGCAAAGGAAGGGTGCAAAAAAAATTTGCTTTATTTTCTGTACAGGAGCGAAGCGTGTGGTATAATAATTCCTAAAAAAGAGGGGTGCCCTATGTGAATCGCGACGTGGAAGCGCTATTATCGATCTATGAACAAATTATCGAGATGATCGACCTCGGCATTCACGCCGTCGACAAACAAGGCAAAACGATCATTTACAACCGGAAAATGCGCGACATCGAGGGCATGGACATCGAGGATGTGCTCGATAAAAATATTTTAGACGTCTTCCGCTTTGACCCGAAACAGCCGAGCACGCTGCTTCAGACGCTGCAAACCGGAGAAAGCACCGTCAATCAACAGCAGACGTATTTTAACAATAAAGGACAGGCCGTGACAACGATCAACCAGACGCATCCGCTGCGAAAAGACGGAAACATCATCGGGGCGGTGGAAATCGCCAAAGACGTCACCAAATTCCGCAAGCTCCTTCAAGAACAGCGGCACCGCGGGGAAACCGCCCACACGTTCACGCATATTGTCGGCCATAGCGCATCAATGCAGACGGCGATCCGGCTCGCCAAACATGCTGCCCGCTCCGATGCGCCTGTATTTCTCATCGGAGAAAAAGGAACCGGCAAAGAGCTGTTTGCTACAGGCATCCACCACGACAGCGGACGGCGGGCCAAACCGTTTTTAGCGCAAACGTGTTTGGCGCTCCCTGATGAATGGATGGAAGTGACGCTGTTTGGCAACGAAGAACAAGGTGATATTCAGCCTGGGCTGTTCGAACAAGCCGATGGCGGCACGGTGCTGCTCAATGACATCGACGCATTAAGCCTCCCGCTGCAAAAAAAGCTATATCGCTTTCTGCAAGACAAGCAATTTTTCCGTGTTCACGGCCGGGATCCGGTTCAGGCCGACGTCCGCCTAATCGCCTCAACAAGCGGTGATCCGATCGACGCTGTGCAGGCGGGACAGCTGTTTAAACCGCTCTATTACCAACTGGCTGTTCATTGCATCGTCCTGCCGCCGCTGCGCGAACGGAAGGAAGACATTTTGCCGCTGGCTGCCCATTTCATCGGCCAAGGCAATGAGCGCTACGGCTTGAACGTGCAACAGCTCGATGACGACGTGGAGGAGGCGTTTCTTGCCTACGACTGGCCCGGCAATGTGCGCGAACTGGAAACGGTGATCAATGAAACGTTGGAAATGATGGATGGCGGGGAAACGATCACATTCGACCATCTCCCAGCTTCTTTCCGCACAAAACTCACGCCCGACGCGCCGAGAACGGACTTTTTGTTTGATACTGAAGACATTCTGCCGCTCGAAAAGTATATGGAGGAAGTGGAAATTTACTACATCCGCAAGGCGCTGCAACATCACGGCTTCAACATTACGAAAACGGCCAAAGCGCTCGGCTTAAGCCGGCAAAACTTGCAATACCGCATCCGCAAATATCGGATTGATAAGGAATGGAGCTAAACAGCAAGACGGCGAAAAAACAGCCGTCGGGCAAAAAAAGCACACGTGCGGAATGATTTTGATCTTTCCCGCAACGTGTGCTTCACGTTGAAAAGACAGAAGCATCTCGTCTGATTCGTTCTTTGGCGATCCAAACCATTTATTGTCCAAGGCGAATAGCCGGCTGCCGCTTAGACAAAGGGCAATTGCTATGGACAATAAGGCGACATCCAATTCATACCCTGCGGTTTGTCCATTGCCCATGAAACCAGCTGGCAGCTTGACGGTAAAGATCGCCCCAAGCATTACGAAAGCAAGCAGCGCCGAAATCATTCTTGTTCCCAATCCTAAGATTAAGGCCGCGCCCCCAGTCAATTCAATGAAGGCGACAATATAACCGAGGACTCCGACAACACCGATGCTTTCAAACCAACCGGCTACGTTGCCAAGCCCCATTTGGAATTTGGCGATGCCGTGAATCAAGAACGTTAATCCTAAAACCATCCGCAAAATCAACAACGCCCATTCATATTTTTGCACCATCATTCGTTCTCCTTCCTTTTATCGCACCGCTTTTAACGCCCGACTCCATAATAAAAGCTCATCAAGCATCGCGTTGACTTGTTCCACATGAAATGCCTGTGGCTTAAACACGGTTCCATTCTCGAAATCGGTAAATAACGACAATGTCGGATGTGTACGGACATCAGCGATTTTTAGCTCGCCGCAAATTCCACGCAAATGTTCAGCGGCGCGAGCCCCGCCGGTCGAACCGTAACTGACAATTCCTGCTGCCTTGTTGTTCCAAGCTTCACGAGCCCAATCAAGCGCATTTTTTAACGCCCCGGTGATGCTATGATTGTATTCTTGGACGATAAATACGAATCCGTCAAGGCTAGCCAGTTTCTCATTCCAAGCAGCGATGCCCGGCTCCGTTCCATCTGTCGTTCCGAAAAACGGCAAGTTAAAATCAGCAATATCAACGATCTCATAATGCGCATCTCCGCGTTGATCAGCAAGCTCTTTCACCCATTTTCCGACTTGTGGGCTTACACGCCCTTGCCGAGTACTCCCTAAAATAATCCCGATACGCAATGTGTCGTTTGCCATCGTTTCTTCCTCCTTGGTCGCTTTTTTTAACAACTTTTCAAAAAAGCCCATGGTTTGCACCGCCTTTTCCTTCCTGATAATGAATGTTGCCCATACGTCTATGCGCCAAACCTCTATGGTGAAACTCGCAACACGATCCGATTTCCCGAAGGATCCGCTGTCACCAATGAGCCGTTTTCTTCCACAACCGAGGCGCCGATCTTCATTAACTGCACAGCAACCTTTTCTTTCGTTTCTTCATCCGGCAGCATCAGTGTAAATGAGTCAAGGCCTACGCTATTGGCTGGCGACATCGGGGCACCGACCCCATTCCATGTATTCAAGCCAATATGGTGGTGGTATTTTCCTGTCGAAAGAAACAGCGCCTGACGCCCGTATCGATTAACGACGTCAAATCCCAATCCTTCTGTGTAAAATTGTTCGGCTCGTTTTAATTCAGAAACGTGCAAGTGAATGTGCCCGATCAATGTCTCCTTCGGAAGGCCATGCCAAACCTCTCCTTTCCCGGCAGCGATCAAGCGATCCACATCCAACGGTTCCGTCGACATGGCTACCTCTCCTTTTTCCCATCTCCATGTTGAAAACGGGCGATCAACATATAGTTCAATTCCGTTTCCATCCGGATCCGCCAAATAAATGGCTTCACTTACCCAATGATCAGCGCCCCCTTGCAGCGGATAACCGATACGAAGCAAATGGTTCAACACTCTCCCTAAATCGGCTCGCGTCGGAAGCAAAATCGCAAAATGGTAAAGCCCTGTTGTCCGGCCGCGTTTCGGAATCACGTTTTCCGGCTGTTCAATAAACAACAAAACGGTCTGGCCATCTGCGGTCAACGAAGCGGTTCGATCAGTCCGCCCTAACACTTGAAACCCGATGACCTGTTCGTAAAACACGATGGAACGCTCGATATTTTCCACCTTCATGTTCACTTGACTAACGAATGTGGCAGGCTTGCGATGAAAATTCACGAAATCACCCCCTTGCCGTCTTTTTAAATAACAAATAAATATTAACTTACTTTATGTAAGTAAGTATATATTCGATACATACGTTAGTCAAGTAAATTTGTTTGTAAATGTAATTCATTTATCTGTAAAAACTCATTTATAATATACATAAAACAGAAAGCTGCGATCGGCGCAGTTCCTTCGCCCTACGTTCAACTCGACGCAAGATTGACGAGCGTTATGATGATTTACCAGCAGACAAAGCAGTTTATAATGAAGGTAAAGGAGATGAGTGAATTGGATAAGACACTTTGTCCTCGATTTGAAAAAGCCATGGGATTGTTAAGCCAACGGTGGACGGGCTTAATCATTTACCAGCTGCTTGCCGGCCCGCAACGTTTTTGCCATATTGAATCAGCCATCGGCGTAAGCGGCCGGGTCTTATCAGAGAGGCTAAAAGATTTAGAAAATGAAGGGATTGTCAAACGGGAAGTGTTTCCGGAGACGCCTGTTCGTATTGAGTATTCGTTAACAGAGAAAGGGCGAGCGCTGGAACCTGTCATGCGTGAAATTGAAAAATGGTCAAAAACGTGGCTTGCCCCCTAAACAGCGGAGGGATTTACAACCATGATCGACGCCCATATTCATCTCGATCAATATATGAACATCTGCGAACAAATCGAACGTTGGCAAGAGGCAGGCATTACCGGCGTCGTCGCCGTCTCAACCAACTTGCGCTCAAGTCACCGAACGCTGGAGCTCAAGCAACGGTTTCCGTCTTTCGTCTACGCCGCCATCGGCTTTCATCCGGAACAGCCGCTGCCCAACGCGGCCGATTGGAATGAATGGACGTCACTCATCAAGCAAGCACGGCCGCTTTTGTCGGCCATTGGCGAAGTCGGGCTGCCGTACTATTCTGCTGAAGCGTGCGCCAAACTGCCTGCCTATCATGACTTGTTGGCACAAATCGCTGCCATCGCCGTCGATGCCTCTTTGCCGCTCGTGCTTCACGCCGTCTACGACCGGGCCAAAACCGCCTTGGCCATCGTGCAGCAGGCTGGCGTCCGGCACGCCCATTTCCATTGGCTGAAGGCAAATCCAGAGACCGTACAACGCATCGTCCAGTGCGGCTACTACATTTCCGTCACTCCCGAGGTATGCTACCGCGAGCGCGACAAAGAGCTATTGTCCCTCATCCCGCTTGAACAGCTGCTCCTCGAAACGGACGGCCCATGGCCGTTTGCCGGTCCGTTTCACGGAAAACCGACGACGCCGTTATTGCTGTTTGACTCCGCCCGCGCCGTGGCGGCGCACTATGGCCAGGAGATGGACCAAGTCAAAACGGCCATCACCGCGAACACGAAGCGGCTTTACGGTGCGGCCGCCGCCATCTGACAAACCGTTGGACAATCCAGGGAAATCCCTGCTCAATCAAAAAGCCGAGCATGGTTCCCTTTAGCCCTGCTCGGCTTGACGCGTTTAGAAACGCATTTTCATTGTCCCGTCCGCAGCGCCTGTTGTTCATCATTGGCGATGGTGTCAGCGGCAGATTTTCCTTTCACTTGCTTTAATGTCGCCACGATGAGAAAACTGACAATGACCAACAACACCCACGAGCTGACTTTCCCGACATGAACGAGGCTCCACGCCTTCGCTTGGTTTGGATATTGCCAAGCCCCGAAAAAGGTGGCGATGTTTTCCGCGATCCAAATGAAAAAACCGATCAGCAAAAAGGACAGAACAAGCGGCATCCGATACCGAATTCCCCCGACCTCATACGCGACCCACGAGCGCCAAAAAACGAGGATCACAAGGCCTGCTAACCACCAGCGAACATCGATCCAATAATGGTGGGTAAAAAAGTTCACGTAAATCGCCGCCGCCAACGGAACGACCAACCCAAACGGCGGCCAGCGCACGAGCTCCACCTTCAGCCGTCTCCACGCCTGACAAAGATAGCTTGCGACGCTCGCGTACATGAAGCCGCTGTACAGCGGCACGCCAAACAGTTTCGTATATCCTTCCTCCGGATACGACCACGATCCCATATGCACCTTAAACAGCTCTAATGCAAGCCCAATCAAGTGAAAGACAGTAATGACTTTGAGCTCATCGCGCGTTTCCAGCCCGGATCGCACCATCCACCATTGCATGAGAAGGCAAATGACAAGCAGCCAGTCATACCGCGGCAACAAAGGAAGCGGCACGAGCTTCGTCAGCGCCAATGAAGCAAAAATAACGACCGGAAACACGCAGGACAACGCCTGCGCCCAACCGAAGCGAACAAGCTGCACAAACGCTTTGCTGAGCCGCGCTTTTCCAGAACAGAGACACCTCCGAACCGCAACCAGCCAGCAAGGCGGGCATTCCCCCGCCGCTGCCGCGTATTTCTCCCCTTTCAAGCCGTCCCCTCCCCCGCTTACGAATGCGATTCCCCTTCATCGCTTCGGTACTCCAAAATGTCCCCGGGCTGGCAGTCGAGTGCCTTGCAAATGGCTTCTAACGTCGAAAAGCGGATCGCCTTCGCTTTTCCGTTTTTCAAGATTGACAAATTCGCCATCGTAATCCCCACTTTCTCCGACAGCTCCGTGACGCTCATCTTCCGCTTCGCCAACATGACATCAAGATTCACGATGATCGGCATGTCATTCACCTCAAATCGTCAACTCGTTTTCTTGTTTGATGTCAACGGCTTGTTGCAGCAGCTTTTGCAGTACCGCGGCAAAGACAGCGATCACGAGCGACGCAAACGGCACCAGCAGCCCGACGAAAATGACCCCCGGAGCATCGTCCTTTTCGGCAAAAAGATAAAACAGCGGCAAAGCGAGCAGATGGAGCCCACAGATGACGACAGCGCAAGATTTGATCTTCTTTAACGCCTCGACCGACCGCTCAGAGAACGCGCTGTTTTGATCAATATACGTCAACAGCCGAAACGCCTGATAGAGCGCAAAATAAAACGGCAGCGCGGACGCCTCAAACACAAGATAAACGAAATACTTGATCCAAGGGAACGCCGGCACCAGCTTGACCGCCACCTTCGCAAGCGCCGGCACCAAAAACAAGCACAACGCCAGAACCGGAAGGCCGATCAACACCAAGGCCACCTTCAAAAAAAGCGTTTCTCGTTTCACCACAAGCACCTCACTGATTCGTTTTTGCTTTTATTGTAATCGTTGATTTATCGTTTTTCAATAAATAATTATTGATTTTAATGATATTCTTATTGTTAAACACGATAAAAAAGCATCCCCCCTGTGCGGAGGAATGCTTCGGTGCAAAAATGGAGACGGCAAAAAACAGCTATTCTTCATCGCCGTCCTCGCAAAAGAATAAACCGTTATCCAAAGATGTGATCGAAAACAGAATATGGATTTCGCCGCTTCATACCCCGAATCCACCTTTTTGATCATTATGAATGCGAAAGCACGCTTCGATGAGCTCCTTAGAAGGAAGCAGCACATCCCCTCTTCAAAGGGTGCAGCAAGACGTATTGTTGTTCAGAACGAGTGATCGACTAAGTATTACCTTTTCCCGATCATCCAACAATCGAATTTCCCATTTCGATGATTTTTCACCTTGACATATTACCTCAGGGCTTTAGAAGGCCGGTGAAAAACGGCTGCCACGAGCAAATATTCATTTGACACTAGACACAAAAATCCCCCCAATTTTGTTGGAAGGGTGTGAAATGTGAGGTAAATTTAATTTTTTGCAATCAAAAAAGAGTAACCAGTTTCGTATTTTGTAAGCAACCGGCTACTCTTCATCATCTAGATAATCTCCACTCGATACACATGAATGATTTGATAACCAATTTGCCAATTCTTTCTCACGTACTTCCTTTTTAGCAACCTTGATACACATTTCAAATAGTTCATCATCCGAAACAATTAACTCATACCCATTTTTCATCAAGAAAGAATATGCTGCCATCACCGCCGTCCGTTTATTGCCATCTAAAAAGTAATGTCCGGTTGCTATGGCAATCATGTAAACAGCAGCCTTTTCAAATAAGGAAGGGTACATTTCTTTTCCAAACAAGTTCACAAACGGCTTCTGACATACATATTCAATCATACCAGGGTCTTTCTCTCCAGGTATTCCGCCGTAGTGACGCACCATCTCATCGTGGATGTAGCGCAACTCTTCAGGATGAAGTTTTTCTACCATTAGTTTTTAGATAGTTTTTCTAGCACTTTATCGTAGCGCTTAATTCCTCTTTTTAAAATGGCATTAATTTTATGTGTATCAACGTTCTTTTTCTTATCATCCAATTCTTTCTGCAACATAGCCATTTCTTCTTCCTCCTTCCAGTCGCACATGCTATCACCACCCTGAAATAATATACGGTAATAGCATGTCCATGATTACTTTTAATTATAAGTTCAACCACTACGCTTTTCAATCATTATCTCAGAAACCACAATACTTCGTAAACATCCACTTGGCCATCTCATGCATTTCATCTTTCAATTTGACCATCCAAGATTTTAATGAGAAATGGGCAGGGCGAAAGTTGCGGGGATTTTCTGAAGCCCATGAAAGCCTTCAACGAATGTTTGAAGAACGTTACAATTAACCAAATAATGTAAATAGATGAGATAAGGGGATTCTCCCTTTCCACACAGGAGACTGAATATTCAGTCTCCTGTGTGGAG
Source organism: Geobacillus uzenensis (assembly GCF_002217665.1). Lineage (NCBI taxonomy): Bacteria > Bacillati > Bacillota > Bacilli > Caryophanales > Anoxybacillaceae > Geobacillus > Geobacillus uzenensis. Next base: position 308,294 of record NZ_NEWL01000009.1, read on the forward strand.
GAAACTATATAGATGCACCATGAAAAGTTAACTTCTCGATTACGCTGCACACCCCAGGCGTTGCAGCACTTCCTCGGGGCGTTCATGAATGTAGTCCACAAACCGGGCAATGGCTTGGGCGATATCGTTTCGATCTTTGTGAAACACATTGGCGATGACGGTGTCTTTCAGCCATTTCCACAAGCGTTCGATCGGATTCAGTTGCGGAGAATACGGAGGAAGGGAAAGGAAGTGAAAACACTGTCCTTCTTCCCGCAAACACTCTCTCACCATTTTGGCATGATGAATTCGGGCGTTATCCAGCACCAAGACGATGAGTCGGTCCGGGTAACGCTCTTTGAGAACTCGCAGGAAATCCAAAAACGTTGTCGCATTGGCCGCCCCTGCTGGATGAAGAACCGTTTCGCCATCATGGACGTGAACCGCGCCAAACAGCGATACGTGGGCATGATGGCCGAACGTCGGCACTTGCTTTTGATGGCCAACCTCCGACCATGTCGTACGCAGCACATGATACGACCGGATATGCGTTTCATCGATGTACAACAGGACGGAATCCGAACCGATTACGTTTTTTTTATCAGATCCATTTGTCTCTCGAAGTTTTTTTGCCGGTCCGGGTCTCCTTTTGCCAACGTGTAGGTCGGCCGGGTCCAAGAAAGCCCTTTTCGATGCAAGAGTTTTCGCAAGGCTTCGCGGGAAATGGAGATGCCATAACGGTGGTGCACATAGGATTGAAGGATCTTCGTATTCCACGCCGAAGCGATGTCCCAGCCCAGCTCCGCAGGTGTCGTGGTCAACACGAGGTGTTTGATCTCTTCCTGCTGTTCTTCGGTGAGAAACGGCTCCCGCCCAGGGGCAACATCCCGATGAAGCAGGAGTTCAAGACCGCCTTCGTTAAACAGCGACACATAATGGGAAACGGTTTGGCGGCACACATTGACCATGGAAGCAACCTCTTTGCCCAACTATCCTTCCATGACCAGGCGGACGGCCATCACGCGTTGGCGGAGATGAGCGTTTTTGATCTTCCGTTCCTGCTTGCGGAGTTTCCGGGGCGTCCATCCGTGATGGTCGGTGATTTTGAGACGTTTCGTGCAGAATTCCGCTCCTTTCCCATGCTTTTCCTTAGGAGCAGTATCACCGGAGTGGGCATCAGTTATACGAAGGTTAATCTTTTAATGAGCATGTATATAGTTTTACCGTTTGCTCCACTTTCGGTTTGGCACAGCCAACTAACACCAATAACAACAACGTAAGGACCACCGTCATTCGGATATGCTTCATAAAAACCCCTCCTTATATGTACGTATAAGCATCTTTCAAAAAGAAAAATATGATACTATACCCGTGGTGCTAGATAAACTTGATCAAGCATAAAAATAGCCCTTGCCTGGCGGATCTCCTGTAGAATGAAAGTGCAACCTACCATTCGAAAAGGAGAATCCCCATGCAAGAGCACTTTCATTTTACTGCAGATCGGGCCAAGATTCAAAAGCAATATGCCGCCATTTTCTTTTTTGTCTCCGCCCAACTGTCATTGATTCAGACGCATCTTCAACGCCGCAACCGCCATTTGGTAAAGCAAGAAGATAGCGTGATCATAGCGATTCACATTTTGGGGAAACTGCTTGGTTTTTCTTCCGAACGGGCATGGCATCGCTTTGTCACCGGAAATTTGTTCACAAACGGGCAGTTTCTTGAACGTTCCCGATACAACCGTCGTTGTCGGGCACTGCGCTTTGCCATCAAATGGATCCGCCATGAGCTGGCAAAACGCGGCCAACATCATGCCTATGCCGTGGTCGATAGCTTGCCGCTTCCATTGTGCCATGCTGCGAGAATGCATCGTGTCAAACGGTTTCAAGGAATCGCCGACATCGGGTATTGCGCTTCAAAAAAGCAATGGTACGACGGATGGAAACTGCACCTTCAAGTGACCGATCAAGGGTTGCCTATGGGCTATGTGGTGACGGAAGCCTCCTGCCATGATCGAATCGCAGTCGAAAGCGTGATAATCCAAATCCCTCATCCCTTTCACCTCGGGGACAAAGGGTTCATTAGCCGCGACTGGCAAAAAAGGCTGTACGAAGAATACCAAATGGCGCTTTGGACTCCGTCTCGAAAAAACCAGAAACATCGCCCGTCCGGGGCATGGGAGAAGTGGATCCAACAAAAACGCAAAGTGATCGAGACGGTGTTCTCGGGTCTGGTTGACCAATACCGGATCACAGAGATTCGAGCGAATTCCGTGATCGGATTTGAAGTAGCGCTCGATGGCATATTGTTAGCCTATTCGCTGGCCACACTCGGGCTAGTTGAGTTCTAACGCCCAACTAGCGCCACGGATATTACACCATATTTTTCATCTTGATAACTCCCCTTATATGTAAAATTTTTGTTTCGATTCTAATTTATCTCTTTTCGAAGCCTTGCTTGATCAATTAACTAACATTCACGATCCATTTCTCCTCTTTTGGCTCCAAATAAAAAATCGAGAAAAGCACCTTTAGGTACCTTTCTCGATTCCCTTCAATCCTATTTCCTTCTCCCTAATTGGAATCCCATCCTCGTTGCCAATCAAACTGAATTGAATTTGTTTCGCTTCGATACGATCGCGAGTATAAGGCTTTTTTGTCACTTACCAACAGCCTTTTCCCAACGAACCGCTCACTCCACCGTCACGCTTTTCGCCAAGTTGCGTGGTTTGTCGACGTCGCAGCCGCGATGCAGGGCGGCATAGTACGCGATCAGCTGCAGCGGCACGACGGAAACAAGCGGCGTAAGGTCCGGATGGACGGCCGGGATGACGAAGCGGTCGTCGTCGCCTTCCAAGCCGCGCATCGAGATGACGCATGGGTTCGCGCCGCGGGCGACGACTTCTTTTACGTTGCCGCGAATGCTTAAGTTGACGTGCTCTTGGGTGGCGAGGGCGATGACCGGCGTGCCATCTTCGATAAGGGCGATCGTGCCGTGTTTCAGCTCGCCGCCGGCGAACCCTTCCGCTTGGATGTAAGAGATCTCCTTCAGTTTCAGCGCGCCTTCCAAGCAGACGTAGTAGTCAACCGCACGGCCGATAAAGAAGCAATTGCGCGTCAGCGTCAAGTAGTCGCTCGCGATGTTCTCCATTTCCTCTTTCGCGTCGCATAGCATTTCCATCACATTGGCGACGATGGCGAGCTCTTTCGTCAGGTCAAAATTCAATTCGAGGCCTTTCGCTTTCGCCGCAGTCGCCGCTAAAATCGCCAACACCGCGATTTGCGCCGTGTAGGCTTTCGTCGAGGCGACGGCGATTTCCGGGCCGGCGTGCAACAAGAGCGTATAGTCCGCTTCCCGCGACAGCGTCGAGCCTGGGACATTGGTGATTGTAATGGCTTTATGGCCAAGTTTGTTCGTTTGCACGAGCACGGCGCGGCTGTCGGCCGTTTCCCCGCTTTGCGAGATAAAGATGAAGAGCGGTTTTTCCGACAGAAGCGGCATATTGTACGAAAATTCGCTGGCGATGTGCACTTCGACTGGAATTTTCGCCCACGACTCGATCAATTGCTTGCCGACAAGACCGGCGTGATAGCTCGTTCCGCACGCGACAATGTATAAGCGGTCGGCGTTCAGCACTTCGTTGATGATCGCTTGGTCAATCGTCAATCCGCCGTTTTCGTCTTGGTATTTTTGAATGATGCGGCGGATGACAAACGGCTGCTCGTCAATTTCTTTCAGCATGTAATGCGGATACGTCCCTTTTTCAATGTCGCTCGCATCGAGCTCAGCCGTAAATGACTTCCGTTCGACTGTTTCACCGTTTAGCGTTTGAATCGTGACGTTCTCGCTCGTGACGATCACCATTTCGCCGTCCATCAGTTCAACGAATTGGTTCGTCACTTGAAGCATCGCCATCGCATCGCTCGCCACGACGTTGAAGCCGTCACCGAGACCGGCAAGAAGCGGGCTTTTGTTTTTCGCCGCATACAACGTTTCCTCGTTTTCCGCGTCAATCATGGCGATGGCGTACGACCCTTTTAACAGCGAGAGCGTTTTGCGGAACGCCTCTTCCGTTGTCAGCCCGTCACGGACGAATTGTTCCACGAGCTGGACGATCACTTCCGTATCCGTGTCGCTTCGGAACTCGACATCAGCCAAGTAGTCGCGCTTCAGCATCTCGTAGTTTTCGATGACGCCGTTATGCACGAGCGTAAAGCGGCCGGACGCGCTTTGGTGCGGGTGGGCGTTCACCCGGCTTGGCGCCCCGTGCGTCGCCCAGCGCGTATGGCCGATACCGATCGTCGCGTTGACGTTCGGGTCAACGATGCGGCGCAAATCGGCAATCCGTCCTTTTTCTTTAAATACATGAACCCCGTTCTCATTTAATACGGCGATCCCCGCCGAATCGTAGCCGCGATATTCGAGCTTTTCCAATCCGCGCAACAAAATCTCTTTCACATCTTGATAACCGATATAACCAACAATGCCGCACATGGCCACATTTCCTCCTTTACCATCGGAGGCTGCCGCTAACGAGATCCTTCCATGTTCAGTTGTCAAAGAACAACGGGGCCTCGCCGTCGCTGCGGCAGACTCCCCCTTCTAGTTGCGCGATGACATCCTCCCCTTTGTGCAAAGGGTCACCCCTTTGTTTTAAGAGAGGACTTGCGGCTGTCATCGCTCCAGCCGGGAGGCATCCGCCGAAACCCTCGATAAACCTCCTCCTCGTCAACTAAGCGCGCTTCCGTTCCCGCGCTTAGTCCAGGCGCTTTTTTGTCGTCAAAACGAAGCAACAACCAACGATATTTGCGCTGTCTTTGTCCTACAAGCCGTTGCGACAAGCCGTCGTTTCACGATCTCCGCTCCGCTATCGCCTCCTTTCAGGGAAAGGGCAACAACGTTAATATTACAGCACATTCCCAGCGGCGTCAACTATCATCGATACATCCGTTTATATAAAATAACCTATGCATAAACGGAAGCGAACGTTCCGTTTATGCATAGGGCGGTTGTCCCATCGAATGATTATTCCACACCCATCTCATGGCGAATCACATTGACAATCCGCTCGACATAAGCACGGCAGGCTTCTTCAGTCGGGGCCTCGGCCATGACACGCACAAGCGGTTCGGTTCCCGATGGACGGACAAGGACGCGGCCGTTGCCGTTCATTTCTGCTTGCACTTCTGCGATAACCTTTTTGACCTGTTCGTTTTCCATCGCTTTTTCTTTATCCGCCACCCGGACGTTCACAAGCAGCTGCGGATACTTTTTCATTTCCCCCGCCAGTTCGGAGAGCGGCTTGCCTTTCATTTTCATAATGTTCACGAGCTGGAGCGCCGTCAGCATCCCGTCTCCTGTCGTGTTGTAGTCCAGGAAAATAATGTGTCCGGACTGCTCGCCGCCGAGATTGTAACCGTTCTTTTTCATTTCCTCGACGACGTAGCGGTCGCCGACCGCCGTTTGCACGCTTTGGATGCCTTGCGCCTCGAGCGCTTTGTAAAACCCGAGATTGCTCATGACGGTCGAGACGACGGTTTGATGCTTGAGGCGGCCTGTTTCTTTTAAATATTTGGCGCAAATGTACATGATTTGGTCACCGTCCACGATGTTGCCACGCTCGTCGACGGCAATCAGACGGTCGCCATCGCCATCAAACGCGAGCCCCACATCGGCTCCTTTTTCTTTCACAAACGCCGCCAGCGCCTCCGGATGGGTGGAACCGACTCCTTCGTTAATGTTGAGGCCGTTTGGGGAAGCGCCCATCGTGATGACGTCGGCGTCCAAATCAGCAAACAAGTAGGTGGCAAGCGATGAGGTCGCCCCGTGCGCGCAGTCGAGGGCAATTTTCATCCCGGAAAAGTCCTCATCAATCGTCTGTTTTAAATATTGCAAGTACTTCTGTCCACCTTCAAAGTAATCGTTGACTTGGCCGAGCGACGAGCCAATCGGCCGCGGCAGCATATCCTCTGGGCTGTCGATCAGCGCTTCAATTTCTTCCTCCTGCTCGTCCGACAGTTTAAACCCATCCGGCCCGAAAAATTTAATGCCGTTATCTTGCACAGGATTGTGGGAAGCAGAAATCATGATGCCGGCTTGCGCCCCGAGCGCTTTCGTCAAATAGGCGACGCCCGGCGTAGAGATGACGCCAAGGCGCATCACTTCCGCCCCAATCGAGAGCAGTCCGGCGACGAGCGCGCCTTCCAACATATGCCCGGAAATGCGCGTGTCGCGTCCGATCAACACTTTCGGACGCTCCGCACTTTTCGTCAGCACGTATCCGCCGCAGCGGCCGATTTTAAACGCCAATTCCGGCGTCAGCTCACGATTCGCTACTCCGCGTACTCCATCGGTGCCAAAATATTTACCCATTCGGTCACTCTCTCCTTACTGTACAATTTATTGTGCAACTGCTTTTTCACTAATCTCGACCATCGCCGTTTCCGCCGATGGCTCCCATCGGACTTGTTCGGGTTTGTCCCACCGGATAGGGACTTGGTGTTCACCGGCATCGAGCCCGCTGACATCGACATAGAGACGGACATCATCTTTCGTCAAACCGCGGACGATATCAGGCGGGCCGATGAGACGAACGTTAATTTTTCCGCCTAGCGGTTTCAAAAAATCAGCCTCGTACGAATCCGGCAAACCGACAACAGCAATCGGCACATCTTCCCATGTGCGCGCCTCGTCCGTTTCCACATCGATGTGCACCTTGATCTTGGTCGGCTCGACGCTTTTCACCCCGTCGGGGAGCGGAACATCAAGCTCTACTGTCGTATCATCCGTAATATCATCCAGATCGACCTTTAGCCCGTCGAGTTGTTGAATCTGGTCCAATACGCCTTTTGACCCGTAAATCGTCACCCGGTTCGGCTCCGGATTAACGCTAACAAGATGCACCCCATCCGGCAGCTCCCCGGTTGTTTGCACTTGAAGTGGCACGGTCTTGCTTGGGCTGTTTACCGGCACCGTCACTTCCACAACGGATGGCTGTGGCTCAACATCTATTTCATTACCGCGTCGGCTGTACACTCGAACCCGCACTTCCTTCGTCAGCGTTTCTGTCGCTCCTTCTAAGTCGACGATCGCTTTCACAAACGAAATCTCATCGATCAGCTCTTTCGCCCCGGTAATCATCACGGTGCCCGGTTCAACGGTCGGTTCCCCGACAGAATAACCATCAGGCATTTTATTTCGGTTAAAAAACTCGACGCCAACCGGAAAGCGTTTCGATACTTTTTCGCGGATCGTCACTTTCACCGAGGAAGGTTGAATGTTCACTTTCAGTTTCTCCGAGATGTCCTTGTATTTGATCGGCACCGTATACGTCCCTAACGGCAAATCGGTTAAATCGACGTACACTTCGAAATTCCGTTGCAGCGCCGTCGGCTTGACAATGCTTGCCGGACCTTGGAGCGTGACATTGACATATTTCGGCACGCCGGACACGATCAAGTTTTCCTCGTCATAATAAGCGACAACCGGAATATCGATCAATGTTTCCGTATCTTCCTGGCCAAATGTATTGCGTGTCTGCTCGCCGGTTTTCGCCCCCACATTAGCCGACATATACAGCATAATAGCCAGCAATAAAGAGACGACGCGAATAAACCAAGGATGGTCCATTAATTTATCCATGTTTCTTCCCCCTCCATTGCCAACGGGAAGAAGCGGCGGTCTTCGCAGCCGGAGCCAGCTCGCCTGTCAACAGTTCCCGGAATTCATCAATCGTTAAATCGCGGTACAGCTCGCCGTTTTTCGTTACTGACACCGCCCCCGTTTCCTCGGACACAACGACGGTGATGCTGTCGGTTACTTCACTAATGCCGAGCGCCGCCCGATGGCGCGTCCCGAGTTCCTTTGAAATGAACGGACTCTCCGATAGCGGCAAATAACAGGCGGCCGCAGCAATTTGATTTTTTTGAATAATTACCGCCCCGTCATGAAGCGGGGTGTTCGGAATGAAAATATTAATGAGCAGCTCCGGCGATACGTGTGCGTTTAGCATAATCCCGGTTTCAACATAATCACCCATCCCGGTCTCCCGCTCAATGGAAATGAGCGCCCCGATGCGCCGTTTTGCCATATACTCGGTCGCTTTCACGATCGCCTCGACCATCCGCAGCCGCTCTTCATCTTCATTGACAGTGCTGCGGGTAAAAAGGCGGCCACGGCCGAGCTGCTCGAGGGCGCGCCGCAGTTCGGGCTGAAAAATGATGATGATCGCGAGGAAGCCCCAAATGATCGCCTGATCCATCAACCATTGCAGCGTGGTGAGCCCGAGATAATTGCTCACAAAACGGACTAAAATAATTAAAAAAATGCCTTTTAACAGCTGAATGGCCTTCGTCCCGCGAATCATCATAATCAATTTATAAATGACATACCAAACAACAAGGATGTCGACGACTTTCAATAAGTACGACACGATGGGGAGCTCTTCGAAGGACATCTTCACACTTCCTTTATCTCTAATTCCAACCTTCTGATGGTCATGGAAAAAGCCATCGGACGATGGCTGCCATCATTCAAACGATTGGAGCGCACGGCTGGCCCTCTCTTTAATATTATACCAAATCCATTCGAACACTTGATTAATTTCTTTTACTTCCCCTGTCACCCGCCCGGCCGACGCCATATATTTCTCCCCGTGGATCACCGTCACATCCCCATCTACCGTTCCTTCAATCCGAATCGATCCGTTGCGAACGACGATATCCCCTTTGACCGTTTCACCTTTTGGCACGATAACTGTATGGTCGCGGATCATCACGTGTTCATCAGCCGAAACGGAAAACGCTCCTTTTTCCCCCCACGAGGAAGCCACGCTTCCCACCGTAAGAAAGAGAAACAACGAAGCAGCAGTCAGCAGCGGATGCCCGTGCAGCCAACGGCGCAGCCGCGCGGTCTTTCTCTCTTTCGGCATCGACTCCATCACCGATGCCATAAATGATGGCGGCGCGGTCACATGGGAGGCATATTGCAGAAAGGCGATCGTTTTTTTTAGCTCATGAAAATGGGCGGCACAAGCGGCGCACGAACGTAAATGCTCTTTTAACCGCAGCTCCTCCTCCGGCTGAAGATCGCCGTCAAGATAGCTATGCATGAGTGATACCATTTCTTTCGAACATTCCATAATCTCCCACCCTCTTATAAATGGCCCAGTTGCCTGCGCAACGCTTCACGGCCGCGATGCAGCCTCGTTTTCACCGTACCAACCGGCAACCCTAAAATTTCACTGATCTCCTGCAGCGACAAATCTTCCATATATTTTAGTACGATCACGCTTCGGTATTTCTCCGGCAGCCGCTCAATCGCCCGCTGGACTGTCTCCTGGAGCTCCAGGCTTTCCACCGCCTCTTCAGGTGACACTTCGCGGGAGGGAAGCTGGGCCTGCATCGTCAATCCGTCCGTGCCGTTCAATTCCTCATCCAAATACACATCCGGTTTCCGCTTCCGCAATTTGTCGATCGTTAAGTTCGTGGCAATGCGGTATAGCCACGTCGAAAACTTCATATCGGGATTGTACGTGTCAATATGAACGTAGGCGCGGATGAACGCTTCCTGCGCCGCATCTTCCGCCTCGTGGCGATTTCCGAGCATTCGGTAGCAAAGGCGATAAATCTTATCTTTATACAAATCGACAAGATCGGCGTATGCGTTTTGGTCGCCTTTTCGGATCGCCTTAATTTTTTTTTTAATAAATAGCTCCATAAAATACAATACCTCCGCCTTTACGGCTCATCTTATATTACGGCGCTTCATTGCGAAAAGTTTCATGCAACATGTTTATTGTACCATAGAAGTGAAAAAAGAGGGGAGGCCAAACGAATGGCAACCCCTCGTAGTCACAGCGAGGAAAAGTGAAGTTGAACGGCTCACCAAGCAACCTGTCAAATGAGTTTCTCTCCAAACAATGACCCCATCAACGCTACGGCGACAGAGGCGGTTTTGTTCCGTTCATCTAAAATCGGATTGACCTCGACAAATTCAGCGGAGGTAACGATTTGCGCTTCCGCGAGCATCTCCATGGCCAAATGACTCTCCCGATACGTTAGCCCGCCAATCACCGGCGTGCCAACCCCTGGCGCATCGCTCGGGTCAAGCCCATCCAAATCGAGCGACAGGTGGACGCCATCTGTCCGTTCTTTTAAATAGGCGATCGTTTCCTCCATCACTTTCGTCATCCCAAGCCGGTCGACCTCATGCATCGTATAAATTTTGATCCCTTTTTCACGAATAAACTTCTTCTCCCCGTCATCGAGCGAGCGAACCCCGATCAGCACGACATGTTCCGGTTTGACTTTCGGGCTGTATCCACTGATCCGTGTCAGCGCTGGATGACCGAAACCAAGGCTTGCCGCCAGCGGCATGCCATGAATATTTCCAGATGGCGACGTCTCCTCGGTGTTGACATCGCCGTGCGCGTCATACCAAATGACGCCGAGCCGCTCATAATGTTTGGCTACCCCAGCGAGCGTACCGATCGCGATGCTATGGTCGCCGCCTAACACAAGCGGGAAGCGCCCCCGTTTGACCACCTCATCAACAGCCGCAGCGAGCTTTTCATTCGCCTCCGCAACCGCTTTCAAATTACGAAGCTTTGCATCGCCCTGTTCGTGCAATCGCTCCGCCTTTCCGATTGGAATATCCCCTAAATCTTCGATATCGTAATGCAGACGTTCCAGCCGTTCGATCACACCCGCATAGCGGATCGCACTCGGTCCCATATCGACGCCTCGGCGCGTCTGCCCTAAATCCATCGGTACACCGATAATAGAGATTGATTTCATGCTGTCTTCCTCTCCTTTCCCGTTTCCCCTTATACCCTTATTGTAGGGGAAAGAGGGAGGATGACTCAACTCGACACTTTTTCGAATATTTATGCCATTTAGATTCCCCCGGCCTACTTCCGATTCCCTTGCGAAGTTGGAATATTCCGGACGAGATAGGAACAAAAAAAGCAGCCGACTTCATATTGTAAAGTCGACTGCTCTTGATGGAGCCTATCGGGATCGAACCGATGACCTCCTGCGTGCAAAGCAGGCGCTCTCCCAGCTGAGCTAAGGCCCCATTCTTCAAAGCGGAAGACGGGACTCGAACCCGCGACCCCCACCTTGGCAAGGTGGTGTTCTACCGCTGAACTACTTCCGCATCATGATGAGCCATGGAGGACTCGAACCTCCGACCCTCTGATTAAAAGTCAGATGCTCTACCTACTGAGCTAATGGCTCATGGTGATCATAACACTCTACGTACTGACGAGCTCTACCTGCCTCTTCCTCTACTAGCTGTTTCAAGGAAGCTCGGTGCGTCGAGGCAACTCGCAGTTAACCCGAAGATGCATTGCTCGTTACTGAGCTAATGGCTCATGGTGATCATAACACTCTACGTACTGACGAGCTCTACCTGCCTCTTCCTCTACTAGCTGTTTCAAGGAAGCTCGGTGCGTCGAGGCAACTCGCAGTTAACCCGAAGATGCATTGCTCGTTACTGAGCTAATGGCTCATGGTGATCATAACACTCTACGTACTGACGAGCTCTACCTGCCTCTTCCTCTACTAGCTGTTTCAAGGAAGCCCGGTGCGTCGAGGCAACTCGCAGTTAACCCGAAGATGCATTGCTCGTTACTGAGCTAATGGCTCATGGTGATCATAACACTCTACGTACTGACGAGCTCTACCTGCCTCTTCCTCTACTAGCTGTTTGATGCATTGCTCGTTACTGAGCTAATGGCTCATGGTGATCATAACACTCTACGTACTGACGAGCTCTACCTGCCTCTTCCTCTACTAGCTGTTTCAAGGAAGCCCGGTGCGTCGAGGCAACTCGCAGCGATTTCGAGGATGGAGCGCTCGTTGTCTCGTTTTATGTACAAAAAAATAATGGCTGGGCTAGCTGGATTCGAACCAGCGCATCACGGAGTCAAAGTCCGTTGCCTTACCGCTTGGCTATAGCCCAACGTCGTAAAACAAGTGCTGAATCTGATAATTATTATGCCTTTGTTGCACTCGATTATACATTTTTAAATCAACCGTCCTTAAAGGACGGTTGATTTAAAAAGGAGTGACCCGTACGGGATTCGAACCCGTGTTACCGCCGTGAAAGGGCGGTGTCTTAACCACTTGACCAACGGGCCAAAAATCGATGGAGCTTCCAACCGGGCTCGAACCGGTGACCTCTTCCTTACCATGGAAGTGCTCTACCTACTGAGCTATGGAAGCGTAAAAATGGCTCCGCAAGTAGGATTCGAACCTACGACCTACCGGTTAACAGCCGGTTGCTCTACCGCTGAGCTATTGCGGAAAGATGGAGAAACTATATATCGCCTAAATCTCCCCAATGTGCTTAATGATATAACATTGCCTAGCGACGACCTACTCTTGCAGGGGCGCTGGCCCCAACTACCATCGGCGCTGGAGAGCTTAACTTCCGTGTTCGGGATGGGAACGGGTGTTTCCTCTCCGCTATCATCACTAGGCAATGATTTATTGGTTTAGACATTAATTATTATATTCATGTTGTTGTTTTTGTCAACAGGAAGTTCATTCCTTCAAAACTAGATAACCGTGTGGGGAAGAAGCCGCGGCGCTTCCGCTTTTTGTCTAGCTCCGGCCGCCATCGGCTCGCGACGCTTCGGTCCTGCTGCGGCGGCGACACATTGCATACGCTCCTGTGGCACCACCCACGCAGAACCAAGCTTTGCTTGGTTCGAGCCTCCTCGCAGGCCCTCCAGCGCGTTTCGCCGATAAGCAGGCGGCCTCCGCTTTTCTAGGTTAAGCCCTCGATCGATTAGTATCCGTCAGCTCCACGTGTCGCCACGCTTCCACCTCGGACCTATCGACCTCGTCATCTTCGAGGGATCTTACTCGCCTAACGCGATGGGAAATCTGATCAACGCTTGCTTACAGCTCCCCGGAGCGTTTCGGCGTTTGCCCCGTCCTTCATCGGCTCCTAGTGCCAAGGCATCCACCGTGCGCCCTTTCTAGCTTAACCTACAGCGTCTCGGCTTCTTCCTTATTGTCTAGCTTCGGCGCCTAGCTCTCTTCTGCCAAACAACCTCCTCCCTTGGGATGCAAGCATCCCTGCGGGTGAAGAACATTTGGCTTCGAGATCGCCAGGATGGGATTTGTTAATGGTCGGCCGTTCGCGGCCTTCGCTTTTCGTATTGTCTAGCTCCAGCGCCTGGCTCTCTTCTGCCAAATAACCTTCCCCCTCGGGGTGCAAGCACCCCTGCGGGTGAAGAACATTTGGCTTCGAGAGCCGATCGCGGCGCTTCCGCTTTTCAGCGTTCGTCCTGAGCCAGGATCAAACTCTCCAATAGAAAGTTGATTGGCTTTGTAAGCTTCGGCACCGACACCAAACGTGTCAAGCGGCCTCAGCTTTTCGTATTGTCTAGCTTCGGCCGCCATCAGCTCGCGACGCTTCGGGCCTGCTGCGGCGGCGATAGCCTCCTCGCAGGCCCTCCAGCGCGTTTCGCCGATAGACGGGCGGCCTCAGCTTTTCGTTTGCGCTTCGTTTCGTTCAGTTTTCAAGGAGCGAGATCAATCGTGCCATCTTGCGCCGAGGAGCTCGGTTTTGTTAAGTTCACTCGCACACGCAAGCTTTGCTTTACTCCAAGTTTTGCTTTACTCTCACAAGAAACAGTCTAAACAACTTGTCTCTCGCAAGCAGCTTCTTTATACTAACACAAAGTGTTTTCGGTGTCAACTGTTTTTCTGTTTACAATCTTTTTGACTGCTCATCGCTGTCGAACAGCCAGTCCGATTAGCGACGGTTATTAATATAACACTTTAAAATAAAAAATGCAATACATTTTTCATCTGATATTGCAAGGAAATGATAGGATAGCGTTCCACCTCCATCCTCAGTTTTCTTCCTTGCCTCCATTGCCGCAAAGAGCATGGCAAATATGTTTCATAACGATGATGGCTGACTGCATAAGATGTACATAGGACAACTGTTTAAAGGGGGATGGACGCCTTGTTTTATGCGCTGAATGGGCGGACGTTGAAAAAAGCTCTCATTATTATTTGTTCCGCCTTTTTTACCGCTGTCGTTCTATACGCTTATGAGGTGAACCGTCCGGTTTTTTCGCTTTCTTCCGGACCAAAAGCGGTGTACAAAGTAGACAATGACCGTGACGAAGTGGCGTTGACGTTTGACATTAGCTGGGGAGATGAAAATGCCGACAAAATTTTAGACGTCTTAAAGCAGCATGGGATTAAAAACGCAACCTTTTTTTTATCAGCTTCCTGGGCCGAACGCCATCCGACTGTTGTGAAACGGATCAAAGAAGAAGGGCATGAAATTGGCAGCATGGGATATAATTTTGTCAACTACACAGAACTTGAGAACGCCAAAATCCGCCAGGATTTAATGATGGCGGAAAAAGTGTTTGATACATTGGGAGTTAAAAATGTCGAACTGTTGCGCCCACCAGGGGGGAACTTTAATAAAAACGTACTCAAAATTGCGGAATCTCTCGGCTATACTGTTGTACATTGGAGCATCGACTCGAAAGACTGGCTGAACCCTGGAACAGAGCAAATTGTAGCAAACGTTACGAACGATTTAGAGCCCGGGGATATTGTGCTTCTTCATGCCTCCGATTCGGCGAAACAAACTGCAAAAGCGTTGCCGAAAATTATTGCGGCGATGAAAGAAAATGGCTATAAAAACGCCAGTCTTTCCGAATTGTTAGCGAACGGTGAGGCTGAGAGCAAGGGGGTTGAGTGAACTGTTCACCGCTTAGCTAACGCTGGAAGCGAGGGCTTCCTAGTCCCATGACGAAAACCATCTCTCGTCTCCCTGAGCGTGGCTTCGGGTCGTTTCAGCCCTAGGCATCCGATGATTCAACGTTCTATCGTGCCTTGGATCATTTACGCATGAAAGGCTTCGCTTGAAAGTGAGGATTCTCGGTTCAAGAGGGTAAAAAGAACAGGCGGCGCCTTACTGCCACTTATTGTTTCGCGCCGCCTGTCAACTTATGCAGTATAAGAAGCTGGTACGCATTGCATACTAACAGTGGAATCAACATCAAATATAGCCAATCTTGGTCATTGATACGCAAAACCGGGAACCATTCAACGATTGTCACGACGACCATAAAGAATAAAGCTGGGACGAAAGCTCCTTTATTCGTTTGCACACTCTTGACATAGGCAACGGCCAATCCGACCGCTAAAACGAACAAAGCAGTCAGTATATAGGGGATAATCGACTCCCCGTTTGTTGCAAACGCCATGTAACGAAAGTACACTAAATCGAACAGCACAAACATGATCAAAACAAGCTGCACCGCATTCCATAGCGAACGGAAAATCCCAAGCCCAAAGCGGTGAACGGTCAAATAGGCAAAAAACCCCGCTTGGCTAATGACGCTAAAAATAAAGCCAACGCCAATATGCCATAGCAACACGGCCATAAACTCAACAATATCCAAACGCAGAAGAAGATGGCCGAACTCTTTCCAGTTCAAAACCATACCGACAGCTGCTGCAGCAATCCCCCCGATCAGCAGCGTAGTTAAAAATAAGCGCACCCATTTGCGGCTGTTCACAGTTTGCTTCATCCTCCATCATTTCATCATAATCCGCTTAACATTTTACCAGCGCCCTCTTGAAAAAGCCAGCTTCCGCTCGTCCAAATGCATATTTTTTTCGTCAACATTCATATTAAAGGTGAGGGATTTTTGCAGAAAGGAGCTCATTTTTATGAACAAGTGCATACCGCTCCTCTTGCTCAGTTTTCTCGTTCTTAGCTCTTGTGCTCCTCAAGAAATCAGCCCTCCTCCCCCGGACTATGAGCAAACGAAGAAAATGGTCGTCGACATTTTAAAAACGGACGAGGGGAAAAAGGCGATTCAAGATATTATGTCGGAAGACCAAATGAAGCAGCAGCTCGTTATGGATCAAACGGCTGTCAAAGAGACACTGCAGCAAGTGTTGACGTCTGATCAAGGAAAGAAATTTTGGGAAAATGCGTTCAAAGACCCGAAGTTCGCGGAAAGCTTCGCTAAAGGGTTGCAAAAAGAACACGAAAAAATGATGAAAGCACTCATGAAAGACCCCGAATACCAAGAAATGATGATCGACATCCTAAAAGATCCCGAAGTGCAAAAAGCGATGATCGATGTATTAAAAAGCAAAGAGTTCCGTCAGCATTTGCAAAAGGTGATCACAGAAACGCTAAATAGTCCGCTGTATCAGGCAAAAATTCAAGATATGCTAACCAAAGCGGCAGAAACGCTCCAACAGGGCGGAGGAAAACAAGGAGAGGAAGGCGGAGAAGGGGGAGAAGGAGAAGGGGAAGAAGGGGGAGGCGGCAACCAACAAGGTGGAGGCGGGTAATCAAACAAAAAGCGTCCGTGTGCCAAAAGCTGTCAACGCTCAAAGGGACGAGCGCAGGCGACTCAAGGCCATCGGACGCTTTGCTGTTTCAGCTGATTAGTATTTCGCAGCAATTTTACGGGCGATATCCATATAAATTTTCCCGATTGGATGATCTTCCGCATAGACGGACGGGGCGAAGTCGTCTTCATTCCAATCCGGCTGCTGAAGCGGCAGCTGCCCTAACAGCTCTGTTTGCAGCTCTTTTGCCAACTTTTCCCCGCCGCCTTTGCCAAAGACGTATTCCCGTTCGCCTGTTTTGCGGCTTTCGTAATACGACATGTTTTCGATGACACCGATAATCTCGTGCTCGGTGCGCAGCGCCATGGCTCCGGCGCGGGCAGCGACAAACGCGGCGGTCGGATGCGGGGTTGTGACGATAATTTCCTTGCACGACGGCAAGAGCGTATGTACATCTAGGGCGACATCGCCTGTCCCCGGCGGCAGATCAAGCAATAGATAGTCTAAATCGCCCCACTCGACTTCTTTAAAAAAGTTGTTGAGCATTTTCCCTAGCATCGGTCCGCGCCAAATAACGGGGGCGTTGTCCTCGACGAAAAAGGCCATCGAAATGACTTTTACCCCAAACCGTTCCACGGGGATAATCTTATCGCCCCTTACTGTCGGGCGCTCGGTGATCCCCATCATGTCGGGTACGCTAAATCCGTAAATATCGGCGTCGATCAACCCGACTTTTTTGCCAAGCCGGGCGAGCGCAACCGCCAAATTGACAGAGACGGTCGATTTCCCGACCCCACCCTTACCGCTGGCGATGGCGATATACGTCGTTCCTTGCTTATTCTCGCTATATTCCTCAATCACTTCTCGCGGCAGTTCGGCAAACCGCAGTCCGACAGAAGCGGCGCCTGCGTCTTTCAACTGCTGAACGATCGATGTTTGCACGCGGAGCTGGTCAGGCGTACCGATTTTCGCGAGCGCGATTTTTACGCTGACATGGTTCTTTTCTTCCTTGATTTTAATTTCTTGAATCGCGTTCGTTTCCTTAAACGTTTTGTTTAAAAATGGATCTTTCATTTTTTCCAAAATGGCCCGCACTTCGTTTTCCGTCAGCATCGTATTCACCAACCCTTTTCAAATCAATGACTGTTTCTATAATTGACTATACCATAAACTGTTGGGAAACCGCCATGTTCAGCCTCCATTCCCACTTACTTATAGTGGGAATGGGGATTTCTGGTTCCCTTTGGCAAAGAGCATGTTTAGCCGCCACTGTCCTACTCACAAAAAACCCCCCGCTATTCGCGAGGTGTGTGTTCGTTCGAAAAGTAGCGCAATACCCCTTTGTAAATGGAGGCGGCGAGCTGCGTCTGGTAATGGTCAGAGGCGAGCAGTTCCCGCTCGTCCGGGTTCGACAAAAATCCGACCTCCACAAGCGCGCCAGGTTTTTTCGCATGTTTCAGCAAATAGACCGTGTCAATCATTTTCGCCACCCGGTGAGTGTTTTCCAAGTTCCGCCGCAACTCAGCCTGAATAAATTTCGCCAGCCGCTCGTTTTCGATGAACGAGCCATAATAAAATGTCTGCGCTCCCCGCCAGCGTGGGGATGGGATGGCGTTTAAATGAATGCTGATAAATAGATCGGCATTCGACTTGTTAATGAATGCTGTTCGTTCATGCAAGTCCTCCGTTTTCCGCCGGCTGTAGCCGCGCGTTGACGGACTGGCCAAGTCGCGGTCCGTCTCCCGCGTCATAAGGACGAGCGCCCCTTGCTGCTGCAAGTAATCGCGCAATTTTTTCGCCACGTTGAGCGCGATTTCTTTTTCTAGCACCTCGCCGCCGACAGCGCCGCCGTCCGGTCCGCCGTGTCCGGGGTCTAATACGATAATTCTCCCCGATAACGGGAGATTCCAAGGTTTTGTCGATGTAAGATCAGAAAATAAAGATGGAAATAGCAAAAAACCGGTGATGGTGACGGCAGCAAAAGCGACCAGCCACTTCCACTTCTTTTTCATCGTTTCTCCTCCCGCGCGTTTCCCTTCTCTATCTTATATGGGACAAGGCGCGGGAATAGAACTCATTTAATGAAGTTTTAGCCGGCGCCGTTTTTTTCCCCGTTCAAATCCTTCTGTCCACCAGCTGCCGATATATTGCTCACATGCATAGTAAAGCGATTCGCTTCGGATGTCATCGTCGATATTTCCCCAAAAGCAAAGAAAGTCAAACAGCGTGTCGACCAAATATTTTTCCTCTTGGGCGCAGCGCTGGCGCACGCTGTCGGCCGGTTCCCCGTAATAGCCGAACCGGCTGTAATGGGCGCCGAGCAAGTACGCTTCAATGGCCAAGTCAATGCAGCCTTCCTCGACAACAGACGGGAAAATTCGATACATATGGTAGAAAGGGACAAAATGTTCAAGCACTTTGGCCCGCAATTTCTCGAGCGATAATTCCCGCAACATTTTTCGCTCATAGCGAAGCTGCTTTTCCTGCCTTTTCTCCGCCAATGAAGTGATGACTGCCATCGTTTTTCACGCTCCTTTACGATGTAGTGTTTAACGATCAGGCGCATTCATACGCGCGGACGAAAGGCAGAAATAAGCAAAAAGCCCAGCCAAATTGGCTGGGCTGGAGCAGAAGGATATGATTAACGTTTCGAGAACTGCGGAGCGCGGCGGGCGCCTTTGAGCCCGTATTTTTTCCGTTCTTTGACGCGGGCATCGCGCGTCAGCAAGCCAGCGCGCTTCAATACCGCACGGAATTCCGGATCCACTTCAAGCAGCGCGCGGGCGATGCCGTGGCGAATGGCGCCAGCTTGGCCAGCAAATCCGCCGCCTTGGACGTTCACTAAAACGTCATAGCTGCCGAGCGTCTCCGTCAAAACGAGCGGCTGTTTTACCATTTCGATGAGCGCTTCCGACGGAATGTATTCACGAATGTCTTGTTTATTGACGATGATGCGTCCATCGCCCGGGACGAGGCGGACGCGGGCAACTGAGCTTTTGCGACGACCTGTACCGTAATATTGTACTTGTGCCAAAATAAATACCCTCCCTTGTCAATTATCCGCGAAGTTCGTATACTTCCGGTTTTTGCGCTTGATGCGGATGCTCGCTTCCGCGGTAAACGTGCAGTTTTTTGAACATTTGACGGCCAAGGCTGCCTTTTGGAAGCATGCCGCGCACCGCCCGTTCAATCATTTGTTCCGGATAGTTCGTGCGCATCTCGAGCGCTGTTCTTACTTTCAAACCGCCTGGATGTAAGCTGTGGCGATAGTACAGTTTTTTCGTTAATTTTTTCCCTGTCAGTTCGACTTTGTCCGCATTGATGACGATCACGTGATCCCCGCAGTCGACGTGCGGAGTGAACGTCGGTTTATGCTTGCCGCGCAACAGCGCCGCTACTTCGCTAGCTAAACGGCCTAACGTTTTGCCAGCTGCGTCGACAACGTACCATTTACGCTCTACTTCATTCGGTTTCGCCATGTAAGTCGTACGCAATGTAGTTCCCTCCTAAAAGAAAAATGAACAAGTAAGTGGATTGTTTATTTCAACACGATTGCTGTCCGGGGCTAATCGTGGAAAATACATGCCATATGATATGATAGCTTGCCGGCGCGCCAATGTCAAGAAAATGTTACACGAGGATTCGTTGTCATGCCTCCACTTGCAGAAGCGGGCGTTTCCCGTTTCACTTTTAGGGGCATTGCGCACCAGATCTGTCTTCCATCCATTTCAGGCAAACGTTTGGCCTCCTCCCCATGCAGAGCGGGAGGGGGCAATCGCACCCGCGATGCTTGAGGAGTTTTTGGCTAATTGATGCGACAAACGGCAGCTCCTCTATTTATGGTCGAAACTTTCACGGTCATAGTACACATGCCATAAGTACAGCCCTTCGGCCGGTGCGGTTGGGCCGGCGAGCCGTCGGTCTTTCGCTGCAAGCAGCGACTTGATGTCGGCAGGGGGGCGTTTCCCTTGGCCGACCTCAAGCACCGTGCCGACGATGATGCGCACCATATTGTATAAAAAGCCGGTGCCGATAAAACGAAATTGAAGCATTGGGCCGTCCGCTTCAATTTCGGCGTGGTAAATGGTGCGCACACGATCCTCCATCGCTGTTTTGGCCGAACAAAAGCTCGTAAAATCGTGTGTCCCCTTCAGCAAGCCAAGCGCCTCATTCATGGCGTCTATGTGGAGCGGGTACGGGTGCCATGCGCAGTAATAGCGGCGAAATACGTCGCGCTCGGCCGCGGTCCATACGTTATAGCGATACTCTTTCGCTTTGGCGGAAAAACGGGCATGAAATGTGCTGTCTGCCTCGTCCACCGAGCGGACGGCGATATCGTCCGGAAGCTGAGCGTTTAACGCCTTTTTCCACTGCTCAGGGGAAAGAGCGAGCGGCGTATCGAAATGAATGACTTGCCCGTAGGCGTGGACGCCGGCGTCCGTCCTCCCCGAAGCTGCGACCCGCACGTCACTCCCTTTATGCATCCGCTTGAGCACTCCCTCGAGCTCGCCTTGCACCGTCCGTTTTCCCGGCTGAACTTGATAGCCGGAAAAATCCGTGCCATCATATGCTATCACACATTTCATCCGTCTTGTCATGACAGTCCTCCGCTATGAGCGTAATAGAAAAAGCAATACAGCCAATAGCGTAGTGGCGGCTAAAAAAGCAGTGTCCAACGGCTTCCAGACGAGCTGGCGAAATTTCGTCCGCCCTTCCCCGCCGCGGTAGCCGCGCGCCTCCATGGCTGTCGCCAGCTCGTCGGCCCGTTTAAACGAGCTGATAAACAGCGGCACAAGCAGCGAGACGATCGCTTTCACCCGTTCGGAAAAACGGCCGCCGGAAAAGTCGACGCCGCGCGCTGCCTGCGCCTTCATAATTTTTTCCGTCTCTTCCATGAGCGTCGGAATAAAGCGAAGCGAAATCGCCATCATTAAGGCGAGCTCATGGACGGGCACGCGCATTTTTTTGAGCGGCCCGAGCAGGCTTTCCACGCCATCGGTCACTTCAATCGGCGTCGTCGTCAGCGTCAGCATCGTCGTCATGAGCACAAGCAGCAAAAACCGCAACGAAATAAAGATCCCTTGCCGAATGCCGCCTTCATAAATGGAAAGAGCGCCGATCCGGTAAACAACGTCCCCTTCTTTCGTCATGAATACATGCAATAACATCGTAAACAAAACGACCCATAAAATCGGCTTTAAGCCGCGCATAATGAACGAAAACGGGATGCGCGACAGCGCCACAAAAGCGAACGTAAACAACGACAGCGCCGCATAGGTTGCCACATTGTTCGCCAAAAAAACGATGAGGACGTAGGCAAACACGATCAGCAGCTTCGCGCGTGGATCTAAACGGTGAACCAGCGAATGGCCGGGCACATATTGCCCGATAATCAAATGATTAGTCATGGACGCTCACCTTAGAAAACAATTGGCGGATGGCGTCAGCCGTCTGTTCGATCGTTAAGCATGGCGACGGAATGGTGACGCCAAACCGCTTTTCTAGCTCCTGCTTCAACTTGACCGTTTCCGGTACGCTTAAGCCGATGGCGGCAAGCCGCTCGGCGTCACGAAAAATCTCTTCCGGTGTTCCTTGGCCCCATACGGTTCCTTCGTGCATCACGACGATTTCATCCGCGTATTGGGCGGCATCTTCCATACTGTGGGTGACAAGCACGGTCGTGAGCTGTTTTTCACGGTGGAGACGATAAAACATCTCCATGATTTCTTTGCGGCCACGAGGATCAAGCCCAGCGGTCGGCTCATCAAGCACGATCACTTCCGGTTCAAGCGCCAGCACGCCGGCAATAGCGACGCGCCGCATTTGTCCGCCGCTTAAGTCAAACGGCGATTTAGCCAGCACGTCCTCGCTAAGCCCGACAAGCTTGATCAGTTCCTTTGCCTTTCGTTTCGCTTCGTCCTCGGGCACGCCGAAGTTGAGCGGACCAAAGCAAATATCTTTCTCAACCGTTTCTTCGAACAGTTGATGTTCTGGGAACTGAAACACAATCCCGACTTTTTTGCGCAACGGTTTGAGCTGCTTTGGCCGCCGGGTGCCGGTAATCGTCTCTTGGCCGATCTTCACCGTGCCGCTTGTCGGCTGCAGCAGGCCATTGAAGTGCTGAAGGAGCGTCGATTTCCCCGAGCCGGTATGGCCAACAATCGCGACATACATCCCGCCCGCAATGGCTACATTCACATCATACAGCGCCCGGCGGGCGAGCGGCGAACGGGCATTGTATACATGCTCTACTTTTTCGAATACAATGTCCATAGCTCTTCGACCAACTCCTCCGTCGTCAAGTGTCCTAAGCGAAGCGGAATGCCTCGCTCCCGCAAGCGGCTGCCCATTTTCACGGCAAACGGCAAATCAAGGCCGATGCGCTCGAGCTTGCCCCCAAGCCGAAAGATTTGCTCCGGCGTCCCTTCAGCCATGACCTCTCCTTTGTTCATCACGATGATGCGGTCGGCTTTCGCCGCTTCCTCCAAATCATGCGTGATCGACAATACTGTAATGCGCTGTTGCCGGTTCAAGCGGCGAACCGTCTCGAGCACCTCTTCCCGCCCGCGCGGGTCAAGCATCGATGTCGCTTCATCCAAAATGATCATATCAGGGCGGAGCGCCAAAATGCCGGCGATGGCGACACGCTGCTTTTGCCCGCCAGAAAGCCGGTGCGGCTCGTGCTCAAGAAACGACTCCATATGCACTTGGTGGACAGCTTCATGGATGCGCTCGACCATTTCATCGCGCGGGATGCCGTTGTTCTCGAGGGCAAAGGCGATATCGTCTTCGACGGTCGTCCCAACAAATTGGTTATCTGGATTTTGGAACACCATGCCGACACGGCGGCGTACATCCCAAACGGTCGTCTCATCAAGGGGGCGACCGAACAAGCGAATGGCGCCCCGCTCCGGCCGAAGCAGACCGATCAACAGCCGGGCGATGGTCGATTTGCCGGATCCGTTATGGCCGACAATCGCCAGCCACTCTCCGCGCTCGGCTTGGAAGCTCACGTTTTGCACCGCATACTCCGATTGATTCAGATAACGGAAATACACTCCTTCGATCGAAAGGATCGGTTCGGCCATAATGGTTTCTCCTTGCCTCGTCACATTCTCGACTATACTTTGCTAAATGATGGTAAACAAAAAAAGGGCATAGATCCAGTTCAAAAGAAACTGTCTCGCCCTTGTTGAAATGAAACCGTTACACGAGTTCGATAATGACCATCGGCGCCCCGTCACCACGGCGAGGACCAAGTTTCATAATGCGCGTATAGCCGCCTTGGCGATCTTGGTAGCGCGGCGCAATGTCGCTGAACAGCTTTTGCAGCGCATCTTGACCGGTTTCGCTGTTGGCGACTTCCTTGCGAATAAACGCCGCTGCTTGGCGGCGGGCATGCAAATCGCCGCGTTTGCCGAGCGTGATCATTTTTTCAATGACCGAGCGCAATTCTTTTGCCCGTGCCTCAGTCGTTTCGATGCGTTCGTTGATAATTAAGTCCGTTGCTAAATCGCGAAGCAATGCTTTTCGTTGAGAAGTCGTGCGTCCTAATTTTCTGTACGACATCGAATGTCCCTCCCTTGTAAAATAATATGTTCCTCATTGCCGTCATGATCGGTTGACGCCCAACGCGAAATCTATGGTAACGCGCGTTTCCGCCCCGCCGGCGGAAGCTGGTGCTTAATCGTCTTTACGCAAGCTAAGCCCCAGCTCGGCCAGCTTCGCCTTCACTTCTTCAAGCGATTTGCGGCCGAGATTGCGCACTTTCATCATATCTTCTTCCGTTTTTTGCGTCAGCTCCTGAACGGTGTTGATGCCGGCACGTTTCAAGCAGTTGTAGGAACGGACAGAAAGATCGAGTTCCTCGATCGTCATTTCGAGCACTTTTTCTTTTTGGTCGTCCTCTTTCTCTACCATGATCTCGGCATTTTGTGCTTCATCCGTCAGGCCGACAAAAATGTTCAAGTGCTCGGTTAAAATTTTCGCCCCAAGGGAAATGGCCTCTTTCGGCCCGATGCTTCCGTCGGTCCACACGTCAATCGTCAATTTGTCATAGTCTGTCACCTGACCGACCCGCGTGTTCTCGACTTGATAGGAAACTCGGGAGACCGGCGTATAAATGGAGTCGATCGGAATCACGCCGATTGGCTGGTCTTCGCGCTTGTTCGCCTCAGCCGGGACATACCCACGCCCCCGTCTGGCGGTCATGCGCATGCGCAGGCGACCGCCTTCCGCCAGCGTAGCAATATGAAGGTCCGGGTTTAAAATTTCTACATCGCTGTCGTGAGTAATATCGGCAGCCGTGACAACTCCTTCCCCCTGCACATCGATTTCCAACGTTTTCTCTTCGTCTGAGTAAATTTTCAACGCTAACTTTTTAACATTCAAAATGATGGCTGTCACATCTTCGACGACGCCCTCAATCGTTGAAAACTCGTGCAGTACACCGTCGATTTGCACCGATGTCACAGCCGCACCAGGGAGTGAAGACAATAGGATACGACGTAAGGAGTTCCCTAAGGTTGTACCATATCCACGCTCAAGCGGTTCGACTACGAATTTGCCGTATTTGGCATCTTCGCTCAGTTCGACCGTTTCAATTTTCGGCTTTTCAATTTCAATCATCGATTATTATACCCTCCTTCAAAACGTCGAGACCCCGACCAAACGGTACACGCCTAATAACATTCCCCCATGAATCTAGATCTACGCTTGCCGGCGGACGAAGCCGGCTCCCCTGCCATGGTCTTTATCATATCCCATTATTGACAATGGTTCAAATTCTATACAGGGGCGTTACACGCGGCGACGTTTTGGCGGACGGCATCCATTGTGCGGGATTGGAGTGACGTCTTTGATCGCCGTAATTTCCAATCCGGCTGCCTGCAACGCACGGATCGCTGCCTCGCGGCCAGCCCCCGGACCTTTCACGTTCACTTCGACCGTTTTCATGCCATGCTCCATCGACGCTTTCGCCGCTGCCTCTGCGGCCATTTGCGCCGCAAACGGCGTCGATTTACGCGAACCTTTGAATCCTAATGCGCCAGCGCTCGACCAAGCAATGGCGTTGCCATGAACGTCCGTAATCGTTACGATCGTGTTGTTGAAAGTCGAACGAATATGGGCAATGCCCGTATCAATGTTTTTTCTTACGCGGCGTTTGCGAGTGTTTGTTCTGCGTGCCATTCGTCAAATGACCTCCTTTGCTTGATTATTTCTTCTTGTTCGCTACCGTACGGCGCGGGCCTTTGCGCGTGCGGGCATTGTTTTTCGTGTTTTGACCGCGAACCGGCAATCCGCGGCGATGACGCAGGCCGCGATAGCAGCCGATTTCCATTAACCGCTTAATGTTTAACGATACTTCACGGCGCAGATCGCCTTCCACTTTCAAGCGGCCAACGATTTCACGAATGCGGCCAAGCTCCTCTTCCGTCAAATCGCGAACGCGTGTATCCTCCGATACGCCTGCCTCTTTTAAGATTTTTTGCGCAGTCGGTTTGCCGATCCCATAAATGTATGTTAACGAAATGACTACTCGTTTATCGCGCGGAATGTCGACACCTGCAATACGTGCCATATTGTACACCTCCTTGGAAATTACCCTTGACGTTGTTTATGTTTCGGATTTTCACAAATGACCATTACTTTGCCGCGTCTGCGAATGACTTTGCATTTTTCGCAAATCGGTTTGACAGATGGTCTCACTTTCATGTTGTTTACCTCCCTATTAAACGGAGTGCATTCTTTATTTATATCGATACGTAATCCGTCCACGCGTTAAATCATAAGGCGACAACTCGACCGTCACTTTATCGCCAGGCAAAATGCGGATGAAGTGCATGCGGATTTTGCCGGACACATGGGCCAACACCGTGTGCCCATTTTCTAATTCTACACGAAACATCGCATTTGGCAATGTTTCAATGACGGTGCCTTCCACTTCAATTACATCGTCTTTCGCCATCGAGCGGCTCTCCCTCCTTCGAATGAGTAACATTGTGTTACGCAAAACCGAACGGACATCAGGCGGGCGATATCTACATCAGCTCCTCATAGCGGTTGCCACGGCACTCGGAGCTTTTAAGAAACGGTTAAAATTTCATAGCCATGCTCCGTAATAACAATCGTATGTTCGAAATGGGCACACCGTTTTCCGTCCACCGTGACGACAGTCCAATCGTCAGCCAATGTTTTCACGTAACGGCTGCCCGCATTGACCATCGGTTCGATGCATAAGGTCATCCCCGGCCGCAAAATCGGTCCTTTGTTCGGTGGACCGTAATGAGGGATTTGCGGGTCTTCATGTAAGTGTTGACCAATTCCGTGCCCGACATACTCGCGGACGACGGAAAAATGGCGCGCTTCGACATACGTTTGAATCGCATGGGAAATGTTCGTCAAACGGGCGCCTGGCTTCGCCTCGGCGAGCCCGACATACAACGATTGTTCCGTCACGTCAAGCAGCTGCTTTGTCTCGGCGTCGATCTCTCCAACTGGATACGTCCAGGCTGAGTCAGCATGATAACCTTCATACTGAGCCCCCACATCAACCGTAATAATGTCGCCCTCACGCAACATGCGATCGCCGGGAATTCCGTGCACGAGTTCCTCATTCACCGAGGCGCAAATGCTCCCCGGAAACCCTTGATATCCTTTAAACGACGGAATGGCGCCATGGGAACGAATCACTTCCTCCGCAATGGCGTCCAGTTCCTTTGTCGTTACCCCGGGGCGAATATGCTTTCTCAGCTCTTCTAAGGTAAGGGAAACGATTTTTCCCGCCTCGCGCATCAGGGCAATTTCATGCGCGGTCTTATAAATGATCATCGAGCGAGTCCCCCGAGCAATTCGCGAATGTCGGCAAATACTTTTTCCATTTCTTGTTCGCCGTTAATGTGGCGCAAATAGCCTTTTTGCTCGTAGAAATCGAGCAATGGCTTCATTTGTTTCGTATTGACTTCAAGCCGATTGGCCACCGTCGCTTCATTATCGTCAGCGCGCTGGTACAGCTCGCCTCCGCACTTGTCGCATACGCCAGGCTGAGCCGGCGGGTGAAAGACAAGATGGTACGTCGCTCCGCAGTTGCGGCAAATTCGTCTGCCTGTGAGGCGCTCCATTAACACGTCTTGGCGAACATCGATATGGATGACATAGTCAAGCGTGCGGCCGATTTCAGCCAGCATCGTTTCCAGCGCCTCCGCTTGGGCGACCGTGCGCGGAAACCCGTCAAGCAAAAAGCCGTTTTGGCAATCGTCTTTGCTCAACCGTTCACGGACGATGCCGATCGTCACCTCATCAGGAACAAGGTCGCCGCGATCTATATATTGTTTCGCCTGCAGCCCTAACGGTGTCCCTTCTTTGATCGCCGCCCGAAACATATCCCCGGTTGAAATGTGCGGAATTCCATACGTTTCTACAATCTTCTCGGCTTGCGTGCCTTTGCCGGCACCTGGCAGCCCCATCAGCACTAAATTCATCCTAACTCCCCCTACCGGCAAGAACTGGCCACTCTTGCCTTCTTTATTTGATGAATCCTCGGTAATGGCGTTTTACCAGCTGACTCTCAAGCTGTTTCATCGTCTCAAGAGCCACGCCGACAACGATGAGCAAGCTCGTACCGCCGATTTGTGCGGAAGGCGGCAAGTTCGCAAAGTTCACAAAGAACACGGGCAGCACGGCAATGGCCGCTAAAAAGAGCGAACCGACCAGCGTCAATCGGTATAAAATTTTCGTGACATACTCTTGCGTATTTTTTCCAGGGCGGATGCCTGGGATATAGCCGCCTTGCTTCTTCAAGTTATCGGCCATCTGTTCCGGGTTGACTTGAACAAACGCGTAAAAGTACGTGAACGCGATAATAAGCACGACATAGATCGTCATGCCAATCGGATGAGTATAGTCAAACGTTCGGCGAATCCACAATGTTACGTCATTCGTGCCAAAAAACGATGCAATCGTCGGTGGTGCAATTAAAAACGATACGGCGAAAATGACCGGAATGACCCCGGCTGGATTCACTTTGAGCGGCAAGTGGGTTGAATGACCGCCGACCGGGTTTCGGCCTTCAAGCCGTTTGGCATATTGAATCGGTATTTTCCGGAACGCCTGCTGAATGTAAATAACGCCAACAATCACAGCGACCACTGCTAGCGCTACGAGCAGCAGCCGGACGATGCGCAAAAACAAGTCTTCTCCGACATTTTCAAATTGTTGGGCGTAAATCTGGTTCAAGATCGTCGGAATGCCGGAAACGATCCCCGCAAAAATAATGATCGAAATCCCGTTCCCGACACCTTTGGCGGTGATCTGTTCGCCAAGCCACATTAAAAAGGCTGTGCCAGCGGTCAAGACAACCGCGATCAACAAATACGTGCCAATGCCCGGATTTTGAATGAGCATCCCGCCGGCCAAATTGTTGAAGCCGTAGGACATGCCGAGCGCCTGGATAAATCCAAGCACAATCGTAAAATAGCGGGTAAACTGAGCTAATTTACGCCGGCCCATCTCGCCTTGCTTCGACCATTCCGTGAATTTCGGAACGACGTCCATTTGCAGCAGCTGGACGATAATGGATGCCGTAATGTAGGGCATAACCCCCATGGCAAAAATCGAAAAGTTTTGCAGCGCCCCGCCGCCAAAAATGTTCAGGACGCCGAACGCATTTAGTTCATCTTGCAGTTTTAATACATCGGTGTTCACGCTCGGAACAGGGATGAATGTTCCGATGCGGAACACGATGAGCATAAGAAGAGTGAAAATGATTTTGTTTCGAATATCACTGACGCGCATAAAGTTGGAGATTGTCCGAAACATTAAATCACCTCAGTTTTACCGCCAGCCGCCTCAATGGCCTCTTTCGCCGATGCCGAGAACTTATGCGCTTTGACCGTTAACTTTTTCTCGATTTGGCCTTTGCCTAAAATTTTCACGCCCGACTTCAGCTTGCTGATCACACCTGTTTCAAGCAGCAATTCCGGTGTAACTTCCGTGCCGTCTTCAAAAATGTTCAGTTTATCTAAGTTGACTACCGCGTATTCTTTTCGGTTGATGTTCGTGAACCCGCGTTTCGGCAGGCGGCGGAACAAAGGCGTTTGGCCCCCTTCAAAACCAAGGCGAACCCCTCCGCCGGAGCGGGCTTTTTGACCTTTATGACCGCGGCCAGACGTTTTGCCGTTGCCCGAACCGATCCCGCGGCCGACACGGACAGCTTTCTTCCGGGAACCCGGCGCTGGTTGCAATTCATGAAGTTTCATGGCGAAGCACCTCCTTATGATCCCATTTATTCTTCGATTTCTTTTACTTTCACAAGGTGAGCGACTTTATTAATCATCCCACGGATGGCAGGGTTGTCATTATGAACGACCGTTTGATGCATTTTCCGCAAGCCGAGTGTTTTCACGGTAATGCGTTGGTCTTCCGGACGGCCAATCACGCTGCGCGTGAGGGTAATCGCCAATTTTTTTGCCATGATCGTTCCCTCCTTATCCTAACAGTTCCTCGACTGTTTTGCCGCGCAATTTTGCTACGTCTTCGGCGCGTTTTAATTGCTTTAATCCGTCGAACGTTGCGCGCACCATGTTGATTGGCGTGTTCGAACCGATCGATTTCGACAAAATGTCGCTGATGCCTGCCAGCTCCAATACCGCGCGAGCCGGACCACCGGCGATAACCCCGGTACCTTCGGAAGCCGGTTTTAAAATGATTTCCCCAGCACCAAAATGGCCGATGACTTCATGCGGAATCGTCGTGCCAACGATCGGCACTTCCATTAAGTTTTTCTTCGCATCTTCAATCGCCTTGCGGATCGCTTCCGGAACTTCTTGCGCTTTCCCTGTGCCAAATCCGACATGGCCGTTCTTATCGCCGACGACGACTAAAGCCGAAAAGCGCAGGCGACGTCCGCCTTTCACGACTTTTGCTACACGGTTTACCGCGACTACACGCTCTTCCAATTCAAGTTTGTTTGGATCGATACGACGCATCGTTGTCCCTCCTTTAATTAGAATTCCAAGCCGGCTTCGCGGGCGGCATCCGCTAATGCTTTAACCCGTCCATGATACAAATACCCGCCGCGGTCGAACACGACTTGTTTAATGCCTTTTTCTAACGCCCGTTTGGCGACAAGCTCGCCGACTTTTTTCGCCGCATCAATGTTGTTTGTCGAATCTAAACCGAACTCTTTATCCAATGTTGAGGCGCTGACAATCGTTGCCGATTTCGTATCGTCGATAATTTGGGCGTAAATATGTTTGTTCGAACGGAACACGCTCAACCGCGGACGTTCAGTCGTGCCGACGATTTTTTTGCGGATGCGCGCGTGTCTTTTTTTACGGACCGCGTTTCGGTCAACTTTCGTGATCATCGAATGTCACTCCTTTCGCTTCGCTATGCCGCGTTATTTACCAGTTTTGCCTTCTTTTAAGCGCACAAGTTCGCCTTCGTAGCGAATGCCTTTGCCTTTATACGGCTCCGGCGGACGCACGGCGCGAATGTTGGCTGCCAGTTCACCGACGCGCTGCTTGTCTGCCCCTTTGACGATGATTTTCGTCGCTGCAGGCACTTCAATTTCAAGCCCCTCTTCCGGTTCAATTTCGACCGGGTGGGAGTAACCGACGCTTAATACAAGTTTTTTCCCTTGTTTCGATGCACGGTATCCGACACCGACAAGCTCAAGTGCTTTTTCATAGCCTTTCGAAACGCCTTCGACCATGTTAGCGAGCAAGCTGCGCGTCGTGCCATGGAGCGCGCGGTGATGTTTTTCATCGCTTGGGCGCGTAACGGTGATCACATTGTCTTCAACGTTGATCGTAATATCCGGGTGGAACGTGCGGGTTAATTTCCCTTTCGGCCCTTTGACCGTAACGGTATTGCCGTTCACAGTAACGGTGACACCGGCAGGAATTTCAATTGGTTTTTTGCCGACACGTGACATGTCAAACACACCTCCATTCTTGAGCGAATAAATTACCAAACGTAGGCGATTACTTCGCCGCCCGTGCCTTTTTGACGAGCTTCTTTATCCGTTAAAATGCCTTGCGACGTCGAAAGAATGGCGATCCCTAAGCCGTTTAAGACGCGCGGCACTTCGTGGGCTTTGACGTACACGCGCAGCCCCGGTTTGCTGATGCGTTTCAGCCCGGTAATGACGCGTTCGTTGTTCGGACCGTATTTCAAGAAAATGCGGAGAATCCCTTGTTTGTTGTCTTCGATATATTCCACATCACGAATAAACCCTTCGCGCTTTAAAATCTCGGCGATTTCCCGCTTGATTTTCGAAGCCGGGACTTCGAGTTTTTCGTGACGCACCATGTTCGCATTGCGGATGCGAGTCAGCATATCAGCAATTGGATCTGTCATCACCATTTTGTTTTACCTCCTTCCCAATCAATGGGTTGATTACCAGCTGGCTTTTTTAATGCCTGGAAGTTGACCTTTATATGCGAGTTCACGGAAACAAATACGGCAAAGTTTAAATTTGCGGTAAACCGAATGCGGGCGGCCGCAGCGCTCGCAGCGGGTGTACGCTCTTACTTTAAACTTCGGCGTCCGTTTTTGTTTCGCGATCATCGATTTTTTAGCCACGATTTCGCCTCCCTTGCGTTATGGGATCATTATTTTTGGAATGGCATGCCGAGCAACGTTAACAGTTCACGCGCTTCTTCATCCGTGTTGGCCGTCGTGACGATCACGATATCCATGCCACGCACTTTGTTGACTTTATCGTAGTCGATCTCTGGGAAAATGAGCTGTTCTTTAATGCCAAGCGTATAGTTGCCGCGCCCGTCAAACGCCTTTTTCGATACGCCGCGGAAGTCGCGCACGCGCGGAAGCGAGACCGAGATCAATTTATCGAGAAATTCATACATCCGTTCGCCGCGCAAGGTGACTTTCGCGCCGATCGGCATTCCTTGACGGAGGCGGAAGCCGGCGATCGATTTTTTCGCGCGCGTCACAACCGGGCGTTGGCCAGCGATCAATGTCAACTCTTCTACGGCGCTGTCTAATGCTTTCGGGTTTTGCACCGCATCGCCGACACCCATGTTAATGACGATCTTTTCGATTTTCGGAACTTGCATGATCGATTTATAGTTGAACTTGCTCATGAGAGCAGGCACGACTTCTTTTAGATATTTCTCTTTCAGGCGGTTCATAAAGGTACCTCCTTTCTTGCATCACGGTTATTTATCTAAAATCTCTCCGGATTTTTTCGCATAGCGCACTTTTTTGCCGTCGACAATTTTGTAGCCGATGCGCGTCGGTGCGCCTGTTTTCGGATCTAACGGCATCACTTTGGAAACGTGGATCGGCGCTTCTTTTTCAATAATGCCGCCTTGCGGATTTGCTTGCGACGGTTTCGCGTGCTTTTTCACGATGTTGACACCTTCAACGATGACGCGGTTTTTCTTCGGAAATGCCGCTAGGATGACGCCTTGTTTGCCTTTGTCTTTGCCGGAGATTACTTGCACTTTATCACCTTTTTTTACATGCATCGCATTCGCACCTCCTTGAAACGTGATTCCGTTCCATTAAATAACTTCCGGAGCTAAAGAAATGATTTTCATGAAGTCTTTATCGCGCAATTCGCGGGCAACCGGCCCAAAAATACGCGTGCCGCGCGGGCTTTTGTCATCACGGATAATGACGCAGGCGTTTTCGTCAAAACGGATGTACGAACCATCTGGACGGCGTACCCCACGCTTCGTGCGGACGACAACCGCTTTAACGACTTGACCTTTTTTAACAACGCCACCTGGCGTCGCATCTTTAACCGTAGCTACAACGACATCACCGATGTTCGCGTAGCGGCGGCCCGAACCTCCGAGCACTTTAATGACAAGCACTTCGCGTGCGCCAGAGTTATCAGCTACTTTTAAGCGAGATTCTTGTTGAATCATCGACGAAACCTCCTTTCGGAATTATCTCCCCGAACTAAGTGAAGAACGATTACAGAACAACTGCCTTTTCGACGACTTCGACTAAGCGGAAGCGTTTCGTTGCCGACAGCGGGCGAGTTTCCATAATTTTTACGATGTCGCCGACTTTCGCAACGTTGTGTTCATCGTGTGCTTTATATTTTTTCGAGTATTTCACGCGTTTGCCGTATAACGGATGTTTTTTGTACGTTTCAACTAAAACGGTAATCGTTTTGTCCATTTTGTCCGATACGACCCGTCCGACGTACACTTTGCGTTGATTGCGTTCGCTCATTCCGCAAACCTCCTCTCAAACATTATTTATTGGCAGCGAGCTCGCGTTCGCGAATGATCGTTTTCATACGGGCGATGTCTTTGCGCACTTGGCGGATGCGCGCCGTGTTTTCCAGTTGGCCTGTCGCCAGCTGGAAGCGAAGGTTGAATAATTCTTCCTTCAACGATTGAATTTTTTGCTCGATTTCGGCAGTGGTCAAATCACGGATTTCTTTCGCTTTCATTACGCTTCACCACCAGTTTCTTCACGTTTTACAAATTTGCATTTGATCGGAAGCTTGTGAGAAGCCAAACGCAATGCTTCACGTGCCACTTCCTCGGAAACACCGCCCACTTCAAACATGACTTTGCCCGGTTTGACAACAGCAACCCATCCTTCCGGCGCCCCTTTACCGGAACCCATCCGCACTTCAAGCGGCTTAGCTGTATACGGTTTGGATGGGAAAATGCGAATCCATACTTTCCCGCCCCGTCTCATGTAACGAGTCATCGCCCGGCGGGCTGCTTCGATTTGTCGGTTTGTAATCCAAGCCGATTCCAATGCTTGCAAGCCGAATTCACCGAAATGAACTTCCGTACCGCCTTTCGCGCGGCCTTTCATCCGTCCGCGATGTTCGCGGCGATATTTGACGCGTTTTGGCATTAACATGATTATTTTCCTCCTTCCTCAGCCTTTTTCTTTGTCGGAAGGACTTCCCCACGATAAATCCATACTTTGACGCCGATTTTTCCGTACGTGGTATCCGCTTCTGCCGTCGCATAGTCGATGTCAGCGCGCAGCGTATGGAGTGGAACCGTCCCTTCGCTGTAATGTTCCGAACGAGCGATATCGGCACCGCCTAAACGGCCGGAAACCATCGTTTTAATCCCTTTCGCCCCAGCGCGCATCGCCCGTTGAATGGCTTGTTTTTGCGCACGGCGGAACGAAACGCGGTTTTCCAACTGGCGAGCGATATTTTCAGCAACGAGTTTCGCGTCCAGATCCGGCTTTTTAATTTCGACGATGTTAATATGGACACGTTTGCCCGTCAATTGCGCGAGTGCTTTGCGGAGCGCTTCAACTTCTGAACCGCCTTTCCCGATGACCATGCCCGGTTTGGCTGTATGGATCGTTACGTTGACGCGGTTCGCTGCACGTTCAATCTCCACGCGGGAGACGGCCGCGTCTTGCAGGCGTTTGTTAATGTATTCGCGGACTTTTAAGTCCTCGTGCAACAGATCTCCATAGTCTTTTTCCGCATACCATCTCGATTCCCAGTCACGAATGATGCCGATGCGCAGACCGATCGGGTTGACCTTTTGACCCACGGATTATCCCTCCTTCTTTTCTGAAACGACGATTGTAATGTGGCTTGTGCGTTTATTAATGGCGCTTGCCCGTCCCATCGCGCGCGGACGGAAACGTTTCAGCGTCGGGCCTTCATCTACGTACGCTTGAGAAACAACTAAGTTGTTGATGTCCATGTCATAGTTATGTTCAGCGTTGGCAACAGCCGATTTCAACACTTTCTCGATGATCGGGGAAGCGGCTTTCGGCGTGTGACGCAAAATGGCGAACGCTTCACCGACTTCTTTCCCGCGGATCAAATCAATGACTAACCGCGCTTTACGAGGGGCGATGCGAACGGTTCTCGCAACAGCTTTAGCTTGCATATTCAGAACCTCCTCTCATTACCGTTTTGTTTTCTTGTCATCGCCGGCATGGCCGCGGAACGTGCGCGTCGGCGCAAATTCACCAAGTTTATGCCCGACCATGTCCTCTGTAATGTAGACCGGTACATGTTTGCGGCCGTCATATACGGCGATCGTATGGCCGACAAACTGCGGGAAGATCGTCGAACGGCGAGACCATGTTTTGATCACTTGTTTTTGCCCAGTTTCATTGAGCTTTTCAATTTTTTTCATCAAATGTTCATCGCAAAATGGACCTTTTTTCAAGCTGCGACCCATAAGTGAACCTCCCTTCTTAATTGCACTCGTTCATTACTTCTTGCGGCGACGGACGATGAATTTATCCGATTTGTTTTTCTTTTTGCGCGTTTTGTATCCGAGCGTCGGTTTGCCCCATGGCGTCATCGGCGATTTGCGTCCGATCGGTGCTTTCCCTTCACCACCGCCGTGCGGGTGATCAACCGGGTTCATAACCGAACCGCGAACTGTCGGGCGGATGCCTAACCAGCGAGCGCGCCCTGCTTTCCCGATGTTGACAAGTTCGTGTTGCTCGTTGCCTACTTCACCGACTGTGGCACGGCATTTGCCTAAAATCATGCGCACTTCGCCAGAAGCTAAACGAATGATAACGTATTTACCCTCTTTCCCGAGCACTTGCGCCGATGTGCCGGCTGCACGCACCAATTGACCGCCACGGCCTGGTTTCAGCTCGATGTTGTGGACGAGCGTACCGACCGGAATGTTCTCAAGCGGCAGCGCATTGCCAACTTTAATGTCTGCGTCCGGGCCGGACATGATTTCCATGCCGACTTTTAAGTTTTTCGGCGCGAGAATGTAGCGTTTCTCGCCGTCAGCATAGTTGATGAGTGCAATATTCGCCGAACGGTTCGGATCGTATTCGATCGTAGCAACGCGTCCAGGAATTCCGTCTTTGTCACGTTTAAAATCGATAATCCGGTATTGGCGCTTATGGCCACCGCCTTGATGGCGAACCGTGATTTTCCCTTGGTTGTTGCGGCCCGCTTTTTTCTTCAACGGGGCAAGCAGCGATTTTTCCGGCTGATCTGTCGTAATTTCCGAGAAATCAAGCACCGTCATGCCGCGACGGCCGTTCGATGTCGGTTTATACTTTTTAATCGCCATCGGTATGTCCCTCCTTCGTCATGAATATTACACTTCGAACAGTTCGATTTCTTTGCTGTCCGGCGTCAGCGTTACGATCGCTTTGCGGCGGCGGTTCGTGTAGCCGCTGTAACGGCCGACGCGTTTAAATTTCCCTTTATAGTTCATAATGTTGACTTTCTCAACTTTGACGCCAAAGATTTTCTCAACAGCGTCTTTCACTTCCGTTTTGTTCGCTTTGACGTCCACTTCAAACGTATATTTCCGTTGCCCGACCAAGTTCATCGTATTTTCCGTGATGATGGGGCGCTTAATAATGTCGCGAGGGTCTTTCATTATGCAAGCACCTCCTCTACTTTCTCCACGGCCGCCTTCGTAATGACGAGCTTGTCGTGGTTTAACACGTCAAGCACGTTGATGCCGTTGGCAGAAACGACTTTGACGCCCGGGATGTTGCGCGCCGACAAATAAACGTTTTCGTTCAGCTCGTCGGTCACAATGAGCGCCTTCCGGTCAACCGCGAGGTTAGTTAAAATTTTTACCATTTCTTTCGTTTTCGGTGCTTCAAGCGACAGTTGGTCCAATACAACAATGTCGTTTTCCAGCACTTTCGAAGACAGTGCCGATTTAATGGCTAAACGGCGAACTTTTTTCGGCAGTTTGTAGCTGTAGTCGCGCGGAACCGGACCAAAGACCGTACCGCCGCCGCGCCATTGCGGAGCGCGAATCGAACCTTGACGGGCGCGTCCAGTCCCTTTTTGACGCCATGGTTTGCGGCCGCCGCCGCTCACTTCAGCGCGATTTTTCGTTTTGTGTGTTCCTTGGCGCATCGAGGCGCGTTGCATAATGACTGCTTCGAACAATACGTGTTTATTCGGTTCAATCCCAAAAACGGCATCGTTTAATTCGATTTCTCCGATCGTCTGACCGTTTTGGTTATATAATGCTACTTTTGGCATTACGTAGTTCCTCCTTTCTTGGCCAAGTGTTATTTCGCCTTCGCTTTAACGGCGCTTTTCACGATGACTAACCCTTTTCTCGGGCCTGGTACGTTGCCTTTAATGAGCAGCAAGTTGCGTTCCGGGTCAACTTTGACAATTTTCAAGTTTTGGATCGTGACCCGCTCACCGCCTGTGCGGCCTGGCAGGTTTTTCGTTTTAAATACGCGGTTCGGCGCGATCGCCCCCATCGAACCTGGACGACGATGGTAACGGGAACCGTGAGCCATTGGTCCGCGCGATTGGCCGTGACGTTTAATAACGCCTTGGAAGCCTTTCCCTTTGGAAATGCCCGTGACATCGACGATGTCGCCTTCACTGAAAATGTCAACTTTTACTTCTTGGCCAACTTCATATTCATCCACGTTGGCGCCGCGGATTTCACGAATGAAGCGCTTAGGTGCCGTATTTGCTTTGGCAGCATGGCCGATTTGCGGTTTGTTGGCGCGTTTTACGCTTACATCTTCAAAACCTAATTGAATCGCTTCGTAACCGTCGTTTTCGATCGTTTTCTTTTGCAGCACGACGTTCGGCGTCGCTTCGATGACGGTTACCGGAATCAAATCGCCGTTTTCCGCAAATACTTGCGTCATACCGATTTTTCTTCCTAAGATTCCTTTCGTCATTTGTCACACCTCCTAGTCGACTAGATTACAGTTTAATTTCAATATCAACGCCCGACGGCAAATCTAACCGCATTAACGAATCCACCGTTTGCGGAGTCGGATTAATGATGTCGATCAAACGTTTATGTGTCCGCATTTCAAATTGTTCACGGGAGTCTTTGTACTTGTGAACGGCACGCAAAATCGTATAGACCGTTCTTTCCGTCGGCAGCGGGATCGGACCCGACACCTTTGCTCCAGAACGTTTTGCGGTTTCGACGATTTTCTCCGCCGATTGGTCTAAAATCCGATGATCATAAGCTTTTAAACGAATGCGAATTTTTTCTTTTGCCATTTGGTTTTCCCTCCTTCTTCGCCTATTTTGAAAATAGACTTCTCCGCGGAAATTTCCCGCACATGGCCGTGGCAAAGCGGCCGGGTGTGTCAGCAACCTTCCGCTTCATCGCAGTCAAAGACCAACATTTGATATTATACTCGTATGTAAGCGAGATTGCAAGTCATTTCTTCGCTTTTCCCGCACTTCTTCATTATACATAGCGGCCGCGTCGTTTTCAACACGATGCGTAGGCGGTGGGATTTGGAAAAGACGCCGCCAAAAGAAAAAAGAGCGCCCTCGCCATGCCGCCGCTGTTCAAGATCATTTCCGATATAGACGATATAGAACGAGGTTGAATGATACAACCGCCGCCGCAGATTAAATCATCCCTTCTTAGACTTAGGCGAAGAGAAAAATTTTATAGCCAAAGTGAACAGTCAAAAGAAAAAGGATGTCCAGTTGCTGGACATCCTTTTTCATTCAATTACTCAATGATTTCCGATACGGAACCAGCACCAACCGTGCGGCCGCCTTCACGGATCGAGAATTTTGTTCCTTCCTCGATCGCGATCGGAGCGATCAGTTCAACCGTCATTTCAACGTTGTCGCCAGGCATAACCATTTCTACGCCTTCCGGAAGCGTGATGATGCCCGTTACGTCCGTTGTACGGAAGTAGAATTGCGGACGGTAGTTCGAGAAGAACGGAGTATGGCGTCCGCCTTCTTCTTTCGTCAGAACGTAAACTTGCGCTTTAAATTTCGTGTGCGGCGTGATCGAGCCCGGTTTCGCCAATACTTGGCCGCGCTCAACTTCGTCACGCGATACACCGCGGAGAAGCGCACCGATGTTGTCGCCAGCTTCCGCTTGGTCAAGCAGCTTACGGAACATTTCTACACCCGTAACCGTCGTCGTTTTCGGCTCGTCCGAAAGACCGATGATTTCAACCGGGTCGCCGACTTTTAACGTACCGCGCTCAACACGGCCCGTCGCAACCGTACCGCGGCCTGTGATCGAGAAAACGTCCTCAACCGGCATCATGAATGGTTTGTCTACTTCACGTTGCGGAGTCGGGATGTACTCGTCAACCGCGTTCATCAGTTCAATGATTTTTTCTTCCCATTGCGGGTCGCCTTCGAGTGCTTTTAATGCCGAACCTTTGATGACCGGCACTTCGTCGCCCGGGAAGTCGTATTCAGAGAGAAGATCGCGAACTTCCATTTCAACGAGTTCAAGCAATTCTTCATCGTCCACCATGTCGCATTTGTTCAAGAAAACAACGATGTACGGTACACCGACTTGGCGGGAGAGAAGAATGTGTTCGCGCGTTTGCGGCATCGGACCGTCAGCAGCCGATACAACAAGGAT
Organism: Geobacillus uzenensis; assembly: GCF_002217665.1. NCBI lineage: Bacteria > Bacillati > Bacillota > Bacilli > Caryophanales > Anoxybacillaceae > Geobacillus > Geobacillus uzenensis. The sequence goes on from NZ_NEWL01000009.1 coordinate 347,937, forward strand.
CGCGCCGTCCATTTGCGCTGCGCCCGTGATCATGTTTTTGACGTAGTCAGCGTGGCCTGGGCAGTCAACGTGCGCATAGTGACGAGCGTCCGTTTCATACTCAACGTGCGCTGTCGAAATCGTGATTCCGCGTTCACGCTCTTCCGGAGCTGCGTCGATTTGGTCGTACGCTCTTGCTTCCGCTTTCCCTTGTTTCGCAAGAACTGTTGTGATCGCAGCTGTCAACGTCGTTTTCCCATGGTCAACGTGGCCGATCGTGCCAATGTTGACGTGCGGTTTCGTACGCTCAAATTTCGCTTTAGCCATGAGAAAGATCCTCCTTAAATAAAATATGGATTGATATAGTTAAGTAAGTATAGGATGCTTGGGAACAAAATGTTCCCAAGTCTTACATAAGTATTTATAGCGAAACTAGCAAGAGAAATCAATTATTCGCCTTTATTTTTTTTGATAATTTCATCGGCGATGTTTTTCGGAACTTCTTCGTAATGGTCAAACACCATCGAGAACGTTCCGCGCCCTTGTGTGTTCGAACGGAGCGATGTCGCATAACCGAACATTTCGGCCAGCGGAACCATAGCACGAACAACTTGGGCGTTCCCGCGCGCCTCCATCCCTTCGACGCGGCCGCGGCGGGATGTGATGTCACCCATAATGTCACCGAGGTATTCCTCAGGGATGACGACTTCCACTTTCATAATCGGCTCAAGCAGAACCGGGTCACACTTCGTTGCAGCGTTTTTCAGCGCCAACGAAGCGGCAATTTTGAACGCCATCTCACTCGAGTCGACATCGTGGTACGATCCGTCGAACAGTTTCGCCTTAACGTCGACAACCGGATAGCCGGCTAAGACGCCGTTTTGCATCGCTTCTTCCAATCCAGCTTGAACGGCCGGCACGTACTCTTTCGGAACGACCCCGCCGACGATGGCATTTTCAAATTCAAAGCCTTTGCCGCGCTCGTTCGGCGAGAATTCGATCCAAACGTGACCGTATTGACCGCGACCGCCGGACTGGCGAATGAACTTGCCTTCAACTTGCGCCGACTTGCGGAACGTTTCACGGTAAGCAACTTGCGGCGCACCGACGTTCGCTTCGACTTTGAATTCGCGGCGCATCCGATCGACGATAATGTCGAGGTGCAGCTCGCCCATCCCGGAAATGATCGTTTGTCCTGTTTCCGGATCGGTATGCGCACGGAACGTCGGGTCTTCCTCTTGCAGTTTTTGCAGCGCTTGACCCATCTTGTCTTGATCGGCTTTCGATTTCGGTTCGATCGCCACCGAAATAACCGGCTCTGGGAATTGCATCGACTCAAGGATGACGAGATTTTTCTCATCACAAAGAGTATCGCCGGTCGTTGTTTCTTTTAAACCTACGGCCGCCGCAATGTCGCCGGCATAGACTGTTGAGATTTCTTGACGGTGGTTCGCGTGCATTTGCAGCAAGCGGCCGATCCGTTCACGTTTGCGTTTCGTCGAGTTCATGACGTACGAACCGGAATCGAGCGTTCCAGAGTAGACGCGGAAGAACGTCAATTTCCCGACGTACGGGTCAGTCATGATTTTGAACGCCAGCGCCGCAAACGGAGCGTCGTCACGCGCTTCGCGAGTCACTTCTTCTTCCGTATCCGGAATGATGCCGCGAATCGCCGGAATGTCTACCGGAGACGGCAAGTAGTCGACAACCCCGTCAAGAAGCAGCTGAACACCTTTGTTTTTAAAGGCCGAACCGCAGAAAACCGGGTAGAATTCAACGCTGATCGTCGCTTTACGGATCGCGGCTTTCAGCTCTTCTTTCGTAATTTCTTCCCCTTCTAAATATTTCATCATCAGCTCTTCATCGAGTTCCGCAACGGCCTCAATGAGTTTGCCGTGATATTCTTCCGCCAAGTCGCGGTAGTCTTCCGGAATTTCGATGCGCTCAATGTTTTTGCCGAGCTCATCGTGGTAATGATACGCGCACATTTCGACAAGGTCGATAATGCCGGTGAATTGATCTTCAGCGCCGATCGGCAGCTGCACCGGATGAGCGTTCGCTTGCAGACGGTCATGGAGCGTTTTTACCGCATACAAGAAGTCCGCGCCGATTTTGTCCATTTTGTTGACGAATACGATCCGCGGAACACCGTATGTGGTCGCTTGACGCCAGACCGTTTCCGTTTGCGGTTCTACGCCGGATTGGGCATCAAGAACTGTAATGGCTCCGTCCAACACGCGCAACGAACGTTCAACCTCAACCGTGAAGTCGACGTGCCCCGGCGTGTCGATGATGTTGATGCGATGGCCTTTCCATTGCGCCGTTGTCGCCGCCGACGTAATCGTAATCCCGCGTTCTTGCTCTTGCTCCATCCAGTCCATCGTGGCTGCGCCTTCGTGCACTTCCCCGATTTTATGAACGCGGCCTGTGTAGAACAAGATCCGTTCCGTCGTCGTCGTTTTCCCGGCGTCAATGTGCGCCATGATCCCTATGTTGCGAGTGTTTTCTAAGGAGAACTCTCTTGCCATAGTGGTTATTTTCTCCTTCCTTACAAAATAAAATATAAGCAGATGGCGTCGCCATCTATGGCGCAATCTCTTTTTTAGAGAAGTTATACAGCACGCAGCCGGAAGGGCCACAATATATAGGAAGATAGGTGAACAGGCAGCATCAGTCGTGCCTTCTCACCTATTCCCTTAAGGCAGCGCTCCTTACCAGCGGTAATGGGCAAACGCTTTGTTCGCTTCAGCCATTTTATGCGTATCTTCGCGTTTTTTCACCGATGCGCCTGTGTTGTTGGCGGCGTCCATGATCTCGTTCGCCAAGCGTTCTTCCATCGTTTTTTCACCGCGAAGGCGGGAATATTGCACGAGCCAGCGCAATCCGAGGGAAACGCGGCGGTCCGGACGGACTTCGACCGGAACTTGGTAGTTCGCCCCACCGACGCGGCGAGCGCGCACTTCCAATACCGGCATAACGTTTTTCAACGCTTGCTCGAATACTTCCATTGGATCTTTACCCGTGCGTTCACGGATAATATCAAAAGCAGTGTAAAGAATTTTTTGTGCTTTCGATTTTTTTCCGTCAACCATAATTTTATTGATCAAACGGGTGACAAGCTTCGAGTTGTAAATCGGATCTGGCAATACGTCACGTTTAGCAACAGGGCCTCTACGTGGCATAGTTTTTCCTCCCTTCAGGAAAACATTCTCTTCGCTTCATTATTTTTTCGCTGCTTTTGGCTTTTTCGCGCCGTATTTCGAACGGCCTTGCATCCGGTTTGCTACGCCGGCTGTATCCAATGCACCGCGGACGATATGGTAGCGCACCCCTGGCAAGTCTTTCACACGTCCGCCGCGGATGAGCACGACGCTGTGTTCTTGCAAGTTGTGGCCGATCCCCGGGATGTAAGCCGTCACTTCAATCCCGTTCGTCAGGCGGACACGAGCGTATTTCCGGAGAGCCGAGTTCGGTTTTTTCGGCGTCATCGTGCCGACACGCGTGCATACGCCGCGCTTTTGCGGAGACGACACGTTCGTTTGTTCTTTTTTGAAGCTGTTGTACCCTTTGTTCAACGCAGGGGACTTCGACTTAAATACTTTTTTCTCGCGTCCTTTGCGGACTAATTGGTTAATTGTAGGCATGAAAAAATCCTCCTTTCACATGCATCGTTTAAGCCCACATATCCAGGTGGTTCATCGTTTATGCAAACAAAGGTTTTAAAGGCAAAGCAATCAACGAAGGATCGCCACCGCAGCTGCGCCGACTTGGATTTTGCATGCCTTGCCGAGTTTTTTCATCGAATCGACTTTTGTGACTGGCACGTTCGCCTCATTGGCTGCCGCCGTCACTTTTTCGATGATCGGCGAGTCGGCATCTACCGCTACGATCACTTCCGTTGCCTTCCCTTCCTTTAAAGCCCTTATCGTTTGTTTGGTTCCAATGACGATTTTCCCAGCCTGTAATACTTTTTCATAAGACATGTAACATATCCTCCAAAGTACCAGGTTGTTGGAACACCTTTATTAGACTACCATTTTCTCTGTCCGTTGTCAACTGGATTTTTTCATTAAGGAAGGGCCGGCCAAGAACACCTTAGCCGACCATCCTGGTAGCTTTTTATTTAGACGGAACGGTATCGCCAGCCGTTTCCTTCTTGACGGCAGGCTTCACGTTGCGATAGCGGGCCATGCCTGTTCCGGCTGGGACGAGTTTGCCGATAATGACGTTTTCTTTCAAGCCGAGCAGCTCATCCCGTTTTCCTTTGATCGCCGCATCGGTCAGGACGCGTGTCGTTTCTTGGAACGAAGCCGCTGACAAGAACGAATCCGTTTCAAGCGACGCCTTCGTAATACCGAGCAGCACCGGACGAGCTGTTGCCGGCCGCTTTCCTTCGCGGATGGCTTGAGCGTTGACATCCGTGAACTGATGAACGTCCAAAAGCGTGCCTGGCAGCACATCCGTATCGCCGGCATCGATCACGCGCACTTTGCGCAACATTTGCCGCACCATGACCTCAATATGCTTATCGCTAATTTCGACCCCTTGCATCCGGTACACTTTTTGCACTTCACGGAGCAAGTATTCTTGGACGGACGTAATATCGCGCACGCGCAACAGCTGTTTCGGGTCGACCGAACCTTCCGTCAGCTCTTGGCCGCGTTCGACGTGCTGGCCTTCTTCGACTTTCAGACGCGCATTGTACGGAGCCACATAGGAGCGCGTCTCGACTTCGCTTTGCACGACAATTTCGTACTGATTGTCACGCGTTTCATTAATCGAAATGACCGTGCCGTCAATTTCCGAAATGACCGCTTGCCCTTTCGGGTTGCGCGCTTCAAACAGCTCTTGCACCCGCGGCAAACCTTGAGTGATATCGTCCCCGGCGACGCCGCCTGTATGGAACGTCCGCATCGTCAGCTGCGTGCCCGGCTCGCCGATTGATTGGGCAGCGATAATGCCGACCGCCTCGCCGACTTCGACGTCCATGCCGGTCGCCATGTTGCGGCCGTAGCATTTTTTGCACACGCCATGACGCGTGTTGCAGGCGAAGACGGAGCGAATCCATACTTCTGTAATGCCGGCCTTGATGATCTCATTAGCGATATCTTCTGTAATCATTTCACCTTTGCGGACGATCACTTCCCCCGTTTCCGGATGGTGCACCGTCTTGTGCGCATAGCGGCCGACAAGCCGTTCTTCAAGCTTGACGACGACTTCCGTGCCATCCGTTAACGCCCGCGCTAAAATGCCGCGGTCGGTGCCACAATCTTCTTCGCGGACGATGACATCTTGCGCCACGTCAACGAGACGTCTCGTGAGATAGCCTGAGTCGGCCGTTTTCAACGCCGTATCCGCCAACCCTTTCCGCGCGCCGTGTGTCGAGATAAAGTATTCCAATACCGTTAAGCCTTCACGGAACGACGATTTGATCGGCAGCTCGATAATCCGGCCGGCAGGGTTGGCCATTAAGCCGCGCATCCCCGCAAGCTGTGTAAAGTTCGAGGCGTTACCGCGCGCCCCAGAATCGCTCATCATAAAGATCGGGTTGCGCTTATCAAGCGACTTCATCAACAAGTCTTGGATTTTATCTTTCGCCGCGCTCCAAACAGAGATGACGCGCTCATACCGCTCTTCGTCGGTAATCAACCCGCGGCGGAACTGCTTCAAAACCGTGTCGACTTTCGCCTGGGCTTCATCCAAAATTTCCTGTTTTTCCGGCAAAACGACGATGTCGGCAACGCCGATCGTAATGCCGGCTTTCGTTGAGTATTGGAAACCGAGATCTTTCATGCGGTCAAGCATCTTTGATGTTTCAGTAATTTTGAACCGCTTGAATACTTCGGCGATAATTTGCCCAAGCACTTTTTTCTTAAACGGCGGCACGAGTTCGCGCTTGCGGATCTCTTCACGCACGTCGACCCCTTTGTCCAGGAAGTACTTATCCGGTGTCCGCCCTTCAATATTTTCCGTCGTCGGCTCGTTAATGTACGGGAACGACTTCGGCAAAATTTCGTTGAAAATGAGCTTCCCGACGGTTGTCAAGAGCAGCTTGTTGTTTTGTTCCTCGGTAAACGTTTCGTTTTTCAGCGAACCGGCATGGATGGCGATGCGCGAATGGAGATGGACATAGCCGTTATGGTAGGCAAGCAGCGCCTCGTCTGTATCCTTGAATACCATGCCTTCGCCGACCGCCCCTTCGCGTTCCATCGTCAAGTAATAGTTTCCTAAAACCATGTCTTGCGAAGGCGTAACGACCGGTTTCCCATCTTTCGGGTTCAAAATGTTTTGCGCCGCCAGCATCAACAGGCGCGCTTCCGCTTGCGCTTCGGCTGACAGCGGCACGTGCACCGCCATTTGATCGCCGTCAAAGTCAGCGTTGTACGCCGTACAAACGAGCGGATGAAGACGGATCGCCCGCCCTTCGACAAGCGTCGGCTCAAACGCCTGAATGCCGAGGCGATGAAGCGTCGGGGCGCGGTTTAACAGCACCGGATGTTCTTTAATGACATCCTCGAGCACATCCCATACTTCAGGATGCACGCGCTCAATTTTCCGTTTCGCGCTTTTAATGTTGTGCGCCAAGCCCCGCTCAACGAGCTCCTTCATGACAAACGGCTTAAACAGCTCGAGCGCCATTTCTTTCGGCAGTCCGCATTGATACATTTTTAAGTTCGGACCGACGACAATGACGGAACGGCCAGAATAGTCGACCCGCTTGCCGAGCAAGTTTTGCCGGAAGCGTCCTTGCTTTCCTTTCAGCATGTGGGAAAGCGACTTTAACGGACGGTTCCCCGGCCCGGTCACCGGGCGGCCGCGGCGGCCGTTGTCGATCAACGCATCGACGGCCTCTTGCAGCATCCGTTTCTCGTTTTGAACGATAATGTTCGGTGCGCCAAGGTCAAGCAACCGTTTCAAGCGATTGTTGCGGTTAATGACACGGCGGTATAAGTCGTTTAAGTCCGATGTCGCAAACCGTCCGCCATCGAGCTGAACCATCGGACGGAGTTCCGGCGGAATGACTGGCAGCACATCAAGCACCATCCAAGCCGGGTCGTTCCCTGAGCTGCGGAACGACTCAAGCACCTCAAGCCGTTTAATAATGCGGGCGCGCCGTTGCCCTTGCGCTGTTTTCAGCTCTTCCTTCAGCGTGGCCACTTCTTTATCCAAGTCAATGTCTTGGAGCAGCTTTTTAATCGCCTCAGCCCCCATCGACGCCTGAAACGATTGGCCATATTTTTCGCGATAGGCGCGGTATTCTTTTTCCGATAGCAGCTGTTTTTTCTCAAGCGGCGTATCGCCCGGGTCGGTGACGACGTACGAAGCAAAGTAAATCACTTCCTCAAGCGCCCGGGGCGACATGTCAAGTACAAGGCCCATCCGGCTCGGGATGCCTTTGAAATACCAAATGTGCGAAACCGGGGCGGCGAGCTCGATATGACCCATCCGTTCGCGGCGGACTTTTGAACGCGTCACTTCGACGCCGCAGCGGTCGCACACGACGCCTTTGTAGCGGACGCGCTTATACTTGCCGCAATGGCACTCCCAGTCTTTCGTCGGGCCGAAAATGCGCTCGCAAAACAGGCCGTCTTTTTCCGGCTTTAACGTCCGATAGTTGATCGTTTCCGGTTTTTTGACCTCACCGTACGACCAGGAACGAATTTTCTCCGGGGAAGCGAGCCCGATTTTCATGTACTCAAACTTATTGACATCTAGCAAGGGGTATACCTCCCTCTTTGATCCGTCGGTTTTACTCCGTGGCTTGTTCGCCATCCGTTCGCTTTAACGGCCTATGGCGGGGAACGCTCCCCGCCTAGCCGCCATTGCCGGTTACTCTTTCGTCACCGCGTCTTTTTCTTCGTCGACTTCTTCCGATTCGATCGGTTTCACGTCTACCATAATGGCATCCGGTGCATGGTCGTCGTCATCATCAAAGTTTTCCATGTTGATTTCTTGTTCGTCGCTCGTCAAAATCGTGACGTCCATGCCTAAGCTTTGCAGCTCTTTAATCAACACTTTAAACGACTCCGGCACACCCGGCTCCGGAATGTTTTCCCCTTTGACGATCGCTTCGTACGTTTTGACGCGGCCGACGACATCGTCGGACTTGACGGTCAAAATTTCTTGCAGCGTATACGCCGCTCCGTACGCCTCAAGCGCCCATACTTCCATCTCGCCAAAGCGCTGGCCACCGAACTGCGCCTTGCCGCCGAGCGGCTGCTGGGTGACGAGCGAATACGGGCCGGTTGAACGGGCGTGGAGCTTGTCGTCGACCATATGGGCGAGCTTGATCATATACATGATGCCGACCGATACGCGGTTGTCAAACGGTTCACCCGTCCGGCCGTCATACAGCACAGTTTTCGCATCGCGCGCTAGGCCGGCCTCTTCGAGAATGTTCCACACATCCTCCTCCGTTGCACCGTCAAAGACCGGGGAAGCAATATGCAAACCGAGCTTTCTCGCCGCCATGCCGAGATGCAGCTCAAACACTTGCCCGATGTTCATCCGCGACGGAACGCCGAGCGGATTTAACATAATATCGACCGGCGTGCCATCCGGCAAGAACGGCATATCTTCCTCCGGAAGAATGCGGGAAATAACCCCTTTGTTTCCGTGGCGCCCCGCCATTTTGTCGCCCTCGGAAATTTTCCGTTTTTGCACAATGTAGACGCGGACGAGCTGATTGACGCCTGGCGGGAGTTCATCGCCATCTTCGCGATTGAATACTTTCACGTCCAGAACAATGCCGCCGCCGCCATGGGGAACACGCAGCGATGTATCGCGCACCTCGCGCGCTTTTTCCCCGAAGATCGCGTGCAGCAGCCGCTCCTCAGCCGTCAGCTCAGTCATCCCTTTTGGCGTCACTTTACCGACGAGCAAGTCGCCGTCTTTCACTTCCGCACCGATGCGGACGATGCCGCGCTCATCCAAGTTTTTCAGCGCGTCCTCGCCGACGTTCGGGATGTCGCGCGTAATTTCTTCCGGGCCGAGCTTCGTGTCGCGCGATTCCGCCTCATATTCCTCAATATGGATCGACGTATACACGTCTTCTTTGACGAGCCGTTCGCTCATGATGATCGCATCTTCGTAGTTGTAACCGTCCCACGTCATAAAGGCGACGAGCACGTTGCGGCCGAGCGCCAGTTCCCCTTTGTCCATCGATGGGCCGTCAGCTAAAATTTCACCTTTTTCAACGATGTCGCCTTTTTTCACAATCGGCCGCTGGTTATAGCACGTTCCTTGGTTCGAGCGAATGAATTTGAGCAGCCGATATTTGTCCAAATCACCTTTCACTTCTTTGCCGTCCACTTCAATGAGCCGGCGCACCCAAATTTCTTTCGCCTCAACGCGCTCGACGATGCCACGATGCTTGCAGATGACAGCAGCTCCCGAATCTTTCGCCGAGACATATTCCATCCCCGTGCCGACGATCGGCGCCTCCGGCTCGAGCAGCGGCACCGCTTGGCGCTGCATGTTCGCCCCCATCAAGGCGCGGTTCGAGTCGTCGTTTTCCAAAAACGGAATGCACGCCGTCGCTGCCGAAACGACTTGTTTTGGCGAAACGTCCATATAGTCGACGCGGTCGCGTTTGACGACAATGTTTTCGCCGCGGAAACGGGCGATGACGTTTTCTTCAAGGAACGTTCCGTCTTCGGAAAGTGGCACGTTCGCTTGCGCCACGACATAGTTGTCTTCTTCGTCGGCCGTTAAATAATCAATTTGATCTGTGACTCTCCCTGTTTCTGGATCGACGCGTCGGTATGGTGTTTCAATAAAGCCGAATTTGTTCACTTTCGCATAGGTGGACAGCGAGTTGATCAACCCGATGTTCGGACCTTCTGGCGTCTCAATCGGGCACATCCGTCCGTAGTGCGAGTAGTGAACGTCGCGCACCTCAAACCCGGCACGCTCGCGCGTCAATCCGCCAGGGCCAAGCGCGGACAGGCGGCGCTTATGCGTCAGTTCAGCCAACGGGTTCGTCTGATCCATAAATTGTGACAGCTGCGAGCTGCCGAAAAACTCCTTAATCGCCGCGATCACCGGACGGATGTTGATCAGCTGCTGCGGTGTAATCGTGTTCGTATCTTGGATCGACATGCGCTCGCGCACGACGCGTTCCATGCGCGACAAGCCGATGCGGAACTGGTTTTGCAGCAGTTCGCCAACCGAACGAAGGCGGCGGTTGCCTAAATGGTCGATATCATCCGTACCGCCGACACCGTGAAGCAAGTTAAAGAAGTAGCTGATTGACGCAATAATATCCGCCGGTGTAATATGTTTCACATCCTCGGCAATAAAACCGTTGCCGATGACGTTGATCACTTTTTCACTGTCCGGGTCATTGGGCGCATAGATTTTTACCGTTTGCACCGAAATTTGCCCGTCCGCCACCCCTTCAGCCGGACGGTACGTCTGCAGCCCGGCGCCTTTTTCTAAATACGGCAACAGGCGGTTCAACGTCCGGCGGTCGATCATCGCTCCGGCTTCGGCGATGACTTCTCCCGTTTCCGGATCAGCAATCGTTTCCGCCAGCCGTTGGTTAAACAGGCGGTTTTTAATATGAAGTTTTTTGTTGATTTTATAGCGCCCTACGCTGGCCAGGTCGTAGCGTTTCGGGTCAAAAAAGCGCGACGCGAGCAAACTTTTCGCGTTCTCGAGCGTCGGCGGCTCGCCCGGACGGAGGCGCTCATAAATTTCGATCAACGCTTTTTCCGTGCTGTCGGTATTATCTTTTTCGAGCGTATTGCGCAAATATTCGTTATCGCCGAGCAAGTCGATGATTTCTTGGTCGGAGCTGAACCCAAGCGCACGAAGAAGCACCGTAACCGGCAGTTTACGGGTGCGGTCGATGCGGACGTAAACGACGTCTTTCGCATCGGTTTCATATTCAAGCCATGCGCCGCGGTTTGGAATCACTGTCGCCGAATAGCCGCGTTTCCCATTTTTATCGACTTTATCGCTGTAATAGACGCTTGGCGAGCGGACAAGCTGGGAGACGATGACGCGTTCCGCTCCGTTGATGATAAACGTGCCGGTTTCCGTCATGAGCGGAAAATCGCCCATAAATACGTCTTGTTCTTTCACTTCGCCCGTCTCTTTATTGATGAGGCGAACTTTCACGCGAAGCGGCGCCGCATATGTAACATCGCGCTCTTTTGCCTCTTCAACCGAGTATTTCGGCTCCCCTAAGCTATAGTCGATAAATTCAAGAGAAAGATTGCCGGAAAAGTCTTCGATCGGGGAAATTTCCTTGAACATTTCCCGCAGCCCTTCATCGAGAAACCATTGATAGGAGGACGTCTGAATTTCAATTAAGTTCGGCAATTCCAGCACTTCGCTAATGCGTGCATAACTTCTTCGCTGGCGGTGTCGCCCGTATTGAACTAGTCGGCCTGTCAAGAGTGATTCACCCCTCAAATGTAGACATTAGTGAAAACCGGAAGCGGAACATCGCAACCATTCACCCGTCTTGGCGGAATATGCCGCCAAGACGGTCTGGCCGCTCCGTCATTCCGGGGCAAAGCGCTAGGCATGCATGCGGCCGGCCCCCGCCGTCCGGATGGAAACGGCTTGGCTGTGGCACCGCCGTTTCGTTTAGGGGATTCAACATGCTCCCGGCGCGAGGAAACCAGGCGTTGGATGGAGAAAAAAAGAAAATGGTTTCTATCCAATAGAAAACCATATGTTTAGCTGTTTATTGATTTTATCATTTTTTCCATTGTATCCAAAATTATACGTCATCCCCTTTACGCGGGAAATGTGCATATTTAGCATTTTATAATACTACCACAATAAAAAAACGGTGTCAACATTTTTTCGCCTTTATGATATAATATCCTTTTTTCTTCGCGACGACCTCAACAGCGGCAAACCATTCGTTTAACTTTTGCAGCGCGGATGGGGCACCTTGTTTCTTTTGAATGACCACCCATAGCTCCCCGCTATCAACGAGGTGGTTCCGGCTTTGCTCAAAGATCGCATGAACAACCCGCTTGCCGGCCCGGATCGGCGGATTGGTGACCACCGCCGCAAATCGCTGTTCCCCCACTTCCGAAAACAAGTCGCTTTTATAAATGTTCGCATTATGGATGCCGTTCGCCCGTTTGTTTGCTTCGGCCAGCTCCAGCGCCCGCTCATTCACATCGATCATTTGGACGCGCCGGTTAGGAAACGATTTGGCTAAGGCCAGCCCGATCGGACCGTACCCGCAGCCGACATCTAACAAATCGCCGGCAACGTCCGGTTCTTGAAACGTTTCAATCAGTAAACGTGTGCCGAAATCAACCTCGCGTTTTGAAAACACCCCGCTGTCAGTCATAAAGCGGAACTCATGCCCGCGCAACGTAAACGTCCACGTTTGCGGATTTCGCTCGGACGTCGGATTCGCTGAGTAATAATGTTCGCTCACCATCATCCCTCCTCTATCGGCAAGCCGCATTGGCTCCTGATATATAGTGTAACAAAAAAGAGGCCGCCCCTTGCCCGGGCCAGCCTCTTTTTTTATAGCGACGCCAATTACTTCACTTCAATTTTCGCGCCAACTTCTTCAAGTTTTGCTTTAATTTCTTCAGCTTCTTCTTTCGAAACAGCTTCTTTGATCGGTTTCGGCGTATTGTCAACCAAGTCTTTCGCTTCTTTCAAGCCGAGGCCAGTGATTTCGCGAACGACTTTGATGACTTTAATTTTTTGCGCGCCAGCGTCAGCGAGGATGACGTCAAATTCTGTTTTCTCAGCCGCTGCTTCAGCGCCAGCTGCTGCGCCGCCAGCGACAACAACCGGAGCTGCAGCCGTTACGCCAAATTCTTCTTCGATGGCTTTTACTAATTCATTTAATTCCAATACCGTCATATTTTTCACTGCTTCAATGATTTGTTCTTTTGTCATCATCGTTTCCTCCTTGTGTAATGTTCGTTATGCACATCGATATGCGCCATTACGCGCCTTGTTCCTCTTGTTTGTCGGCCACCGCTTTAACCGCAAGCGCAAAGTTGCGGATCGGGGCTTGAAGAACGCTAAGCAACATCGAGAGCAACCCTTCGCGGGACGGAAGTTTTGCCAAGGCGTCGATTTCTTCCTTGCTGGCGACGTTCCCTTCGATGACGCCGCCTTTGATTTCCAACGCCTCATGCGTTTTCGCAAAGTCGCTTAAAATTTTCGCCGGCGCTACGACATCTTCATTGCTGAACGCGATGGCGTTCGGGCCGGTAAACACCTCATCCAATCCTTCCAGGCCGATTTCCGCGAGCGCCCGGCGGGTCATCGTGTTTTTGTACACTTTGAACTCAATGCCTGCCTCGCGCAGCTGTTTGCGCAGCTCGGTCATTTCCGCCACGTTCAAGCCGCGGTAATCGACGATGACGGTCGCCTTGCTGGCACGGAATTTATCCGCGATCTCAGCGACCACTTGTTTTTTCAGTTCAATCGCGCTCGACACGTCCTGCACCTCCTGCAAAGAAAATAGTGGAATACCACTTATACCGTTTGGCGGTTCAATAAAAAACCCCCATGCCGCGTAGACATGGAGGTATCGTTCAACGCGCCGCTATCGATGGCGCGCTGTCTATCGTCCACATACCTCGGTAGGAAATTAAGCCTCAAACGGGCACCTACTGTCTACGGTACAAATGATATTCGTTTGTTCAGCCAAATGATATTTTAACAAACTAGCCGACAAAAGTCAACCGTTATTGCGCAACCGCTACCGTCGTCGGGTCAACTTTAATGCCAGGGCCCATCGTCGACGTAACCGTCACGTTTTTAACATACGTTCCTTTGGCCGCTGCCGGTTTCGCTTTCAAAATCGCTTCGTAAACCGTCGCGAAGTTTTCAACCAACTTTTCGCTGTCAAACGATACTTTGCCGATCGGCACGTGAATGTTACCGGCTTTATCGACGCGGTATTCTACTTTACCAGCTTTGATTTCTTGCACCGCTTTCGCTACGTCAAACGTGACCGTGCCCGTTTTCGGGTTTGGCATTAACCCTTTCGGCCCTAAAATGCGGCCAAGTTTCCCGACTTCACCCATCATGTCCGGCGTGGCAACGACAACGTCGAAGTCAAACCAGCCTTGCTGGATTTTGTTGATATATTCCGTATCGCCGACATAGTCAGCGCCCGCTGCTTCTGCCTCTTTCGCTTTTTCCCCTTTCGCGAACACTAACACGCGCGCCACTTTCCCTGTGCCGTGCGGCAGGACGACAGCGCCGCGAATTTGTTGGTCCGCTTTTTTCGGGTCAACCCCTAAACGAAATGCGACTTCAACCGTCGCGTCAAACTTGGCGACGTTCGTTTTTTTCACGAGCTCGATCGCTTCAGCAACCGGATATGCTTTGAAGCGGTCAACGAGCTTCAACGCTTCTAAATACTTTTTCCCTCTTTTCGGCATGTCAAAGTCCTCCTTGATTGTGGTTTTAGCGGAAAAAACCTCCCACGATGAAACAGCCTTCACCTTTTCCAAAGGTAAATGACTCAGCGGAAAGCCGCCCTCTGAGGCGATCGATCCTTGATCCAATGAATAACTATCGCGTTTTTGCCCATGGAGAGAGAGGTTGCGGAATACGCAACCTCCTCGGACAACAAGCCGGCCTTAGTCTTCAATCACGATACCCATGCTGCGAGCCGTGCCTTCAACCATGCGCATGGCTGCTTCGATGCTCGCTGCATTCAAATCCGGCATTTTCAGCTCGGCAATCTCGCGCACTTTGTCGCGTTTGATCGTCGCTACTTTGTTGCGGTTCGGTTCGCCGGAGCCCGATTCGATGCCGGCCGCTTTTTTCAGCAATACAGCAGCTGGCGGCGTTTTCGTGATGAATGTAAATGAACGGTCTTCAAAAACCGTAATTTCAACCGGAATGATCAACCCTGCTTGGTCAGCGGTACGGGCATTAAACTCTTTACAAAACGCCATAATATTCACACCGGCTTGACCTAACGCAGGACCTACTGGCGGCGCCGGATTCGCTTTCCCTGCAGGAATTTGCAGTTTGACGATCTTGATTACTTTTTTCGCCACGAGACACACCTCCTTAAGTCCGTGATGTGGTAATAGGGGATTGCCCCTCCCACTCGTTCGGCTCCGATCTCATGAGCCGTTTCCATATCTCCCATTTCTGTTGAGAGGATCAGCGTATAAAACAAGTTTGCTCCCCTATACAAACACGTATAAGTTCATCGCCTATATGTCTCTGTCCAAGAGACATACTGACCTTTAAAATAGTATCACTTTTCAGTAGTGATTGCAAGTTCTTTTCCATTAGATTTTTTCGATTTGAGAAAACTCAAGCTCTACCCGCGTTTCGCGGCCAAACATATCGACAAGCAGTTTGACTTTATGTTTATCCGGATCAATCGCTTCAATTTTTCCGGTGAAGTTCGCAAACGGTCCTTCTTTAATTCGGACGGTCTCGTTTATCTCATAATCGACATCCACCTCAGCGAGAGGCATGCCCATCCGCTTCAAAATCATCTTCACTTCTTCCTCCATGAGCGGCGTCGGTTTCGAACCGGCCCCGCTCGAACCGACGAATCCGGTGACACCGGGTGTGTTGCGCACAACGTACCATGAATCGTCGGTCATGACCATTTCAACGAGCACATAACCGGGAAACACTTTCTTTTTCGTCGTTTTCCGCTTCCCGTTCTTAATGTCCGTTTCCGTCTCCTCTGGGACGACAACGCGGAAAATTTTATCTTGCATCCCCATCGATTCAACGCGTTTTTCCAAATTGGCTTTCACTTTATTTTCGTATCCTGAATATGTATGGACGACATACCAGTTTTTCTCCATCAGCGAGCCTCCCTAGGGCGGTTTTCATTTTTTATGCAAAACAAAAACCCGTTGCCGGGTTCCATACTCGTACGATTATCTTTCATTATAGCATATCATCCGCCCGCTTATTCAAACACAAGGCGAATTAACTGCGAAATGCCGAGATCAACAACGGCAAAAAAGACGGTGAAAAACGCCACCGTGGCCAACACAACCGCCGTGTAGTTGACTAACTCCTTTCGGCTTGGCCAACTTACCTTTTTCAATTCGCGTACGACTTCTTTCAAAAAGTTGGTTACTCGCTGCATCACTCGTACCTCCACGATCGCTCAAAACTGTCCCCATCGCTCACTTCGTTTCGCGATGGGCGGTATGCTTGTTGCATACTGGGCAAAATTTGTTGGCCGTCAAGCGCTCACCGAGGCGGCCGATCTGTTTTGTAGTTGTATAATTTCGGCTTCCGCATTGCGCGCAAGCCAACGTGACTTTTTGGCGCATAAACCTTTCACCGTTCCCGCAGGATGTCCATAAAAATTTATCATATCAATGTTTCTGCTGTCAACGCCATCTTTTGGTTCGCCCTCGCCGCAGGCCGGTGCGCCGCCTATAAGCTGATCTCTCGGTATTCTAAATACTTTTCGAGCTTCCGTTTGACGCGTTGCAAGGCGTTGTCGATCGATTTGACATGGCGGTTCAATTCTTCAGAAATCTCTTGGTACGAGCGCCCATCCAAATATAAAGCAAGCACTTTCCGCTCCAAGTCGCTCAGCAGCTCCGTCATCTTCAACTCGATATCGTCGACTTCCTCGCGGTTGACAATCAATTCTTCCGGGTCTGTCGCCTGCGCGCCGGACAACACATCCATGAGCGTCCGATCTGATTCGTCATCGTAAATGGGCTTGTCCAAGGAAACGTAAGAGTTGAGCGGAATGTGTTTTTGGCGGGTCGCCGTTTTAATGGCGGTGATCATTTGCCTTGTGATGCAAAGTTCTGCAAACGCTTTAAATGAAGAAAGCTTGTCCCCCTTAAAATCGCGGACTGCCTTATACAGCCCGATCATCCCCTCCTGCACGATATCTTCCCGATCGGCCCCGACTAAAAAGTACGAGCGGGCTTTGGCACGCACAAAGTTTTGGTATTTATGAATTAAAAAATCAAGCGCCTCCCCATCCCCTTTATGAACGAGTGCGACAAGTTGTTCATCCTCAAGCTGTTGATAGTCCCTTGCTTTGTCTACTTTGAAGCATTCCCCCACGCTGATCCCCCCGACCGCATCAATCGCTAACATTTATTATACAGTACAAATTTTTACAGCGTCAACCGCTCATTTTTGTCCTCTTCGCCATTTTTCAAAAATTTCGGCAACTCGGTCATTGAGCGGCATTTTCGAAATCGGGGTGCGCTGCTTGATATCCCGCAGTTTTTTGGAAATGTCCCGCTCGACTGCCTCGATTTCGTACAGCAGTTCGCGCGCCGATTTGCGCAAGGCGCCTTGGCTGAACACCGTCCATTGCTCCGTATAGTCAGACGTCGCTACATATACCTTTGTGCGTGCATTCATTAACGTTTTCGCCAACCGTTCAATCCGTTCGTCGGCTGTCTCATTTTCCTTTGTAAAAATGACGTCAAGATCGTAATTTTTATACTTTTTCTCGTTCCCTTGCACGAGGTGGGCGTCAAAAACGATGATGACATGATCCCCGGTGAACCCTTTGTAATCGGCCATTTTATCAATCAGCAAATCCCTTGCTGCGGCCAGATCGCCCTCTTCTTTTAACCGGCGCAGCGCCGGCCATGCCCCAATGATGTTATAGCCGTCAACAATCAAAATGTTCATCGGCTATTCCCCTAATGGATACCGCTTCCGGTACACCTCATACATGAGCAGGCTGGCGGCAACAGAAGCGTTAAGCGAGGTGACATGCCCGCGCATCGGCAGCCGGAATAGAAAATCACACTTTTCGAGCACTAAGCGACTAATGCCTTTTCCTTCGCTGCCGATCACAAGCGCCAGCGGCATCGTACCGTCAAGCGAACGATAGTCGTCTTTGGCGGCCGCATCGGTGCCGGCTACCCACACGCCCCGCTCTTTCAGCTCGTCGATCGTCCGCGCCAAGTTCGTCACGCGCGCAACCGGAACGTGCTCAATGGCTCCGGTTGACGCCTTCGCGACCGTTGGCGTCAGCCCGACCGAACGCCGCTTCGGGATGATGAGCCCATGCGCCCCCACCGCATCGGCCGTACGCATGATGGCGCCTAAATTATGCGGATCCTCGAGCTCGTCCAACACAAGGAAAAACGGCGCCTCCCCGCGTTCAGCGGCACGGGCGAATAAGTCATCCACCTCATAGTAGCGGTACGCCGCCGCTTGGGCGATGACCCCTTGGTGCGCCCCTTCGGCCATTTGATCGAGCTTGCGCTTCGGGACATATTGGACGAGCACGCCCCGCCGCTTCGCCCATTCGAGAACGGGCTCGACGGCGTGGCGCTGCGCCCCTTCGGCGATCCAAATTTTATTGATGTCGCGCCCAGATTTAAGCGCTTCAATGACCGGATTTCTGCCGATAATGTAATCCATCATTCCAACGCCCTTTCTTCCCTTTCAATAATGGCAAATGAACGATCGATTAGCTCATCGATTCGCCTTTCATCGTTCCTTAAAAAATGGTACCCGATTAATGCTTCAAACGCTGTACTATGCCGATACGTCTGGACATCCGTGTTTTTCGGGATCGTGCCGGATTTAGCGTTGCGGCCGCGGCGGACGATGGCTTTCTCCTCGTCGGTCAACGCGTCTTCATCAAGCAAAGCTAAAATGACTTTCGCCTGCGCCCGCGCTGACACATAGCGGATCGCCCGCCGATGCAGTTCATGCGGCCGAACGTTGCCGGTTGCAAGCAAATGGCGGCGCACATACACCTCGTAAACGGCGTCCCCCATATAAGCGAGCGCCAGGCCGTTTAATTGCTTCACATCATGGATCATCTCAAACCGTGCCATTGTTTACGATCCCCGTTTCCATCTCGTCCCCTGCGGCGTATCTTCCAAAATGATATTTTTCGCTTTCAGCTCGTCACGGATGCGGTCGGCTAAGGCAAAGTCACGGTTTTTCCGCGCTTCGTTGCGCTGGCGGATCAGCGCCTCAATTTCTTCGTCAAGCAGCTCTTCTTGTTTCAAAGTAAGGCCGAGCACATCCGCCAGCTGCTCAAACTCGCGCAAAAACGCATGAATGACGTTCTCAGACGTCGTTTTCTCCTGCAAATACAAGTTCGCTTGCTTGGCGAGTTCAAACAGGACAGCAATGCCGTTGGCGGTGTTGAAATCATCGTCCATTTCACGAATGAACGAGGCACGGACATCCGCAAGGCGCGAAAGCCACTCCTCATCGTTGTCGGTTAAGTTCGTGCTCGCTCCAAGCCGGTGCTGCAAGTTGCCGTATGCTGTCTTCAACCGTTCGAGCCCGCGCCGCGCGCTCTCAAGCAGCTCCTCGCTGTAGTTGATCGGGTGGCGGTAGTGCACCGACAGCATAAAGAAACGCAACACTTGCGGATCAATCTGCCGGATGATGTCATGAACGAGCACAAAATTGCCGAGCGACTTGGACATTTTTTCGTTGTTAATATTTAAATACCCATTGTGCAGCCAATATTTCGCAAACGGTTTGCCGGTCAGCGCCTCCGACTGGGCAATTTCGTTTTCATGGTGCGGAAACGTCAAGTCTTGGCCGCCGGCATGAATGTCGATCGTATCGCCTAAATATTTGCGCGCCATCGCCGAGCATTCGATATGCCAGCCGGGCCGCCCTTTCCCCCATGGGCTGTCCCAAGAAATCTCTCCTTCTTTGGCGGCTTTCCAAAGGGCAAAATCGAGCGGATCGTCTTTCTTTTCCCCCACTTCGATGCGCGCTCCCGCCTGCAGTTCGTCAATCGACTGGTGCGACAGTTTGCCATAGCCTTGAAACTTGCGCGTCCGATAGTATACGTCGCCGTCAACTTCGTACGCATACCCTTTATCAATAAGCGCTTGAATAAATTCGATAATCGTTCCGATATTTTCCGTCACGCGCGGATGGATATCCGCTTTTTTGCAGCCGAGCGCTTGAATGTCCTCAAAATACGCTTCAATAAACCGCTCCGCGATCGCCGGAACGCTCTCGCCGAGCTCGCGGGCAGCCTTGATCAGCTTATCATCCACATCCGTAAAGTTGGACACATATGTCACATCATAGCCGCGGAACTCCAAATAGCGGCGGATCGTGTCAAAGACGATGGCGGCGCGGGCATTGCCGATATGAATATAATTATAGACCGTCGGGCCGCAAACATACATTTTCACTTTGTTCGGCTCGAGCGGCTCAAACGTTTCCTTTGTCCGCGTCAGCGTATTATAAAGCCGGATGCTGCTCATATTCGTTCTTCCTTTCTTGGTGTTTCAATGCCTCAAGCTCGCTTTGCAGCCGGGCGATTTCGGCTTCAAGCTCCCGGAACCGGTCGGCGATCGGATCCGGCAAATCGGTATGGTTTAAATCTTTTCTCACCTTTACCCCATCGCGCACGACAACGCGGCCAGGGATGCCGACAACCGTCGAATTGGGCGGCACGTCTTTTAACACAACCGACCCTGCGCCGATCTTTGAGTTTTCCCCGATCGTAATCGAACCGAGCACTTTCGCGCCGGCAGCGATCAAACAGTTATCTTTAATCGTCGGATGGCGCTTCCCTTTTTCTTTTCCTGTCCCACCTAATGTAACCCCTTGATAGACAGTGACGTTGTCGCCGATTTCGCACGTCTCGCCGATGACCACTCCCATGCCGTGATCGATGAAAAAGCGGCGGCCGATTTTTGCGCCCGGATGGATTTCAATGCCGGTGAAAAAGCGGCTAATTTGCGAAATCAAACGGGCAAGAAAGAAAAATTTCCGTTTGTAAAGCGCATGGGCGATCCGGTGCGCCCAGATGGCATGCAACCCGGAATACGTTAAAATCACTTCCAAATAGCTTCTTGCTGCCGGGTCTTGTTCGAAAATGACTTCGATGTCTTCTTTTAATGTTTTAAACATAATGTCCTCCCTCCATCCCATTTGATGATGAATAGAAAAGCGTCTCTGTGCCGAAGACACAGAGACGCTTTTGGCGCGGTTCCACTCTGTTTAGCGAAACGGATGCGCCGTTTCGCTCGCTCGAGTCCGATAACGGAGATGCTCCGCTCCCCTCTACTGCAGAACGTCTCTGTTCCGGTTCGAAAGGAGGCTCCGAGGCGCATTTCAGACAACATCGGGCATAAACCGCTCCCAGCCAAGACGGTTCTCTCTGGAATGCCGATGTCACCTACTTCTCCTCGTCAACGCTTTATCATTATGTGTGCTTGTTCAACCGACAAACTTTGTATTATTATACCACAGCTGCAAAGCAAACGTGCATACAAGATCAACTAAAATTTTTCTTGCAGCGCCCGTTCGAGCCGTTCGATCACCTTTTGTTTGCCGAGCAGCTGAATGGCAAACGGCAGCTCCGGTCCGTGCGTTTGCCCGGTCACTGCGGCGCGGATCGGCATGAACAGCTTCTTCCCTTTTTGTCCAGTCGATTTTTGCACTGCTTTGATCGCTGCTTTAATCTCATCGGCCGTAAACGGTTCAAGCTCCCGCACGTTCGCTAAAAAGGCAGAAAGCACATCCGGCACTTGTTCTTCGGCGAGCACTTGGCGGGCTTCGTCTTCATATTCGACTTCTTCTTTAAAGAACAGCTCGGACAGCGGAACAATCTCCGCTCCGTAGCTCATTTGCTCTTGGTACAAGGCAATCAAATCGCGCGCCCATTGCCGCTGCTCATCGCTCATGTCTGCCGGCAGGCGCCCCGCTTTCACTAAATGCGGCAGCGCCAGCTCGACAAGCCGGTCGAGATCAAGCTTTTTGATATATTGATTGTTCATCCATGTCAGCTTTTTCGTATCAAACATCGACGGCGATTTCGACAGTCGGGCGACGTCAAAAATGCGGATCAGTTCGTCTTTCGTAAAAATTTCTTCTTCCCCTTCCGGCGACCAGCCAAGGAGGGCGAAAAAGTTGAACATCGCCTCCGGCAAATAGCCGAGTTCTTTATATTGCGACACAAACTGAATGATCGATTCATCGCGCTTGGACAGCTTTTTCCGCTGCTCGTTGACAATCAGCGTCAAATGGGCGAACTGCGGCGGCTCCCAACCGAAATATTCATACACCATGAGCTGTTTCGGCGTGTTGGACAAATGCTCCTCGCCGCGGAACACATGGCTGATTTCCATCAAATGGTCATCAATGACGACGGCAAAATTGTACGTCGGAATACCGTTCGCCTTCATAATGACCCAATCGCCGACGTCTTTCGACTCAAACGTCACGTTGCCGCGCACTAGATCGTTCACTTCGTACGTTTTCCCTTCCGGCACTTTCAGGCGGATCGTATACGGCTTCCCTTGGGCTTCAAGTTCAGCGACTTGCTCCGGCGTTAAATGGCGGCATTTGCCACTGTATTGCGGAGCGGCAATACCGGCCGCCCGCTGCTCCTCCCGTTCCCGCTCGAGCTCTTCCGGTGTGCAAAAACATTTGTACGCATGCCCTTGTTCGAGCAATTCGTTTACATACTTCCGGTAGATGTCTAGCCGCTCCGTCTGCCGATACGGCCCGTAGCCACCGTCTTTATCAACCGATTCATCATAATCAATGCCGAGCCATTGTAAGTTTTCAAGCTGCGACTCTTCGCCGCCTTCAACGTTCCGTTCAATATCCGTATCCTCGATGCGGACGACCATTTTTCCGCCGTGATGGCGGGCAAATAAATAGTTAAACAGCGCTGTCCGCGCCCCGCCGATATGCAAATGACCGGTCGGGCTCGGCGCATAGCGTACGCGCACGTCTTTTGCCATCGTCCAACCCCTCCACTTTCATCAAAAACTTGTGCTATTATTGTACCGTTTATCGCGGCAAAGTTCAAAACGGACAGCTCGCCTCATCAGCGCTGTGCCGTCGGACGCCGGCCTCTTCCGCTCGACGCCTTCACGCCCCGGCGGAAAAACACGAGGCCGGAACGCTTCCGGATCCGTCATGCTGCCACTTCCTAAGCGTCATCATATGGCATCGCAGCACCCTAATATTACGCCCCGCTCTTTTGCAGCAATACGACCGCCTGGGCGGCAATGCCTTCTTCGCGCCCAGTGAATCCCAGTTTTTCTGTCGTCGTCGCCTTCACATTCACTTGCGAACGCTCGGCTTCGAGCAGCCGGGCGATCATCGTCTTCATGTCCTCGATGTACGGCGCCATCTTCGGCTTTTGTGCGATAATGGTGCAGTCTGCATTAACTAGCGTATACCCTTCTTGCCGGACGAGCGCCCATACGTGCGCGAGCAACTCGGTTGAGTCAGCATCTTTATAGCGCGGATCCGTATCGGGAAAATGCCGTCCAATATCGCCGGCGCCAATCGCCCCAAGGCATGCATCCGCCACCGCGTGAAGCAGCACATCGGCATCGGAATGACCAAGCAGCCCTTTCTCATACGGAATATGTACGCCGCCGATAATGAGCGGACGCCCTTCAGCCAGTTGGTGGACGTCAAACCCTTGTCCAATGCGAAACATCTCTTCACCCCCATCTACTCCGCAATGCGGCTCGCCAAAATCGCCTCAGCAAATAAAAGATCTTCCGGGGTTGTCAGCTTAATGTTGCGATAGTCCCCTTCCAAGATTTTCACCGGCCTGCCGAGCCGTTCGACAAGGCTGGCATCATCTGTGCCGAGGTAACCGGCTTTTTTCGCCTCTTCGTGCGCTTCCATGATTAAAGACAGACGAAAAGCTTGTGGCGTTTGCACCGCCCACAAGCTGGAACGATCAATCGTCTGTTCGACAAACAAACCGCTCGCTTTTTTGATCGTGTCTTTCACCCGCACCGCCGGAATGGCCGCGCCGTATTGAACCGCGGCATCAGCCAGCTCATGCAAATGCCGGATGCGAACAAACGGACGGGCGCCGTCATGAATGAGGACAATCTCCCCGCCCTTCAGCACCTGCAATCCGTTATAAACGCTATGCTGCCGTTCCTGTCCGCCGTTGGCGAACGCCGCCACCTTTCGGATGCGGAAGCGCGAGAGCAGCTGCTCAAATCGGCTTCGCTCGGCCGGGTTGACGACAAGCACAATGCTGGTGCACCGCTCATCGCCATCGAACACTTTCAGCGTCCGGACGATGAGCGGCTCGCCGCCAAGTTCAATAAATTGCTTGTTCATGCCGGCGTTCATCCGCTTCCCTTGTCCGGCCGCCAATACGATCGCTTCGTAGTTCATTGGACGTTTCCCCTGTTCTTTTTACAGCGCCTTTTGCAGCAGTTTCAGTTTGGCAAAAATCATTCTCCCCGCAGATGTTTGTAACACGCTCGTGACCAAAACGTCAACCCGTTTGCCGATATATTCTTTGCCATCTTCAACAACGATCATTGTCCCATCATCCAAATAGGCGACACCTTGGTTATGCTCTTTCCCGTCTTTGATGACGTGCACGTTCAACTCTTCGCCCGGCAGCACGACCGGTTTGACGGCGTTCGCTAAATCGTTGATATTGAGGACGCGCACGTTTTGCAGCTCACACACTTTGTTTAAGTTGAAATCGTTCGTGACGACCACACCTTGGAGTTGTTTCGCCAACTTAACGAGCTTGCTGTCGACTTCTTGGACGTCACTAAAATCCGCTTCGTGAATCTCCACTTTCATCGCCATCTCTTTTTGGATGCGGTTTAAAATATCCAAACCACGGCGGCCGCGGTTTCGCTTTAGCACGTCGGAAGAATCAGCGATATGCTGGAGCTCCTCTAATACAAAACGGGGGATAACAAGCGGCCCTTCGAGAAACCCGGTTTGACAAATGTCTGCGATCCGCCCGTCAATGATGACGCTCGTATCTAAAATTTTTACCGCTCCGCCTTTCGGCGCTTCGTTTTCCACTTCTCCGCCTTTTTTCTTCGTCATTCGATTGGAAAGAGAAAATAAGTTCATCAGCTCATTCCGTTTCTTTAACCCAACGCGAAATCCTAAATAGCCAAGCAGCACGGTCAAAAAAATCGGCAACACCGTATTCAACACTTGAATGCGAAACGACTGCAACGGCATAACGACTAAAAACGCGATAATAAGACCAAAAATCAGCCCGATACTGCCAAAGAGCACGTCAGCGGCCGGCGCCTTTACCAGCGTTTCCTCAGCCCAACGGACCATATCGACGACATAATCGACAAGCCAAAACGTCAACAAAAAGAAAACAACCGCGCCTAACACCGCCAACGTATAGGAATTATTGACAAGCGGCATGTCGCTTACATTCAACAGCTCAAGCAAATCGGGCAAAAACATGGCCCCCAACGTTCCGCCCACCGCGAGAAAAAATAATTGTACAACGCGTTTGACCATCGGCTCATCTTCACCTCCCTACCTAACATTATAAACAGTTTCCAATGTTTGAAACCAATTGGAAGGCAATTTTTAACCATTTTTGAACATTTGACACCTACTTGTAATCATAAGCGACGGGTGCCCGTGCAGCGGGCCGATTTGCTTCAACCCCCACTATATTTCTTACGTCCATCTAGAGAAAAAGGTTCGGTCATTTGATTCGGTTTATAACATCGTATGCTCGAGCGCCTCGGCCACATGCGAAACACCGATCACGTTGACGCCTGCAGGCGGCTGCCAGCCAGTCAAATTGTTGTTCGGCACAATGACGCGGGAAAACCCTAATTTGACAGCCTCTTGCACGCGTTGTTCAATGCGGGAAACACGGCGCACCTCCCCGGTCAAGCCGACCTCACCGATAATGACATCGGCCGGGTTGGTTGGCCGATCGCGGAAACTCGAGGCGATGCTGACAGCGACCGCCAAATCGATGGCCGGTTCGTCAAGCTTTACCCCGCCAGCCACCTTCAAATAGGCGTCCTGGTTTTGCAACAGCAGACCGACCCGCTTTTCAAGCACGGCCATGAGCAGCGATACGCGGCTATGGTCGAGGCCGGTCGCCATCCGCCTTGGATTGCCGAAACTCGTCGGCGAAACGAGCGCCTGAATTTCAACGAGCACCGGGCGCGTCCCTTCCATCGCCGCGACAACCGTCGAGCCAGCCGCCCCGCGCGACCGCTCTTCCAAAAACACTTCCGACGGGTTTTCCACCTCTCGCAGCCCGATGTCACGCATTTCAAAAATGCCGATTTCATTCGTCGAACCGAAGCGGTTTTTCACCGCCCGCAAAATGCGGTACGTATGATGCCGTTCCCCTTCAAAATAAAGAACCGTATCGACCATATGCTCGAGCAGACGCGGCCCGGCGATCGCCCCTTCTTTCGTCACATGGCCGACAATGAAAATCGCGATGCCTTTCGTCTTGGCGATTTTCATCAGCTCAGCGGTGCACTCGCGCACTTGGGCGACGCTGCCCGGCGCCGACGTAATATCCGTCCGGTACACCGTCTGAATGGAATCGACAATCACACAGGCAGGCTGAATCGTTTCAATCGCTGCTACAATATATTCCAAATCCGCCTCCGCTAACACATACAGTTGATTGGACTCGGCATGGAGGCGCCCGGCGCGCAGCTTCACTTGCTTCACCGATTCCTCACCGGATATATACAACACCGTATGTCCGGCCGCGGCGAGCCGCGCTGATGTTTGCAGCAGTAACGTCGACTTGCCGATGCCGGGATCGCCGCCAATTAAGACAAGCGAGCCTTTGACGATTCCCCCGCCGAGCACGCGATTGAGCTCCGCACTGTTCGTTTCAATGCGCGGCTCTTGCGCCGCCGTAACGGCTGTAATCGGAACCGGTTTGGCCGGCCCCGATGGCTCAGAATGAAGAAACGCCCCGCGCGCAGCCGGTTTCGCTCGCTCAATTTCTTCAACGAACGAATTCCACGTTTGGCAGCCCGGACAGCGGCCGAGCCATTTGGCTGATTCATACCCACATTCTTGGCAAACAAATTTCGTTTTCTTTTTCACCATCCGTCTAACCCTTTCTACAACGGTTTCCATAGAAAAAAGGTATGGGCAGCAAGCTGCCGCATACCTTTTTTCTTTACACGACCGCCTGTTTCGACAACACAACAAACTCTCCATCCTTAACATCGACGGCGACTTTTTGCCCTTTGGCGATCGTGCCTTTCAATAATTCCTCAGACAAACGGTCCTCGATATGTTTTTGCAAGGCGCGGCGCAGCGGACGGGCACCGTATTCCGGATCAAACCCTTCGGCGGCAATTTTCTCAATGGCTGCCTCGGTCAGTTCAAGGTCAATATCTTGTTCTCTCAGCCGTTTCACAAGCGTATCGGCCATCAGGCGGACAATTTGTTTCAGATGGTCTTTTTCGAGCGAATGGAAGACGATAATTTCATCGATCCGGTTCAAAAACTCCGGACGGAACGCTTTTTTCAGTTCATCCATCACTTTGCTTTTCATGTCCTTATATTGCTGGTTCCCATCTTGAATGTTAAAGCCGACGTACTTGTTCCGTTTCAGCGCATCAGCGCCAACGTTGGACGTCATAATGATAATCGTGTTGCGGAAGTCGACCGTCCGCCCTTTCGAGTCGGTTAACCGCCCGTCTTCTAATACTTGCAGCAAAATGTTAAACACGTCTGGGTGCGCTTTTTCCATCTCATCCAACAGAACGACCGAGTATGGCTTGCGGCGCACTTTTTCGGTCAGCTGGCCGCCTTCTTCGTAGCCGACATACCCCGGCGGCGAACCGATGAGCCGCGATGTCGAGTGTTTTTCCATATACTCGGACATATCGATGCGAATGAGGGCATCTTCATCTCCAAACATTGCCTCGGCCAATGCACGGGCCAATTCCGTTTTCCCGACGCCGGTCGGGCCGAGGAAAATGAACGAACCGATCGGGCGTTTCGGGTCTTTGAGGCCAGCCCGGGCGCGGCGCACCGCTTTGGCCACCGCTTTGACCGCCTCGTCTTGGCCGACGACGCGCGAATGCAAAATTTCTTCCAGTTTCAACAGCCGCTCGGTTTCCGTCTCGGCCAGCTTCGATACCGGAATCCCGGTCCAACTCGAGACGACCGCGGCAATGTCTTCGACCGTCACTTCCAAATTTTCTTGGCCTTGTTTTTCTTTCCACGCACGTTTCGTTTCTTCAAGCTCTTCACGCAGCCGCTGCTCCATATCACGCAGCGACGCCGCTTTTTCAAATTCTTGGCTTTGCACGGCCGCATCTTTCTCTTTTCGCACTTCTTCAAGCTTTTGCTCCAGTTCTTTCAGTTTCGGCGGCGCCGTGAACGAACGGAGACGCACTTTCGAGCAAGCTTCATCAATCAAGTCGATCGCTTTATCCGGCAGGAACCGGTCGGTAATATACCGGTCGGAAAGTTTGACTGCCTGAATGATCGCCTCATCGGAAATCGAGACGCGATGATGCGCTTCATAGCGGTCGCGCAGCCCTTTTAAAATTTGGATTGATTCTTCCACCGTCGGCTCATCGACATGAATCGGCTGGAAGCGGCGCTCGAGCGCGGCATCTTTCTCGATGTATTTCCGATACTCATCAAGCGTTGTCGCGCCAATGCATTGCAGTTCCCCGCGCGCTAATGCCGGTTTTAAAATGTTCGACGCATCGATGGCCCCTTCGGCTCCGCCGGCGCCGATTAACGTATGAAGCTCATCGATGAACAAAATGATGTTACCCGCCTGGCGAATTTCGTCCATCACTTTTTTCAGCCGGTCTTCAAATTCGCCGCGGTATTTTGTCCCGGCGACAACCGTACCCATATCGAGCGTCATGACCCGTTTGTCGCGCAGCGTTTCCGGCACCTCGTTATTGACAATTTGCTGAGCCAATCCTTCGGCGATTGCTGTTTTCCCGACACCCGGCTCCCCGATCAGCACCGGGTTGTTTTTCGTCCGCCGGCTCAACACTTCAATGACACGCTGGATTTCTTTGCTCCGGCCGATGACCGGATCAAGCCGCCCTTCACGGGCGATCGCCGTTAAATCGCGGGCGAGGCTGTCAAGCGTCGGCGTGCTTACATGCGAGGCGCCTCCGCCGCCGTGCCCTGATACCGATTCATTGCTGCCGAGCAGCTGCAACACTTGTTGACGCGCCTTGTTCAAGCTCACCCCTAAGTTGTTCAACACGCGGGCCGCCACTCCTTCGCCCTCGCGGATCAGTCCAAGCAAAATATGTTCTGTGCCGACGTACGAATGACCGAGCTTCCGCGCTTCATCCATCGACAGCTCAATCACTTTTTTCGCCCGCGGCGTGTAGTGAATCGTGTGCGATACCTCGCTGCCGCGGCCGATGAGCGACTCAACTTCTTTCTGAATTTTATCCGGGCCAAGTCCGAGCGCCATGAGCGCTTTAGCAGCGATCCCTTCGCCTTCGCGGATCAGTCCGAGCAAAATGTGTTCCGTGCCAATATTGTTATGGCCAAGGCGAATGGCTTCTTCCTGCGCCAACGCCAGCACCTTTTGCGCCCGTTCCGTGAATCTGCCAAACATCATCGTTCATCACCCTCCATCTTTCTTCGTTCTTCCATCTTTAAACGTTCCCGAATTAACGCCGCCCGGCGGACATCCCGTTCCTCAGGGCGAAGCGCCCCGCCGGCATATTGCTGCAGAAAACCTGGCTGCGTTAAAATCATCAGTTCATTTAAAATGTTGCGCGGGATGTTTTTGATATATCCTAAATCGATCCCTAAACGCACATCTGACAAACATTGTGCCGCCTCTTTCGACTCGATGACGCGGCAGTTGGCCAATATGCCGTATGAACGGAACACCTTGTCTTCTAATTGTATGCCTAAAGTTTTCACTAATGCCTGACGGGCCGCTCTTTCTTGGGCGATCAGCTGCTGAACGATCGTATGCAAATCAGCGACAATGTCCTCTTCCGACTTTCCAAGCGTAAGCTGGTTGGAGATTTGGAATATATTCCCCAACGCCTCACTTCCTTCCCCGTATGTCCCGCGGACGACAAGTCCGAGCTGGTTGATGGCAGGGATAATGCGATTGATCTGTTGCGTCAATACGAGCGCCGGAAGATGCATCATCACAGACGCCCGCAGTCCCGTTCCGACATTGGTGGGGCAGCTCGTTAAATAACCAAGGCGCTCATCAAAGGCATAGTTGACGTGCCCTTCAATCCAATCGTCCAATCCACTCGCCGCCTCGAGCGCCTCAGCAAGCTGCAGCCCTGGAAATAAGCATTGGATGCGGATATGATCTTCTTCATTGATCATGATGCTAATTTCTTCATTTTCCGAAAGCAGGCAGGCGCCAAACGGGGAATCTTCCGCCAAATGCGGACTAATTAAGTGCTTTTCTACTAATACCCGTTTTTCAATCGGCTGAAGCTCCGACATTTTCAGCAGCTCAAAGCGGCCTGCCCCCCCGTATGAACGATGGGCAAACGTTCGTTCAAACAGAGCGACGATTTGTTTTGCTTCCTCGCTGTTAAACAGCGTCGGGAAGCGGAAATCAACAATATTGCGAGCCAGCCGGATGCGGCTGCTCAAAACGATGTCCGAATCTGGTCCCTCTTGGCTCATCCAAGAGCTGACCGCCGTATTGAAAAACTTCTCAAACGACATACCGCTACATCTCCCCCTCTCCGCGTTGGCGAAGTTCGTCCTCTAAAGAGCGGATTTGATCGCGCACTTCGGCTGCCCGTTCAAACTCCTCGCGGGCGACCAGCTCTTGAAGCTTTTGCTTCAGCAAAGCAAGCTGCTTGCGCAAATGGAGAACGCCGCCTTTTCGCTTCGGGATTTTCCCTGAGTGGGCGGTATTTCCGCTATGAAGCCGTTTCAAAATCGGCGGCAAGTAGCGGGCAAACGTCCGATAACAGTCCGCACAGCCGAACCGTCCAATTTGCGTGAACTGATGATACGTCATTTTGCACGTCTCACATTGAAGCAAATCCGGATTCGGAAACGCGTTCGCCGTCACTTCTTTCATCGGGGCTTGGAAGTTGAGCAGCCCTGCTAACAGGTTATTGAGCGGAAAGTCATCATTGCCATAGAGCATAAACATATGCCCATGCTCTTTGGCACACTGTTCACAAAGATGGAATTCCGTTTTTTCTCCATTGACAATTTTCGTAAAATGCATCGTCGCCGGTCGCTGCTTGCATTCTTGACAAATCAACGTCTCCCCCTCCCCTACTTGTACTTCAGCGACGTCAACATCGCCTTTAACATGCGCGCCCGCAGTTCATCCCGCTCGGGCAAGCCAATGTATAAAACGGAGCGGTCCATCACGCTTAACATCATTTTCGCCTCCCGCTCCGAAATCACCTTTTCTTCAACAAGACGTTTTACCACATCTTCAGCATTCGACTGGCTAATGCGGTGGCCAATGAGCTCGAGCAGCTGATCAATGAGCTGGGCCTCGCTTTTCGTCTTCACTTTCATGATGCGGATATATCCGCCGCCACCGCGCTTACTCTCGACGATATATCCTCTCTCAAGCGTAAACCGCGTATTGATGACATAGTTAATTTGCGATGGAACACATTGAAACTTATTAGCGATCTCGCTTCGTTTAATTTCCACGATATCTTGGTCGCTCATATTGAGTACTTGCTTTAAATATTGCTCAATAATGTCGGAAATGTTGGGCACTCTACCTCCCACCTTCCTCACAACCGAGCTGCTTGGCGATGAAACCAGCTGCCATCCAGTAACAGATGGCCTATAGAGAGAAACCGGCATCATCGCCTTCTTGTTGACTTTGACTATATTTGACCTTACTTTTACTATATAATGTATGATGAAAAATTGCAAGAGTTACGGGAGAAGTCAAACTAACTATAGAATATCCGTTTTTTCAGCTAACGAAACATCAGCCTGCTGATAAACGAAAAAGCACGTCTTTTTTCCTAAAGGAAAAGACGTGCTTCTTTGTTTGGCCTAGCAGCGACCTACTCTTGCAGGGGCGCTGGCCCCAACTACCATCGGCGCTGGAGAGCTTAACTTCCGTGTTCGGGATGGGAACGGGTGTTTCCTCTCCGCTATCACCACTAGGCGATATAATGTTGTGGGATCATTCCCTCAAAACTAGATAACCGTGTGGGGGAAGAAGCCGCGGCGCTTCCGCTTTTTGTCTAGCTCCGGCCGCCATCGGCTCGCGACGCTTCGGTCCTGCTGCGGCGGCGACACATTGCATACGCTCCTGTGACACCACCCACGCAGAACCAAGCTTTGCTTGGTTCGAGCCTCCTCGCAGGCCCTCCAGCGCGTTTCGCCGGTAGGCAGGCGGCCTCTGCTTTTCTAGGTTAAGCCCTCGATCGATTAGTATCCGTCAGCTCCACGTGTCGCCACGCTTCCACCTCGGACCTATCGACCTCGTCATCTTCGAGGGATCTTACTCGCCTAACGCGATGGGAAATCT